>NZ_JAPPTP010000019.1:0-86358 GCF_027587155.1 Vibrio sp. T11.5
TGGTTTCAGCTGGCGATTATTATTGGAACCCAATAAAGTATCATATGTACAAGAGAAACATTGAAAATATAATATTGTTACAACATAATCATTGTGATGACTATCTACATGTTAGAATGTTTCAATATTGCGATTATTATTACGCCCATTCGCAGCAGTCCATTGACAAACATGCATTTTGTGGCGATGCGGAATTTTTTAACGTTGGTAGTTTTCAATTGATTCCTTATATAACTGATAATGACCTTGAATATGACATCGTTTTTGTCAGTCAAACTGTTTTCGATAATCTAGTTTCAAACTGCAAAGGACTTGACCAGAGTAAGTTGCAAAAGTCCTACCAAACGCTGGTTGCCAATTTTCATTCTTATCTTAAAAATAATCCAAGCATTAAAGCTATTTATATGTCAAAGACAGGGTATGGAAATAGTCAACCTACAGTCAATGACAAAGAAACCTTTGAAGATACAGGAAATATACTATTTGTTGAAACAAACGGAAAAGAAACTTTTAATTTTATTTCACGTAGTAAAGTAATAATTAATATGTATTCTACTGTTGGTTTTGAAAGTTACGGACTTAATAAAAAAGTTTTATGGATAAACTATGACGGGTGTTGTGATATATTTAATTTTAATACAGACGCTGAAGATATGCACGTAATGACTTCAAATACGACTTATGAAGCTTTTGAAGATAGATTGAATTTATTGTTATCAGAAAGTGATTTTGTAGATGAACATTATAAAGGTCTAAAAGAAAAATATATGAATGTCCAAAAAAACCCGGCTAAAATAGTGGCTATGAAAATAGAAAACATCTTAGGTAATAAAATTAATTAAGTGCGATCAAGTGTTTTAATTATATTTTATCAACATTGAAAGCATTGTTATCATAAAATTTAAGGATTTAAAAATGAAGAACTCTATTAAAATTCTGGACTGTACTCTTCGAGATGGAGGCTATTATAATAACTGGGATTTTGACTTTGAAGTGATCGAAAGTTATTTAAAATCGGTTGCTGAAGCGAATATAGATTTTGTTGAATTAGGCTTACGTAACTTTTCTCAAGCAGGATTTCATGGAGCGTTTGCTTATACAACAGAAGAGTATATTAATAGCCTTACCCTGCCTGATGGCCCCATCTATGGTGTAATGGTTGATGCTAAAACAATTTTAGGTTCAGAGCTAAGTATTTTTGATGCAGTAGATAGGCTTTTTGTCGATGCTAAACTGAGCAAAATAGGCTTAGTTCGAATTGCTGCACATTTTCACGAAGTAAAAGCTTCAGAAAATATTGCTAGAAAGCTAAAAGAAAAAGGCTACTTAGTTGGCTTAAATATGATGCAAGCAGGGGGTAAATCTACAGAGATTATTTCTGAGATGGCATCATGCGTAAACTCATGGGAATGTGTTGACGCGTTATATTTTGCGGATTCTTTAGGCAATATGGATTTTGAAGAAGTTGTAAGGATTACTAGTGCTATAAAGCAATCATGGCTAGGAGATATTGGGATTCATACCCATAATAATATGGGGAAAGCTTTGAATAACACTTTAGCGGCGAAGGATTCGGGGGTTACGTGGCTAGATGTTACGATTACCGGTATGGGACGAGGAGCAGGAAATGCACAAACTGAAACTCTATTGGCAACTTTAGATAGTGAGAGCTATAAGCCTGAACCAATTTATGATCTTGTTATTAGATACTTTGAAGATATGCAAAAAGAATATGGGTGGGGCGCAAGCTTACCTTATTTTTTAGGCGCAAAGGCGGATATACATCCTACATATATTCAAACCCTCATTTCTAGTGAGGTTTATGGCAAAGATGAGGTTATTGATGCGATTAAGTATTTAAGTAAAGTTGAAGGTACATCATCTTACAATAGTGAGTTATTGACTACTGCAATATCCTTCTCGGGTTCAAAAAATAATCCTACTGGATCTACTGATATTGAAGGTTTGTTAAAAGAGCGAGAAGTTCTTATTATTGCTAGTGGACCAAGCACACAACGATACTTGAAGGATATAGAGGCATATATAAGAAACCACAACCCAGTAGTTATTGCTGTTAATGTTTCCATCCCTCTTTCGGAAGACTTTATTGACTATTATTGTGTGTCGCACAATTCTAAGTTTGTTAGCCAGTCTAAATTATACTCCTCGTTATCTAAACCGATTATCGCGCCATTACATCGTTTTTCTGAATCTGAGAAGAATGTGATGGAAGGTCACGGTGTGAAGGCACTTGATTTCGGCTTTGAAGTAGTGCCAGCAATATTCTCGGTGCAACCAACATATTGCCAAGCACCTTATGATGTGACTTTTGCATATGCTCTAGGGGTTGCAACTTGTGCAAATGCTGCTGCAATCAAGGTTGTTGGTATTGATGGATATCCATCAAATGACCCTAGACAGCTTGAGATGATAGAGATATGTAATATGTATAACGGCTTGGCCAGAGAGAATGAGATTATCGCTTTAACACCAACGACTTATCCTATAACTCAAATGTCGATTTTTTCTCCTAAGAAGTAAGGTTGTTTATGCAAGAAGAATTTATTGTAGTTATTCCAGCGCGATATAAGTCATCGCGTTTCCCTGGAAAGCCTTTAACTGATATTAGTGGCAAGTCAATGATTCGGCGAGTATGGGAACGTTGCTGCCTCGCGGTGGATAAACAACGAGTATATGTTGCGACGGATGATGATAGGATTGCAGCCCATTGTGCTGCTTACGGAATGCAATATTTAATGACCTCAGAAGAATGTTTGACAGGAACAGATCGCGTTTATGAGGCTTCTAAAATAATAGATGCCAAATTTTATGTGAATGTACAAGGAGATGAGCCTTTGTTAGATCCTCAAGACATTTTAGATGTTGTTGTAGAAGCGAATAAGAGACCTAATGAAGTCATAAATGCGATGTGCCCTATTTACGATGAGGAAGATTTTAGAAGTCCCTCCGTCCCTAAGGTTGTAGTTAGACCCGATGGGCGTCTTCTTTATATGAGCAGAGCTTCAATACCTACAACAAAAAAACTTGAATTTTCGAAAGCTTCAAAACAGGTTTGTATTTATTCATTTCCTAAAGAGGCTCTGAAGGTATTTGCTTCAGTGAAACAAAAAACGTTTGTTGAAAGTATAGAAGATATTGAGATTTTACGTTTTTTGGAACTGGGGTATGACGTTCGTATGATTGAAGTGTCTTCAGCTTCAATAGCGGTTGACTTTCCTGAAGATGTTTCTCGCGTTGAAGAGGTTATATCAAATGGATTTAAGTAAATACTGTGTGGCAGTTTTTGATTGTGACGGGGTTATACTTGACTCTAATAAAGTAAAATCGGAAGCTTTTTCCCTTGCTTTAGAGGGAGAACCACCTGAACTAGTATCTCGCTTTGTCGAGTACCATCAGTTAAATGGTGGTGTTTCTCGTTATGTCAAGTTTGAATACTTTTTTAAAGAGCTAAAAAAGCAAAAAGACTACCATCATGACTTAGAGCAGGCTTTAAAAAGATACGGAGAGTTGAGTTTTCAAGGACTTTTAAAGTGTTCTGAAGTGCCACATATACGTGAACTTTTGGAATACTTTAGGATTAATAATATTCCTTGCTATGTTGCATCTGGAGGCGCGCAAGAAGAAGTCCAAGAAGTTTTGAAGCTAAGGGAGCTAAGTCAATACTTTGATGAGATTTATGGTAGTCCTAAATCTAAAATTGAGAACCTAGCTGAACTGAAGTCGACTGGTAAGCTTACAGGGCCGATGATTTATTTTGGTGATGCGTATAGCGATTTAGTGGCAGCTAAAGCTTTCAATATGGACTTTGTTTTTGTTAATAATGTCAGTGAGTGGGAAGCTGGATATAATGTCTGCAGAGAACAAAACATTAGTATTGTTGATGATTATTCAAAGCTAATAGAGACAGTTTGATATGGGATTGTATTTAGTGACTGGAGCAGCTGGTTTTATAGGAGCTGCCATAGCAAAAAAATTAATAGCAGATGGCCACAGAGTTGTAACTATTGATAACTTGTCTACAGGGTGTGTATCAGCGATTCCTGAAGGCTGTGAATTCTATGAGGGGGACTGCCAAGACCCTGACATTTATAAAGCTATTCCTCAAGAAAAATATAACGCCATTTATCATATAGCTGGCCAAAGCTCCGGAGAGGTAAGTTTTGATGAACCGTGTTATGACTTGAGGACTAATGCTGAGTCAACTTTGGTTATGCTAAAGTTTTGTTTATCCAATGGTTGTGATAGGTTTTTATATGCGAGCACCGTGTCTGTGTATGGCGAACAACCTGACTTGCCAGTAACTGAAGATGCACATACTTGCCCCAAATCCTTCTATGGTGTCGGAAAACTAGCAAGCGAACATTATCTTAAGATATATCAAAACTACGGGATAAACTCTACAAGTTTTAGACTTTTTAACGTATATGGACCTGGTCAAAATTTGGATAATATGCGTCAAGGTATGGTTAGTATTTACTTATCTCAAATGATTAATTCAAGTCATATACATGTAAAAGGCAGTGCAGAAAGGTTTCGAGACTTGGTTTATATCGATGACGTTGTAAACATTTTCACAACTTCTGAAACAAGGTTAAGTACCTATGGACAGATATTTAATGTTGGGACAGGGATAAAAACAACAGTTAAAGATCTTATTGGTTCTTTAATTGCCAAGTATGAACAACCTGTAACAGTTGAATATTCTGGTAGCACTTCCGGGGATGTGCATGGAATATATGCTGATAATCAAAAACTAAACTCGGTTTTAGATATGGAATATACTTCTTTAACCTCGGGCCTTGATAATATGTTACATTGGGCGTTAAAAAAGGCTGAATAAAGTGATATTAACCAGATAGTGTTGAAATGATTGATTTTAAACTTTTTCCAGGATTACCACTAGTCGTACTTGATAAAAATCAGACTTGGACTGGTGATTCCGCTAATATCATCTACTGGGAAGATGTAGGGTCAGACATTAACGTAGTGTATTTACCTTTACTTGTGGATAAATTTGGAGATGAACTCAAAAGATCTTATATAAGTAGAGTTGATAGGTTAGCTCATAAGGTAGTCAATGGATCTTCAACTATTGATACTTTAAGAGACAAGAATGGCTTTTCATTTTGGTGGATGAGCTTGCTTTCAGAGAAGAGTCCCTGGAAGAGTGGTGAGATGTTTTCCGTTTTTAGAGCCATGTTACTTGAAGAATTGTTGAGCGGGTTTGAAGGGGACGACGTGTTTTTAGTCTCCCATGATACAAAGCTAATAAAATGGCTTTCTAAAATAACGGAGAAATGTGAAAAGAGCTTCACGCATCAGTCACCATTGGGTAACAAAACCTCAACACGATTTCTATGGAAGCGCCGAGTCCCTAAAACCATATTATCGATTTTGTTTGTACTTCGCCAGATAAGTCGGTGCCGAAAATCTCTCTTTTCTAAGCCTGCTGTTAAACCTATAACTGATAAAAATTATAGTAACATATGTACTATAATTGACTATTCCGTTGGTTTTGAACCGAACAAACTTACAGAGGGGCAGTTGCAGTCAAAGTATTGGGGGGAGCTAATTGACAAAATTACCCATAACTCTGCTAGTATGAACTGGATTACGTGGTTTATACCAAGCAAAGAATTCCCTTCACTTTCAGCTTTGCTAAAAGCCAAAGCTCAATATAGTCGTCAGTCTAACAACAGATTACTGGTGTTTGAAGAATTTTTTTCATTTAAAGTTCTTTGTCGTTCTATCAAGAGGTATATAGAATTACGAAAAAAAGCGCCAAACTTTAGAGATATTATAGGCTGTTCGTCTGACGTCATGGTTTTCTTAGAAGATGATTGGAGCGAATCCGTCAAGGGAATCGTGGCAACAGATGCTTGTATAAGATATTCGATTCTAGAAGAAGCCTTATCAGCGCTCCCCGAAATAACTTCTGGCCAAGGAACAGCTATTTATTTATACGAAAATCAGGCGTGGGAAAGAGCTCTGAATTTTATTTGGAAACGAAACTCTTCCCATCCAATATTCGGCTTTCAGCATGTCTCTGGTAAATTTTATGACTTACGACCATTCGATGGTACTGAGTCCGAGAGATGGAACGCGTATGATGAATCGCCACTACCCAACAAAGTTATAGTTACAGGTGAAGGAGCGTATAAGGATTTAGTTGCTTATGGCTTCCCTAAGGAAAGAGTCTATATTGCTGAATCTCTTAGAAGTTTGTATTTAAAAAAATTTAACTTTAATGCATTGTCAGAAAGGAACAATACGAATCTAAGAACACTGTTAGTTGTCACGGACTACCTATCATCAGCGACGAGAGCGCAACTTAAGCTGTTGTCAGAAGCGTGGCATGATGTTGATGAAAGCTTCGACTCTATTATTATTAAGCCCCACCCTAGTTGTCCGGTAGAGGATATTTTAGAAGAGTATGATCTTGCTCACGAAGGCAAAATTGTTGTGGAGAAAAGATCATTGGATAAGCTATGGTCTGAGGCTGATATCGTTTATACAAGTAATGTTACGGGGGCGGCACTAGAGTCAGCGTATATGCAGTTACCTACCGTGATCTGTTATAGTTCAGAATCTTTTAACATGTCTCCGCTTAGGGGTAATGATAGTGTCTCTTTCATCGCTAGTGCTTTAGAGCTAAAAAAAGCAATAACGGGTGTGAATTCATCTAGCATTCCTAATAACTATATATGCTTAGACCTATCTTTAGACAAGTGGCGTAAGCTACTAAATTTTAGCTAAATCTAAATTAGATTTGGCCTATATTTGTTCAACAAGGAATTTTTTATGAAAGTGTTACTGCTAGCAGGTGGTTTTGGAACAAGAATTAGTGAAGAAACAGACGTTCGTCCGAAACCTATGGTAGAAATTGGAGGCAAGCCAATTTTGTGGCACATAATGAAGATGTACTCACAGCATGGTTTCAATGAGTTTGTAGTGCTACTTGGTTATAAAGGCTATTACATTAAAGAGTACTTTGCTAACTACTTTCTCCACCAGAGCGATGTCACAATTGACTTATCGACAAATGAGATGAAAATTCACAAAAACACCTCAGAACCTTGGAGTGTAACTTTGCTAGATACAGGTTTGCACACAATGACTGGTGGTAGGGTGAAGCGTGCCCAAGAAATCATTGGCAATGAGCCCTTTATGTTGACATATGGGGATGGCGTGTCCGATGTTGACATTTTGGATCTTGTTGCGTTCCATAACTCGCATGGCAAAGCACTTACGATGACTTCAGTGCAACCTGAAGGTCGCTTTGGAGCACTAGAACTTGATGGAATCAATGTAACCAATTTCCTTGAAAAGCCAAAAGGCGACGGTGCGTGGATTAATGGTGGTTTCTTTGTTTGTGAGCCAAAAGTTTTCGAGTATATTAAAGAGGGTGATAAGACTGTTTTTGAACAAAGTCCATTGCAAAACCTCTCTCTAGACGGAGAGTTGATGGCTTACAAACATCATGGTTTTTGGAAATGTATGGATTCATTGAATGATAAAAAGCAACTTAATAAAATGCTGGAAAATGAAGAAGCTCCTTGGAAGTCATGGTGATTAAAAATGTTTAGTGGTGTATATAAAGGCAAAAAAGTTCTGATTACTGGTCACACTGGGTTTAAAGGATCATGGTTGACCACATGGTTGCTTAATTTAGGCGCAGATGTTTGCGGCATCTCGAAAGATATTCCTACATATCCTTCTATGTTTGAAGAGCTTAATCTCGAAAATAATATTGAGCACCACATTGCTGATGTACGAGATCTAGAAAAGATAAGAGAAATTATTCTGAACTTTAAGCCTGATTTTCTTTTCCATCTAGCGGCTCAACCTATAGTTTCACTCTCATACTCGGACCCTCTTGACACAATTTCAAGCAACGTTATGGGAACTGCTAACATTCTCGAAGCTTTGAGAAGTGTTAAGCACCCTTGCAATGCCGTCATAGTTACAAGTGATAAGTGCTACGAGAATGTTGAATGGGTCTGGGGCTATAAAGAAACGGATCATATGGGTGGTAAAGATATTTATAGTGGTTCAAAAGGAGCCGCTGAAGTCATATTTCATGCATATCAACAATCTTTTTTTAAGGATACAAGTAGTAAAGTTCGCTTGGCTACAGGTCGTGCAGGTAACGTCATTGGAGGAGGTGACTGGGCCAGTGATCGTATTGTAGCTGATTGTATGAGGGCTTGGAGTAACAATCAACGAGTGGAGATTCGTTGTCCGGATGCAACGAGACCTTGGCAACACGTTTTAGAACCGTTAAGTGGCTATCTGACTCTTGGGAAAGGTTTGGTTGATGATTCGAGTAACCATGGAGAACAATACAACTTTGGGCCAAGAGCAGAGCAAAACCATACAGTAAAAGACTTATTATCTGATCTGAGTAAGTATTGGGATTTTACTGATCTGAATAGTGCTTATGCTATTACTGATAATATTCCCTTTCACGAAGCAGGGTTGTTGAAACTTAATTGTGACAAAGCACTATTCAATTTAAAATGGGAAGCAAACCTTAATTATGAGCAGTGTATTCAGTTTGTAAGTGAGTGGTATTATGAGTTTTATCAAGGAAGAAAAAACATGATGGACTTTACGTTGCTTCAAATTGAGGAATATCAACGTAAGGCTAAAAGCAAAAAACTAGCTTGGAGTAAATAATGTTTGCTGGTGTTTCAATAACTCCTTTGAAGCGTATCTATCATGAAAAAGGAGATATCTATCATGCGATGAAAAGCTCAGAAGAGAGTTTTTCATCTTTTGGGGAAGCTTATTTTTCTACTATCAATTTTTCGGATGTTAAAGGTTGGAAAAAACATCAAGAAATGACAATGAACATCGTCGTACCAATAGGTTCGATTAAGTTTGTATTGTTTGATGGTAGACCGAACAGTACTACACAAGGTAGGTACTTTGAAACTGTAATTTGTGAGAGTAACTATGTTAGATTAACCGTTCCTCCAGGCATATGGACGGCATTCCAAGGTATAGCCTCAGACGTTAACTTATTGCTGAATATAGCTAGTGTTGAACACGACCCTAATGAAGCTGTTTCGGTTCCACTAGATGAAATTCCTTATGATTGGAAAAGCTGATGAGAGTGCTTATTACAGGAAGCAATGGCCTTTTAGGCTCAGAGTTTGTAAATTACTGCTCGGAAAATGATTTAAATTATAAAACCATCTCTTATTCTGAATTATGTGAGGATTATAGTTATTTAAAGCTTATCTTTGAAGACTTTCAACCTAGTATTGTTTTACATTGTGCCGCGAATACGGATGTTGAATGGTGCGAAAGCAATGAATTAGATTGTTACAGAGATAATGTGTTGATAACTGAGAAGTTAGGCAACTTAAGTCAATCATTCAACTCCAAGTTTGTTTTTTTTAGTAGCACAGGAATTTATGGAACCAAAGAGAAGGTTCCATACACTGAATTCACTTCTCCTAGCCCTACTACTGTACACCATACTAGCAAGTATATAGCTGAGCAAAAGGTTCAGAGCTTAATCCCTAATCATTTAATTCTCCGAGTTGGATGGTTATTTGGTGGTAACCCTAACTCTAAAAAGAATTTTGTTATTAATAGGATTAACGATTTTCATAACGCCGAAGGTGATGTGTCAGCCAATAGTGACCAGTATGGTTCTCCCACTTATGTTTTAGATGTAGTTGATGTCACATTTCGCTTAATTAAAATGAGTGCTTCAGGAATATTCAATTGTGTTAATTTAGGGAGTGCTTCTAGGTTTGACTACGTAAATGAAATCGGAAAGATTATAAATTTCCGCCATACTGTAAAACCAGTAAGAGCATCATCATTTTCTAGAGTCGCGAAAGTATCAAATAATGAAATGGCTGTTAATGAAAAGCTCAATAGTTATGGGGTGCAACTTAATACAACATGGCAAGTTAGATTACGAGAGTATATAGAAAGTGTATGTAAGTAAAAATAATAGTGGGCCTAAAGTTTCAGTTATAATGAATTGCTTTAATGGTGCTAAGTACATGAGCGAGGCTATTGATAGCATTTTTAGGCAAACCCATAAAAACTGGGAAATTATATTTATAGATAATTGCTCAACTGATGAAAGTGCAGAAATAGCAAAGTCATACGGCAATCAGATAAAATATTATAAAACAACAAAAAACATTCCTTTATATGCTGCTCGTAATTTTGCATTAGATTTTATTTCTGGAGATTTTGTTGCGTTTTTGGATGTAGACGACTTGTGGTTAGAAGATAAGTTGGAAAGACAAATAGCCTTGTTTGATGATCCTAATGTAGGCTTTGTTTTTACTGGCGTTGATTATATAACTAATAAAGGCGATAAAATCAAACGTAAGCATCCTACTTTGAAGCGTGGAGTTATAACTCAGTCTTTATTATTAAGAAACTTTATTGCTATATCATCATCAATGGTTCGTGCGTCGGTATTTAAACAAAGTCGCTTCGTGAGTGAATATAATTTATTGGGAGATCATCATTTTTGGCTTAAAATATCTATGTTCACACGAGCAGATTTTGTTTCGGATAAACTATTCCTTTGTCGACTTCATGAAGATAGTACAACGAATAAAAATAAGGGCAAATGGATAATTGAAATGAGAAAACAATATCGAGAATTTATTAAAGTTAATGGTTTTAAATATCCTAATATATTTGTATATATTTTAAAATGTGAATTAGGACATTTCATAGGACGTTTCTGAAATTTAGTTAAGAGGCCACATAAATGCTTTCTGTCTTACAATGATTATCTACCTACCACCTATGTTTAATTTTTTTCTATATTTAGGCTTCTTTAGTGCTTTTATCGGTCCTTTAGGCATGCTGAGTTACCTTTGTGGACTCAGAGCGTGTAATATAAAGTTTAGCCTAATGGATTCACTTTTCTTATTGTTTCTTATTACGATATTTCTAATAAAAGTCCTTATTTCTGATATTGTACTATTAGTTACCACATTTAGATTTTACTTTGGATTTATATTTTTTTATCTCTATTTTAAATCTGGAGTGAGTTTTCCTGTAAAAAAATTATTGTTATTACTAATATTTCTTGTCCCTCTTGAAGCTGTCTTGATAAATACATTTATTTCACCTCATAGTATGCCTAACTTCCCTAGCCCAGAGGCATATAGCCATTTTAACGTAAATGGATATCAACGCCCTTACTCTTTTGGGGGGAATGCTTCTGTTTCTAGTAGTATTTTTGTTATTTTGCTAAGTATGGTTTATTTTTCAAGTATCCGTAAATATGCTGCTATAGGTGTGGTTTTTATATTTTCTTCTGGAAGTGGCTTAATGAGTCTGTTTCTATTAACTTTGCTGAGAAGAGCTAAGCTATTCGCTATTTTCTTTGTGTTTATTTTTGCTTTTATTGGGTTGTTTCATTCAGAAATTATTAACACTATTGATTCTTTTGGTTTAAAAGTAAACTCTCAATATATACATTTTCTTGTTGATTATAAACTTGAGCAGATTAACCGTCATTTTGATGGCTTTAATACGTTAGATTATTTGATTGGAAGTTTAGATTCCATAAAAAATGGTTATGGTGGTGATTTTGCTTGGTTGTATTTCTTAAAGGCTTATGGGTTACTTTCTTTGCTATTTCTGATTGTTTTCATTTTGAGCAAGGCAACCAAAGAAACAATAATTCCACTTCTTATAGCGTTATTTTCGACGTTTCATTATCCTGTGATTTTCTTTTTACCAGGGCAAATTATACTGGGTTATTTAATGGCTAGAAGATATAGAGCTGAGTTATAATTGTTGGAATTGATGTATCTATGGCGTGGCCTCAAGTCATTTATTTTTATGGTGTCTATATGGTGTTCTATAAATTAACCTGCATTCATTGTTATACTGTATAAGTGGTTGATCCTCTCAAAACAGATACTGTGAGATTACAATTCGCCAGAAGATACGATACCGTCAAATCTAACCATACTAATCAATATCACATTAAGTGTTATATGTTTGAGTAGAGAAATTGAGTTGTTTAACGGGTACAATATCTTGGAATTAAATTTAATTGATATAAAATTCATTGACTAAAGGAATGAAAAATTTGAGCACGTGTTTAATTTTATATTTCGAGCTAATGAAATAATATCATCAGTTATAGTTATAGTTAGATTTAGCAACTAAACGAACCCGAGAGCGTTTATTTATAACTCTTAAATGTTTTGAAGACATTAACTTTAATTAGTGCTATAGTTAAAAATTTAGTTGAAATTTTTCAAATAGTCTTTTATTAATCCTTGGTGTGTAAATAAAATAATTTATCTTTGGTATCTATATCTTATATGAAGTTTTTGTATATTATAAACTGTTCAAATTTTTTTAGGTCTCATTTTTTTCACTTGGCTCTTTCATTAAGGAAAAATGGACACGATGTTACTATTGCAGCCGGTAATGATGACCAAAAGAAATTTTTTGAAAGCTTTGGAATGAAATTTTATCTTCTACCGATGACGCGAAGTGGTAAAGGTATAATAGGAGAAATAAAGGCTATTATATCTCTAAAGCATTTACTTTTCACATGCAATGCAGATTGTGTTCATATGCTTACAATTAAACCTGTTTTGTATGGAGGCATTGTTAATCGAGTTTTTATTAATAAAAGGCCCAAGAAAGTGATATTCTCGATCACTGGATTAGGATCTAGTTCAATGTCTCAAGATATTAGTGGAAGGCTCTTGTGGAAATGTATAAAAATCGTATATAAGTTTGTTCTTCAATGTGGTAACTCTCTAACAGTTTTTGAAAATGATGATGACAGGAATTTTTTCTCAGAATCAATCAACGTTTTAAAATATACCAGTAGAATTGTAAATGGTGCAGGTGTAGATATATCAGAGTTTTCTCCATCTAATGATAAAAACGAGAAGCTGACGGTTATTCTAGTTGCCCGATTATTGAAAGATAAAGGAATTAGAGAGTATATAGAAGCAGGACGAATCTTAAAAGAAAGTAATGAAGATGTTGAACTACAATTAATAGGGAAAACTGATCTAGCAAATCCTTCTTCTATGACTGATTATGAGATCGAACTTGCCCACAATAATAGATATATTCTTTATAAAGGATATCGAAAAGACATTGCAAACTGTTATCAGGAAGCACATATAGCTTGTTTACCATCGTATAGAGAAGGACTACCAAAATCATTAATTGAGGCTATTTCATGTGGGCTACCTATCGTTACAACAGATGTCCCTGGTTGTCGACAAATGGTTCACGGTGGATCCACTGGTTTACTTGTTCCAGAAAAAGACGCTATATCCTTGGCCAAAGCAATTAAACGATTACTCGATGATAGGGATACACGGGAATCAATGGGGCGAAAAAGTCGAGACTTAGCTATTTCGAGGTATTCTAAGGAGAAGATAGCAGAATCTTTTTTCGAAATATATGGTCTTATGGATGGTAGTGAGCAATAGAGCGCTGGTCATAGAATCAAGTGGTTTTGTTGGTAGTCAAATTACCATCAATATGATGGTAATTTAACTTGAATCAGAGTGCTTATTTATCAGAATTATATAACTGTAGCCAATTTTTATTTAACGCTACACTCAGCATCACGGATAATAGTAAAATATGGAACTAGACTCCCTATTTACAATTAAGCGATTATGGTGAAGCGTCAGATATGAGGAGAAGAAGAGCACATCACGAGCAATGCAGTTTCAATTCTATTAGCTATATGTACTTCTGATTGCAGCCGTTATCTTCCATATATTGCTAAGAAGCACTAGATAAAGCAAAAAGAACACAACAAATAAATAGAACATCAGACTTTCTGGAAGGTTAATCATTTCACCGTATATACCAAATGCCGCATAAGAAATTGAAATAAGACAAATAGTAATAAGAGTTTGAGTCGAGCTCAACCCTAGCCTTTGGAAAATATGATGCAGGTGCTCTCTATCTGGTTTAAAAGGTGAATCACCACGACGTACGCGACGAATCATAATTGCAGTCATATCCATTAATGGGACAGCGATTAACCACAGTGCAGTTACAGGTCTAAGTGGGGGAGCTGTACCATTTTGACTAGAATGTAATAGGAGCCATATAACTGTAAACCCAATAAGCATACTGCCAGCATCCCCCATAAATACTTTTCTTCTGCGGCCAAATGCCCCCAAATTAAGCAAGATATAGGGAATGATCGCTACTACTAGAACTAAACAGATATAAGCCAAGTTGTCTTGACCATCATGACTAAGCATAATACCTAAACCACCAAACGTCACGACTGACAGACCACCTAGTAAGCCATCAATACCATCAACCATATTAAAGGCATTAATAGCTCCAACAACTGCTAGTATCGTTACGAAGTAACCAAGCCAGCCCAGAGTGATGATCTCTCCTGTACCAAACACATCACCTATGGTGTTTAGTTCTATTCCTCCAAGAGTCATCATAGCAATAGAAAGACCTGCTTGAATGGCAAACCTTAACTTAAAGCTCAAATCATATTTGTCATCTACAGCGCCAACAACAACAAGAGTCAATATACATGCTGCATACAATGGAGTATTCGGTAGAACATAAGGATTATTAAAAAGGAAGTAGATAATTGAAATGCAAATAGATATTCCCCCAACCAAGGGTATCGCTCCATTGTGAAGTTTTCTAGCATTAGGCTTGTCAACCAAGCCAATTTTTTTCGCTACTTTCCGCATGGTAAATGTTGTAGCCAACGAAAAGAAGAATAAGAAAGATAAATCTATAAATGTAATTAACACGTTTAAGCCTAGCTGCTCTTTTAAATTATTTACTAAACACTACAAAATCTGCTTCAACACTCTATCTGCTTTCACACGAGTAATCTTTCGTATTAGCTTCTGTACTGCATCTGGATAGTCTTCTGCTTTTTCTAACTGCCTGTAAGTACAAATCAGCTGAGTGTGCTGAAGAATATTTTCCACTTCTTTTTCAAACTGAGGTGTTAAATGGTGAAAGTTGTCTTGAATAAAGAGAGCGTTTTCCAAGTCTAAGCTCCAAGCTCGAGGGTTGAGGTTGTTACCCGTAATCAACATATAGCGTTTGTCTACCCAAATACCTTTTAAATGGAAGCTGTTTTCTTCGTGCTTCCATAAATTGATAGACAGTTTGCGACTGGCGATGTTGGCTTCATTTGACTTAGCAAACTGACGCAAATTACGTTCATAAAGGTAAGGTAAACCACCGATGGTTTTAAACTCTTCCTCAGGTGAGATATAAAAGTCATTGGCAGTTTTGTCACCAACGACGATAGTCACCTTCACACCACGCTTTAGCGCTTTTTTTACTTCCTTAGCTACGCTGCGAGGGAAATTAAAATAAGGGGTGCAGATGAATATTTCATCTTTGGCTTGTGAGAGTAATTGATTAATGCCTTGATTAAGCTTGTTGCGTTTCTTTCCAACCCCTACGATAGGTGTAACAGCAACCTGTTCTTGAGAGACTTCTTGTGACTCAAAGTGATAAGAGGATTTAGCAAGAGACGCTCGTAATTGGCGAATTTGAGGCTTTATCTCTTTAGTCTCAGGCTTATTTGAACAAGCGAGATTGTGCACAGCTGGATGGTCGATCATCTCTTTTTGAACAAAGTTGACCATGCTATCGGATAGTGCCTTGTTATCTAGCACATGATAGCGGTCGAAACGATAACGCTCTTTGTAGTTGAGATAGATATTGTTAAGGCTTGCACCACTGTAGATAACTTGGTCATCAATAATGAAGCCTTTTAAGTGCAAAACGCCGAATACTTCACGTCCTCGAACCGGAACACCATAGATTGGAATTCTGTGCTCGTAATTATCCGCGAAGCTTTTATACATAGAGGCGTTGGTTTCGCCAGGTTCAGCACCAATTAAGCCACGTTGAGCTCGGTGCCAGTCGACACATACATTGATCTCGAGGCCAGGGTTACGTTGCTTCGCTTCGTAGAGCTCGGTCAAGATTTCTCTTCCCGCCTCATCATCCTCCAAATAAAGAGCAACCAGGTAGATTCGTTTACTTGCCTGACGAATCGCTTCAATTAAGCGAATTCGAAAATCTTTAGCCGCATAAAGTGTCTCAAATTGAGTAGGATCTTGCGCCAAAGTAGGAAGTTGTTCGAATAAGTTCCTATTAGTCATCATATTGGATGGGTTACCTTTACTTAAAGTGGACAAGGATATTAGCAAAATGTATTAGTAGTTCCTAGTTGCTAGATCCTAGTTCCGCAATACTGGTTGTAAAACCTGTGATTTACTGATTAGAACGAAGACTGATTTCACCGCCGATGTAGGTTTGTAACCCATCCTCGGTTTCTAAAATGACCGCACCTTGGCCATTGATACCTTTAGCGATTCCACAAATCTCTCTAGGCCCCATAATGAGTTTCACTGGACGATTGATAAAGTTGTCCAGACGATTCCATCTCTCAACAAACCCCGCCATTCCGCATAGCTCATAGTCATCCAAAGCTTTGTGAAGGGTGGTTATCATGGTAATCGCAAGTTGGTTTCTATCAATCTCTTGATTATCGGCAACTTCATCTAAGCTAGCCCAAGGTTGGGTAATGCCCTCTGTTGCTTCTGACATCATCAAGTTGAGCCCCATTCCTATAACAAGGTTGGCCGCTGCACCCGCTTGGCCTGACATTTCTACCAAAATACCTGCGAGCTTCTTGTCTTGATAGTAGAGATCATTCGGCCACTTTAGTTTTACCCCGGCCAGCCCCATCTCTTCGAGAGCTTCAACGATCGCCACACCAACTACCAGACTTAATCCCATTGCGGCAGCCATACCGGCATCTAAACGCCAAAATATTGATAGGTATAAGTTTGAGCCAAAAGGAGATACCCACTCGCGCCCGCGGCGACCTCTGCCTTTGGCTTGATACTCTGCAAGGCACACAGACCCTGACTCTAAGCTATCGGCTCTGTCGAGCAGATATTGGTTGGTTGAGTCAATAACAGGCATTAGCTCGACGCGGTTAGCTAAACTTTTTTGCAGTAGGTCTTTATCGAGCAGTTGCATAGGCTTGGCGAGTTGGTAGCCCTTGCCCTGTACGCTAAACACATCAACCCCCCAAGCTTGGATACCTTTAATATGCTTGCTGATCGCGGCTCTAGATACACCAAGTTGATCTCCTAGTTCTTCTCCGGAATGAAAGCCACCTTGAGATAAAGCCTTCAAGATAGAAAGTTTTGCTGAATGCTCTTTCATTGCTGACTCTCCAATATTGTCTCTAGGTTTGTTTCTGCATGAGAACCGATAAATCTCACTTCATGTTCTAACGCTATCTGATATTTTTCTAATACGGTTTGGCAGACTTTTGCGGCTAGATTGATCACATCGTTTGCTGACGCATTGTCTGTGTTCACTATCACCAACGCTTGATTCGGGTGGACCTGAGCACCACCGATTTGATGGCCTTTTAACTGGCATTGATCTATCAGCCAGCCTGCGGCGACTTTTATACCACCTTGTGTTGGGTACGCTGCAATATTAGAGAACTGTTGACTTAACATTTCGAAATGCTGGTTGGAGATAACCGGGTTTTTAAAGAAGCTCCCTGCATTGCCAAGCTTGGCAGGGTCTGGCAGCTTTTCTATTCGGATTTGGCACACTCGTTCAAACACTTGCTGCGCGGTGAGCGTTTCGCTGTGAAGAGATTGAAGCGGGCCATATTCGATATTTGCTGACCACTGCTTTGGGAGCTTTAAGCCGATCGCTACAACCATAACTTTCTCAAACAACTCATGTTTAAAAATGGAGTCTCGATAGCCAAACTGACACTCTTCAGCACTCAAGCGCTTTGTATTGAAAGTTTCTAAACAAAGTACGTCGACATATTCGCAGATGTCTTTCAGTTCAACGCCATAAGCACCGATGTTCTGAATAGGAGCGCTGCCCGCACATCCGGGTATGAGAGCGAGATTCTCTAATCCAAAGTAACCTTGTTCAACACTCCATTCCACCAAGCTTGGCCAATCTTCACCGCCAGCGACATGCAGATGCCAATGCGTGTCGGTTTCACGGACCGACTTACCGAACAACTTATTGATTACCACCACGCCTTGGTAGGGCTGGGTAAACAAAACATTACTGCCTTTACCCAAAATTAGTTTAGGAAGGTTTAACCACTCTTGCTTTTGGTAGGCATGTTTGATTTCTTCAACGGTGGTAACCTCAACCAGATAAGAGCAGGTTTGCGAGATAGAAAAAGTGTGGGAGCGACTAAGATCGGCGTTAGCTAATATTTGCATCGGATTTATCGAGTAATCTAAACTGCCTGCATTCTACCCTAAATTGAAGTTTGGTGATAATGAGCCCAATGCAGATTGAAACCTTAGACCCAATAAAACTCCCCCTTGTCTCGCGTTTGTACAAAGCTCACTATCCTTCAGGTAAGGCGAAAAAGGATGAGCTGACAATTGTTGGTACTATTGAGCAACAGATTGTCTCATTGGTTCGTTTTAGAAGTATTGAGCAATTCCGATTGCTAACGGGAATGCTAGTGTTACCAGAACATAGAGGAAGCTGCTTGGGTCATCAGTTAATGGGTTACTGTGTTCAGCATGTTTTATCTGAGCATGACTTCTGCTTTGCATACAGTCATCTAGAAACATTTTATGCTCAACATAACTTCAAGACGATTGACGCAAGTCAGTTACCTAATTCGCTAAAAGGACTGTTTGAACGTTATAGCCTTAAGAAGCAACTCGTGGCGATGAAGTACGTTAAACCATCTCGGTGAGGCGTTTGCAACGTTCGTGCTAGTAGGGCATAGGTTCGCGAAGCGTGCTTTCCCTTTTGATAGAGCCAAGATGATGTAATGGACTGTCTCATAACTGAGAAGTTCGGGTCGGTCTATTTCATTTCTCATATCCTTCGCCTAAGCTCTTTTTATGGTGTTGATAAAATTATCACCACTAAGGAGCAATTATGAGTGCAACATTAATCAATCAAACCCTACCTACTTTTGACGAACTAATGGTTCTGGCACAAGATAATCCAGAAGCTTTTAATCGATTTAAACAAGAGATGTGCCAAGAAATGATTCAGTCTGCTTCTGAGGAAATGCGAGATAGATTGTGGGCTCAGCAAAGTCATATTGACAGGGTAGTCGGTCATTGCAAAAACCCTAACCATACTAATGTAGTGTTGATGAGAGAGTTAGTTAGTCAGATAGGTAAATTTCACGAGGCCCTCGAAGGGGATGTGCGAGATAAATCTGTTCAAGATGGAGAACTAATTCTGCTAGATGAATGGCGTTAAGATAATTAGTGTAATCAATTGTTCAAGTTAAGCCGAAGCCCTGTTCACTGTATATTCGCTATGTTACAATCCCGCGCTGATATAGAATTATTAGAATAGTTAAGGTGTTGTCACCTTAGAAGGACTAAACGTGAGCGTGCAAACACAGCAATCATCCATAGATCGCCATTACTCATCTCAAATTTCTCCCCCTTTATACAACAAAGGTGAAATTGATCTTAGAGAACTACTTACAGGACTTTGGTATAGTAAATGGTTAATTATTGCTACTACGTTGTCTTTTACTATTGCTGCGGCTATCTTCGCAATTAACTCTCAAGAGTGGTGGTCGTCAAAAGCAAAAGTAGGTCCAGCACAAGCGTATGATATGGCAGCATATAGGCAACAAGTTAAGCAGTTTCAGCCTGTTTTTAATATTTATCAAGATGATGGGACGGTTTTAGTCAGTGAAGAACTCGATAACTTGATTGACTCAGAAGTCTTGTTTAAGAGGTTTGTTGATGCTTTTAATTCAAATAATAACAAACGTAACTTCTTAGAATCTAGTAAGGAATTTCAACAGTTTAAAAAGAAGCTAAATACGGAGTTAGATGAAGACGAGCTTACAAAAGCCAGACATGCATTGTACTCTCAATGGTTCGGAAATATCACAATCAAAGCTGAAAATCCTGATAGTGAGCTAACCCCCTACAACATTGGCTTTCAGTCTACCAGTAGTGAAAGTAGTTATTTATTGTTGGTTAACTATATAAAAACAATCAAAACAAAGACGCACCAAGATGCTTTAAATAATCTAGAAGCAATAGTCTCCGCAAAAAAAAATGAATTGACACAGCAAAAGAGAATTTTAGAAGTTCAAGCTAAAAATCGCCTTACAATCGAAGCCGATAGAGCGAAATATGCACTCAGCATTGCGAAAGCAGCGGGTGTCACATCTCCGATTCAAACCAATGATAGTAGAGAGTTGTTCGGGATTGATATGGGCTCAAAAGCTATAGCGGCTAAAGTCGAAGCTTTAAATTCGATAGAAAACTTAAGTATTATTGAACCTCGCCTTCAACAAATTGACGCAAAATTACAAATGCTCAAAACTCTAAGCGTTGAACGCAGTATTGACTTTCAAACGTTCCGTTTATTAGAGGATGTTGAGCAACCAATCACACGTGATAAACCTAAGCGCACATTAATTACGGCCATTGGTACGCTCATTGGCGGTATGTTAGGTGTAGTTATAGCTCTAATATGCTTTGTTTTTCGTAGAGAGCAAGACTAACTAACTTTTAGCCGGATTCATTTCGCAATGAATCCGGCTTTCTCCATTCCAACTAGCATCTAAGAACCAGATCACACAAAAACTTTCTCTTTGCCCTTGGGTTTCTTCTCTTTGTGCCTCATATAGACAGCATTGGGCTTTTATAGCCATTCATCATGTCAAATATGGAAACTAATCAGGAGAGACGACCGATGAACATTCGTCCATTACACGACCGAGTTATCGTAGAACGCCAAGAAGTTGAGTCTAAATCAGCAGGTGGCATTGTTCTGACTGGTTCTGCTGCAGAGAAATCTACTCGCGGCGTAATTCTAGCTGTAGGTAAAGGCCGCATTCTAGAAAATGGCACTGTGATGCCACTGGACGTGAAAGTTGGCGACACTGTTATCTTCGCTGAAGGTTACGGTACTAAAACTGAAAAAATCGACGGTAAAGAAGTGCTAGTGATGTCTGAAAATGACATCATGGCAATCGTTGAATAATAGCAATCATTGAGTAATTTTTTGCTCAAGTTCAGCTGAAAATCAAAACAAAGAATTTAGAAAAGGAAACTAAAGATGGCTGCTAAAGACGTTAAATTTGGTAACGACGCACGCGTAAAAATGCTAGAGGGTGTCAACGTTCTAGCTGACGCAGTAAAAGTAACACTTGGTCCTAAAGGCCGTAACGTGGTTCTAGACAAATCTTTCGGTGCACCAACGATTACTAAAGATGGTGTATCTGTTGCGCGTGAAATCGAACTGGAAGACAAGTTCCAAAACATGGGCGCGCAAATGGTTAAAGAAGTCGCGTCTCAAGCAAACGATGCAGCGGGTGACGGTACAACAACGGCAACTGTACTTGCTCAAGCTATTGTAAATGAAGGCTTAAAAGCGGTTGCAGCTGGCATGAACCCAATGGATCTTAAGCGTGGTATCGACAAAGCGGTTGTTGCTGCTGTTGAAGAGTTAAAAGCGCTTTCAGTTCCATGTGAAGACACTAAAGCGATTGCTCAGGTAGGTACTATCTCTGCGAACTCTGATTCAAGTGTCGGTAATATCATTGCTGAAGCGATGGAAAAAGTTGGCCGTGATGGCGTTATCACTGTTGAAGAAGGTCAGGCTCTACAAGACGAGCTAGACGTGGTTGAAGGTATGCAGTTCGACCGTGGTTATCTATCGCCTTACTTCATCAACAACCAAGAAGCAGGTTCTGTTGATCTAGAGAATCCTTTCATTCTTCTAATCGACAAGAAAGTATCAAACATCCGCGAACTTCTTCCGACTCTAGAAGCAGTCGCTAAAGCCTCTCGCCCTCTATTAATTATCGCAGAAGACGTTGAAGGCGAAGCATTAGCAACTCTAGTCGTGAATAACATGCGCGGCATCGTGAAAGTAGCGGCGGTTAAAGCACCTGGTTTCGGTGATCGTCGTAAAGCCATGCTTCAAGACATCGCTATCCTAACGGGCGGTACAGTGATTTCTGAAGAAGTAGGTCTAGAGCTAGAGAAAGTGGTTCTAGAAGACCTAGGCCAAGCGAAGCGCGTTGCTATCACTAAAGAAAACACAACGATCATTGATGGCATTGGTGAAGAAGCCATGATCTCTGGTCGTGTTGCTCAAATCCGTCAACAAATCGAAGAAGCAACTTCAGATTATGACAAAGAGAAGCTACAAGAGCGCGTTGCTAAACTAGCAGGCGGTGTTGCAGTGATCAAAGTTGGCGCTGCGACTGAAGTTGAAATGAAAGAGAAGAAAGATCGCGTAGAAGATGCTCTACACGCGACTCGCGCTGCAGTTGAAGAGGGCGTAGTTGCTGGTGGTGGCGTAGCGCTAATCCGCGCGGCTTCTAAGATCACTGAACTTCAAGGTGATAACGAAGAACAAAACGTGGGTATCCGCGTTGCTCTACGTGCAATGGAGGCTCCTATCCGTCAAATCACTATGAACGCAGGCGATGAAGAATCAGTGGTTGCGAACAACGTGAAAGGCGGTGAAGGCTCATACGGCTACAATGCTGCAACTGGTGAGTATGGCGACATGATCGCAATGGGTATCTTAGATCCAACTAAGGTTACTCGCAGCGCACTTCAGTTTGCTGCATCAGTAGCGGGTCTAATGATTACGACTGAAGCCATGGTGACAGACCTACCACAAAAAGATGCTCCTGCAATGCCTGATATGGGCGGCATGGGTGGTATGGGTGGCATGGGTGGTATGATGTAATCATCCCTAGCTACTTAGCCAAATAAAGCGGAGCCGTTAGGCTCCGTTTTCGTATCTAATGGGCTGTGTTTACAGGATCAGAAGGTTAGCTCCCCCTTCTAGCAACGCCACTAGGTGCTAGAGAATGATCTCTCTTACTTCAGCGTCTTTGCGCTCAAGATAGTGAGTGGACTTAATTCTACGAATGGTACGGCAACGACCACGGATAAGCAGTGTTTCTGTGGTCGCAATGTTACCTTGGCGAGTGATGCCATCGAGAAGATCACCTTTAGTAATCCCCGTTGCTGAGAAGACCACATTATCGCTCTTGGCCATCTCTTCCATCGTGAGTACTGTATTCGCTTCTACGCCCATTTCTTTACAGCGTTTTAGCTCTGCAGTCCCATAAATTCGGTTTTCTTCCGTATCACCTTTGACCTCATGACGGGGCAGTAAACGGCCATGCATGTCACCATCCAGAGCGCGGATCACTGCAGCAGACACCACCCCTTCGGGTGCGCCGCCAATGCAGTACATTGCATCAACTTCGCTGTTAGGCATACATGTTAGAATCGAAGCGGCCACATCGCCATCTGGAACAGCAAACACACGTATCCCCATTGCCTGCATCTCTGTTATAACTTGGTCATGGCGTGGCTTAGCTAGTGTAATGACGACTAGCGTATCTAGCGTTTTATTCAACGCTTGGGCGACGTTCTCTAGATTTTCTTTCAGTGGCTTATTGAGGTCAATACAGCCTTTCGCACAAGGGCCAACGACTAACTTTTCCATGTACATGTCAGGTGCTTTTAGGAAGCTGCCTTTCTCACCTGCGGCGAGTACGGCTAACGCATTGGATTGCCCCATAGCCGTCATGCGCGTACCTTCAATTGGGTCGACTGCAATATCGACTGCATCCCCGCCGATTCCGACGTGTTCTCCAATATACAGCATAGGCGCATCGTCAATCTCGCCTTCACCAATCACAATTTCCCCACTGATATCGGTCTTATTGAGCAAGGTTCGCATCACTTCAACGGCAGCGCCGTCAGCCGCATTTTTGTCACCACGTCCCAGCCATTTATAACCAGCCAATGCGGCGCCTTCTGTTACTCGGGAAAATGCCATTGCTAAATCGCGTTTCATAATGACTCCAAATCTAGAGAATAGGGGAATGAATTAAACGCGCAGGATTTTAGCATAGTTGCAAGTAAACGTTTGCCACTTTCGCCAAGCGAAATTGAACTCGATCAAAATCAGGGGGAAATCGATAAAAAATGTGCTCTCAGAGCTTCTCCGTCAGTGCATTGTCAATGTATGCTGCTTTTTTGACCGAATGGTGCGAAATATAGAATATAGGGCGTGTTTATCACTCTCTGCCTGAGTAGAATGAGTACATTAGGTGGAGAAAGCTCTTCACAATAACCGGACAATACAAGGTAGGCTAAGATGTCTTTTGAAGTACTAGAAAAACTAGAAGCGAAAATCCAAACTGCAGTTGACACCATTGCACTTCTACAAATGGAAGTGGAAGAGCTGAAAGAAGAAAAAGAGAAGCTGGCAGTAGAAGCAAATGAACTGCGTTCTAGCCGTGAAGAGATCGAACAAAAAGCGCAGCAGATGCAACAAGAACATTCAGCTTGGCAGGATCGTATTCGTAATCTGCTAGGTAAGATGGACGAAGTAGAGTAATCATAGTCTAATGATAAAAAGGGTAGCCATGGCTACCCTTTTTGCATTTTTAGAGGGGTCATTAGTGTTGAGATTACACCACAGGTCGCACGCCTAAGGTATGGCACAGCGCATAGGTCATTTCTGCACGGTTTAGTGTGTAGAAGTGGAAGTCTTTCACACCTTCTCGGCTCAGCACTCGAATCATATCGATGGCTTGGCTCGCACCAACTAGCTGACGTGTGGTTGGGTCATCATCCAAGCCTTCAAACTGTTTCGCCATCCAGTTTGGTACTTTAACGTTGTTCTGAGCGGCAAAGCGTGAGGCTTGCTTAAAGTTCGAAACAGGTAAAATACCCGGTACGATTTCAACGTCGATGCCTGCTGCAACACAGCGGTCACGGAAACGAAGATAGCTTTCAACGTCAAAGAAGAACTGAGTAATAGCGCGGTTTGCGCCTGCATCTACTTTACGTTTGAGGTTGAGTAGATCCGCCTGCGCACTTTTGGCTTCTGGGTGCACTTCTGGGAAAGCGGCAACGGAGATATCAAAATCGTGACGCTCTTTAAGCAGTTTCACCAGATCGGAGGCGTACATTTCAGGCTTACCGCCGCCCGGTGGGATGTCACCACGCAACGCGACGATGCTCTGAATACCGTTCGCCCAGTAATCATCAGCAATACGTGCTAGCTCTTCACGTGACGCGTCAATACACGTTAGGTGGGGAGCGGCAACTAGCCCTGTTTCAGCTTTAATTTCTTTAATGATGGAGTGTGTGCGGTCACGTTCACCTGAATTCGCACCGTAAGTGACAGAAACGAATTTAGGCTTTAGCGTTTTGAGGCGATGGACTGAGTTCCATAGGGTTTCTTCCATCTTTTCACTGCTGGGTGGAAAAAACTCGAATGACACATTGATGTTGTCAGAAAGTTCGGCAATATTCTGGTTTAAGGCATCTATATGGCCGGCGTGCGTATATCCCATCTTACTCTCTCCATGTGGTTACTAGACCACAAAACTCAAATCCTCAAATCGACGTTTAGACGTCTATATGTCCACAGAATGTATTGAATACGATTTAAAGTCAACAGTACGATTATGAATTTTTCTCAAGTTAAATATTAGACGTTTTCAACTTGAAAGGTAATGGTATAACTGAGAAAGAAAAAGCGCAGCTAAGGGCTGCGCTTTATTCAATTATAACAAGCTGGAAAGCAGGTTGAGGTCAGACTGAATTGCACCTGCGGTAACCTCTCGGCCTGCGCCGGGGCCGCGAATGACCAGTGGATTATCCTTGTACCATTTGCTTTCGATGGCGAAGATGTTGTCACATGGCAGCAAGTTAGCCAGAGCATGCTCTTTGCTAAGCGCTTCAACGCCGACTGTTGCGGAACCATTTTTCTCCAGTCTTGCAACGTAGCGCAGTATCTTGTCTTCGCGCTGAGCTTTCTCTAAACGCTCGGCTAACAGCTCACTTAATAGTTGGCTTTTATCGAGGAAGTCGTCCAGCGACAGATCGGCAAGCTCAGCAGGAACCAGACTTTCCACTTTAACCGCTTCTGGTTCCAGATCGAGCCCGGCTTCACGCGCTAAAATAACTAGCTTACGCATTACATCAGAGCCATCCAGATCGCAGCGCGGGTCCGGTTCAGTCAAACCTTGCTGCCAAGCGAGATCCACTAGTTCTGCAAAAGGTACATTACCGTCATACTGCTGAAACAGCCAAGAAAGCGTGCCAGAGAAAATACCCGACAAAGCATGAATGTCATCGCCACTTTCCCGTAGGTCTTTCACCGTATGGTTGATCGGTAAACCAGCTCCAACCGTTGCATTGTAAAGCCAATGGCGGTTTATCTTGGCAAAAGCATCTTGCACTTGATGATAATAATCACTCGATGCAGAGCCAGCGACTTTGTTGGCTGAGATAAGGTGCAGACCTTGTTCTGCTATATTCAGGTAACGTTCGGCCAGTTGCTGGCTGGCCGTCACATCAAGCACAACGACGTCATCGTAGCCCTGAATCGCGCCAAGTTTTCTTACCCACTCATCGCCTTGATACTCAATGGCTTCTTCTTCGTAGTGGCCGCTTACGGTACTGGCATCAATCCCTTTAGGATTGAACCAGTAGTTTTGGCTGCCAACAACAGCAACCAATTCGAAGTTCATGCCGCGACGTTTTTCTAGCTCTGCTTTTTGCTCAGCGAAAAGTTCAAGCCAGCTCGAGCCAATATTGCCTTTGCCACAAAGTGCAATGCCGACACGTTTCTGAGCTTGAAACAACTGGCTGTGAATTGACTTGACCAGAACAGAAGTATCCGTACGACGCAGCACCGCGACTAAGCTTAATCCGGACTGGGATTCTGAAACAAACTCCACCGGAGAAGACTTAAGCTTTTGGTAGAAGCCATAACAATGGTTGGCGCTTTTAGTGACGCCTGCGCCGACAGCTGCAATTAACGAATAGCCTTCTTTGAGCTTAATTTCAGCTTCTATTGCAGCGTCTTGCAGGTACTCGAGAGCACCGCCTGCAATCTCTGCGGTATACGCTAAACGCAGTGTTTGTTGATCTTCTTGTGCTTCATAGGTCAGTGGCTCAAGTTGAGCTCGCTTCAGACCGGTTAGGGTTTCTTGTTCAAGGCGGCTGAAATCGTGTCCAGAGGCAAAATTTAGTTGGATCAGCAGTACTTCTTTCAGCGACGAGATGATTTTCGCACCGCGACCTGAGGCCAGCACACGTTCAATGCGTGTGGAGCCGTCCTCTGGTTCGTGGCTGCAACGTAGATGCAAGTCCATCGTACTTTGCGCGACTGGCTGAAGAGTACGGCTGTGCAGGACTGGCGCAGCAAGTCGGGCTAACTCACTGGCTTCATCAAGGCGAAGTAATGGTAGAAGGCATGCATCAGAGACTAAACGAGGGTCTGCACTGTAGACTCCGGCCACGTCGCTCCAGATTGTGACACGTTTCACTTCGGCTAGTGCACCAATAACGGTAGCGGAGTAATCCGAGCCATTGCGACCAAGCAGTACGGTATGGCTTTGCTCATCCTGTGCCATAAAGCCCGTGATCACAACGCGATGATGGGCGTGTTGAGCGAGTACTTCCTTGAGCAGCGGATAGGAGGTGCCTCGGTCGACTTCAGGTTGTGTACCTGCTTCGGCACGCAGGAAGGTTCTTGCATCTAGAGCAACGGCCTGTAGGTCATTTTGATTTAGTAATGCTGCCAGTAGTCGAGAAGACCAAACCTCTCCATGACCCAATACGGCTGCGCGCTCGGCAGTTTTTAAGGGAGCTGTTAGCTCACCCAGTGTGGTGAATTCGTCGTTGAGTGTGGCAAGAAGCTGCTGTTGGATTTCACCTTGTAACAGGTCTTCGATTAGCTGGACCTGAAACTGGCGTAATGACTGCAATGCTTCGTGTGCGAGGCGACCGTCTTTGTTAAGAGAGTCTAAAAACTCAATCAAACGATTGGTGGTCTTGCCTGCCGCTGAGACGACAATTAAGTCTTCTTTATCAGAATACTCTTTGAGAATATTGACTACGCGGCGGTAGCAGTCTGGATCTGCGAGGCTACTACCGCCAAATTTATGCAATTGGCGCTGCTGACTCATGACAACGCCTCCCGAGTTTTACTGAATGCTTGTTCAAGATCGGCAATCAGGTCATCCGCATCTTCGAGGCCGACGGAAAGGCGGAGCAGTTGCTGTGAAACACCAGCTTCTGCTAATGCGACTTCACCCATAGCTCGGTGTGTCATTGACGCTGGGTGGCAAATCAGGCTTTCTACACCGCCAAGTGATTCGGCGAGTGAGAACAGCTCTAGCT
This sequence comes from Vibrio sp. T11.5, assembly GCF_027587155.1. Classification (NCBI taxonomy): domain Bacteria; kingdom Pseudomonadati; phylum Pseudomonadota; class Gammaproteobacteria; order Vibrionales; family Vibrionaceae; genus Vibrio; species Vibrio sp. T11.5. Next base: position 28,260 of record NZ_JAPPTP010000019.1, read on the forward strand.
CACTAACAAAGTGCTTGAGCTGTTCAAAGCTGCCTGCAAACTCAAAACTAAGCATAGAGCCGAATCCAGACTGTTGCTTTTTCGCAATCTCGTGACCAGGGTGTTCCGGCAAGCTAGGGTGATAGATGTTCCCCACCAGAGACTGAGACTGCAGGTAATTGAGGATTTGTGCCGAGCTTTCTTCATGCACTTTCATTCGTGCACCCAAGGTGCGAATACCGCGTAATGTCATATAGCTGTCGAATGGTGTACCAGTCGCACCGATGCAGTTGCCCCACCAAGCAAGATCTTCAGCATGCTGCTCAGTTTTGGTGATTACCACACCACCAATCACATCTGAATGGCCGTTAATGTATTTGGTTGTTGAGTGAATGACGAAGTCAGCCCCTAGCTCTAGAGGTTTTTGGAACACAGGAGTCAAAAAGGTATTGTCGACGCCAACCAATGCTCCAACTTGACGGGCTTTTTCACATACTGCGGCTATGTCGACGACTCGAACCAGAGGATTGGACGGTGTTTCTAACAGAATCAATTTAGGCTGCTTTGCAATGGCGTCGTCCAAGGCTTTTTGATCAGACTGATCGACAAACTGAACCTTGAAGTCACCTTTCTGAGCGCGGGTGTTAAACAAACGGTACGTACCGCCGTAGCAATCGTGTGGCGCAATGATCAGGTCATCTGGGCCAAGAAATGCGGAGACCCACAGGTTTAATGCTGAGGTTCCACAGTTGGTTACTACTGCGCCTCTACCAGACTCCAGTTCATAGAGCGCTTTTTCTAGCAAACCACGGTTTGGGTTACCTGAGCGAGTATAGTCATATTTGGGCACTTCACCGAAGGCGGGAAATCCGTAGTTAGTCGAGAGGTAAATAGGTGGCACAACGGCATGATGCTGAGTGTCTGACTCGATACCAGTACGTACCGCGATTGTGGCTGGTTTACGGGCGCTCATAAGTGTTTCCTTTCGAACTGTAGTGACTTGACTGGAGACTACACTATACCTAATTGCCGGATGTTAGATATATGTTATTCCAATCGTATATCCCTTCACTTTACTTCTCATTTTTTGAGACGTCAACACTTCTAGACGTCTATATGTCTTTGCTTGTGGACATGAATCCCGCTAAAATTACGCTTTCTAACTTTATACATAATGAATCATAAAGGTGCGCAATGGCAGATTGGAACGGCGAATACATAAGTCCGTATGCTGAACATGGAAAAAAAAGCGAGCAAGTAAAGAAGATTACAGTTTCTATTCCATTGAAAGTATTGAAGGTTTTAACTGATGAGCGAACGCGTCGTCAGATCAATAACTTGCGCCATGCGACAAACAGTGAGCTGCTGTGTGAAGCGTTTCTACATGCTTATACTGGCCAACCATTACCGACTGATGAAGATTTGCGTAAAGATCGCCCAGATGATATCCCGGCGGAAGTAAAAAAACTCATGACTGAGATGGGTATTGAATTCGAAGCCTATGACGAAGAGTAATAACTGGCGGCGCGCCTTGTTTTTATTTTGCTGAAAACTAAAAAACCGCTGAATGTTCAGCGGTTTTTTGTTGCTAGAGAGGAAGGCCTACGCTTCCATGTAATTCTCGGGCATTTCAATACGAGCCACACCCGACTCTACTGCTGCAAGAGCAACCGCTTTTGCGACACGTGGCAATAGGCGAGAGTCCATCGGTTTAGGAATGATGTAACCAGGGCCAAATTCCAGCTTATCTACGCCAGCGGCTTTCAATACTTCTGCTGGAACGTCTTCTTTCGCTAGTTCACGAATGGCATCTACGGCAGCGAGCTTCATTTCATCGTTGATTTCGCTAGCTCGAACGTCTAGAGCGCCGCGGAAGATGAATGGGAAACACAACACGTTGTTCACTTGGTTCGGGTAGTCACTACGGCCTGTACCCATGATTAAATCATCACGTACTTCGTGTGCCAGCTCTGGCTTGATTTCCGGGTCTGGGTTTGAACATGCGAAGACCACAGGTTTATCAGCCATCAGTTTTAGTGCTTCAGGTGCGAGTAAGTTCGGGCCAGATACGCCCAAGAATAGGTCAGCACCTTCAATTACGTCTTCCAGTGTACGCTTGTCAGTGTTGTTGGCAAATAGTTGCTTGTATTCGTTGAGATCATCACGGCGAGTGTGGATAACACCTTTGCGGTCAAGCATGTAAATTTTTTCACGCATCGCACCACATTTAATCAGTAGTTCCATACAAGCCACTGCTGCAGCACCGGCGCCAAGACAAACAATCGTAGCATCTTCTAGCTTTTTGCCTTGGAGTTCAATTGCGTTAAGCATACCTGCTGCGGTGACGATAGCTGTACCATGCTGGTCGTCGTGAAAAACCGGTACATCACAGCGCTCGATCAGCTGTTTTTCAATCTCAAAACAGTCTGGTGCTTTGATGTCTTCGAGGTTGATACCTCCAAAGGTATCGGCAATGTTAGCGACGGTATCGACGAACTCTTCGATCGTGCGGTGTTTGACTTCAATGTCGATAGAGTCCAAACCTGCAAAGCGTTTGAACAGGAGAGCTTTACCTTCCATGACAGGCTTAGATGCCAGCGGACCTAAGTTTCCAAGACCAAGAATAGCTGTTCCGTTGGAGATAACCGCTACCATGTTACCTTTAGAGGTATATTTGTAGACATTATCTGCATTCTGAGCAATTTCACGTACTGGCTCAGCCACGCCTGGGCTGTATGCTAACGCTAGATCACCTGCCGTTTCAGCTGGTGTTGTCAGCTCAACCGAAATCTTGCCTGCTGTAGGGTAGGCATGGTAATCCAATGCTTGCTGACGGAATTGTTCTTCAGGGGATAGTTCTTGGTGATTGTCATCGGACATAGGTGTAGGTACTCGTTATTAATAATTAGGATAGGGGGGAACCCATTCTAGAGTAACTAAGTCAAGCTGCAAAGGTCAGAATGCGAGCTAAAGCAATAAAATGTGCTAAATGACAGGAGATAAGACCAGATGGTTAGAGATGTGGCTGGCGAATATCAAACAGTGGAAGATATTACTCTGAATGATTCGCTGGGGATGTAGGGAACAAAAAAGGACGCCGTAGCGTCCTTTTCTCTTCATCTAAAAAGAAATTACTTCTTAGAAGAAAGAGCACCGAAACGCTTGTTGAAGCGATCTACACGGCCGCCAGTATCAACGATACGCTGCTTACCAGTGTAGAATGGGTGACATTTGTCACATACGTCTAGGTGGATTGACTCTTTAGTTAGAGTTGAGTTGAACTCGAAAGAGTTACCGCAAGAACAAGTTGCTTTAACGGCTTTGTATTCTGGGTGGATACCAGCTTTCATGGGAGAACCTCTAAAATAGGCCGTGTCGCTATCCGATTCTATGCCGGACACCACACGTAGTTAATAAAATTTCCTTTGGATACCGCTGCTCAAAAGCAAGCCATATCTCTAAGGCGCGATATAGTAATGAATACAGACTTAGGGATCAACTGATTTACTAAGAAAATTGCTACTTTTTTAGCCACTGGTCTTTATCCGTGCTAGAAATCGGGTTAGCAATGCTGTGACTTTCGCGCTTAGTGCTTTTCCCTTAGACTAACTGAGTTCCTTTCATTGTGCTTTAAGTCTATATGCGACCGACAATTGCCCGAGTGGCTTTACCTGTACCACTCGACAAACAGTTTGATTATCAGATTCCTGTTCACCTGTTTCCTATTATTGGTGGGCGTGTGTCTGTTCCGTTTGGTCGTCAGACGCTGGTCGGCGTGGTCACGGCGTTGGTGAATCAGTCCGAGTTCAGTGTTGACAAGCTCAAACCGCTAAAAAAAGTGCTGGACTCTCAGCCTGTTTGGCCAGATAGCCTCTATGAGTTGTTGCAATGGTGCAGTCAGTTTTATCAGTACCCTCTTGGAGACACCCTGATCAATGCGATGCCAAGTGCACTTCGTAAAGGTAAAGAAGCCGATTTTGCAACGCTGGTGGAGTGGCAGTTGACTAATACTGGGCGTAACCAACTGATGTTAGGTTTTGGCCGAGCAGTCAAGCAGGCTAAGGTCATGCATATGCTTGAAAGTGGTTCAGTACCACACCAGCATTTCATTGATCAAGAAGTCAGCTCTAGCGTTCTCAAAACCTTGCAGGAGAAAGGCTGGATTGAGTCGATAAAGTGTAAACCGGAGATTCGCGATTGGAGCCGGCAGGTTGAAGCTGATGTGGATAAGCCAAAGCTTAATGAAGAGCAGGCTATCGCTATTGCGACTGTTAATAGCTTTGATGGCTTTGGTTGTTTCTTACTGGACGGAGTGACCGGTTCAGGTAAGACGGAAGTTTATCTTAACCTTATCAAGCCAGTGCTGGAGAAAGGGCAGCAAGCCCTAGTATTAGTGCCTGAAATTGGCTTGACACCACAAACCATTAACCGTTTTCGCCACAGGTTTGATGTGCCAGTCGAAGTGATTCATTCGGGGCTTAACGACAGCGAAAGATTGAATGCTTGGTTAAGTGCCCGAGATCAAGCTGCTGGCATCGTTATTGGTACACGTTCAGCACTGCTGACGCCTTTTGCTGATCTCGGCATCATCATTGTTGATGAAGAGCACGATGCTTCTTATAAGCAGCAAGACAGCCTTCGCTATCATGCGCGTGATGTTGCTGTGATGCGAGCTAGCAAAGAGCAAATTCCAATTGTACTCGGATCGGCAACACCAGCTCTGGAAACTCTACATAATGCTTTATCTGGCAAGTATCACCATCTGACACTGACCGAGCGCGCTGGTAATGCTGTTCCGACGACAAACAAGGTACTGGATGTGAAAGGCCAGTATCTGGAGAGCGGTTTATCCGCCTCTCTGATTGCGGAGATGCGTCATCATCTCAGTGCCGGTAACCAGGTGATGTTATTCCTCAATCGTCGCGGTTTTTCGCCAGCCTTGATGTGCCATGATTGCGGTTGGATTGCGGAATGTAAACGATGCGATGCTTACTATACCTACCATCAATACAGCAATGAGATCCGTTGCCATCATTGTGGTTCCCAGCAGCCCACTATTCATCAGTGCCAAGGATGCGGATCGTCCAATTTAGTCACGGTGGGTGTAGGGACTGAGCAGCTCGAAGCGCAGCTTGGTGAGATTTTTCCTGAATATCAAACCATTCGTATTGATCGCGACAGTACCCGACGTAAAGGCAGTCTTGAATCAGCTCTCGGAGCTATTCGCAGCGGTAAATACCAAATATTGATTGGTACGCAAATGTTGGCGAAAGGTCATCATTTTCCAGATGTGACATTGGTGGCGTTGTTGGATGTCGATGGATCACTATACAGCAGTGACTTTAGAGCCTCAGAGCGTTTGGCTCAATTGTTTATTCAGGTTGCAGGACGAGCAGGGCGAGCCAGTAAGCCAGGAGAAGTTATACTGCAAACCCATCATCCTGAACATAGTTTACTTCAAGCTCTGCTGACGAAAAGTTATCGATATTTTGCCGAGACCGCCTTGCAGGAACGTAAACTGGCTATGTTGCCTCCATACTCTTACTTAACCTTGTTCCGTGCTGAGGCGAATGACTCTCACTATGTAGAAGCATTTTTGCGTCAAGTACGCCATACGTTGGAAGCGCACCCACTATTTGATGATTGCTGTCAGGTGCTAGGTCCTACGCCATCCCCGTTGGCGAAGCGGTCAGGCAAATACCGCTGGCAGCTAATGTTGCAGACGCAAACTCGATCAACGATGCAAAAACTATTAGGGAGTGCAAAGCCAGCGATCCAAATGTTGCCAAATGCGAAGAGAGTTCGCTGGTCTCTAGATATTGAGCCGCAGGACTTGAGTTGATTTGCATCTTTTTCATTTAATTGTGATTAGCATCTCATCACCGGGTTTAATTTTGTTAATCTTCCCGTAACTTTATGTTTCGAAATGAATAAACTATGGATTAGCTCGATTGAATAAATTGATTGATATAAGACAGGTAAACGATTGCTCTAGGCAATAAACATAAGAATGAGTTTCAGCTCATCAAAATCGGTTTAGGTGGCACCAAGCGCTACCATGTTTAGAAAATGAAGAGGGTAATTAATATATGGCGACAATGAAGGATGTTGCTCAACTAGCAGGCGTTTCAACAGCAACAGTATCGCGTGCTCTAATGAACCCGGAAAAAGTATCTACAGCCACACGGAAGCGGGTCGAAGATGCAGTTTTGGAAGCCGGGTATTCACCAAATTCTCTTGCGCGCAACCTGCGCCGAAATGAGTCAAAGACCATCATAGCTATTATTCCGGACATCTGTGATCCCTATTATACAGAGATTATCCGTGGGATAGAGGATGCGGCGATGGAGCATGGGTACATCGTACTTCTCGGAGACAGTGGCCAGCAGAAAAAGCGTGAGAGCTCTTTTGTCAATCTTGTCTTTACTAAGCAAGCGGATGGGATGTTGCTGCTTGGTACTGATCTCCCATTTGATGTAAGCAAACCAGAGCAGAAAAACTTACCACCTATGGTGATGGCGTGTGAGTTTGCTCCGGAGTTAGAGTTGCCGACGGTCCACATCGATAATCTGACTTCAGCATTTGAAGCTGTTAATTATCTGACGCAAATGGGTCATAAGCGCATCGCGCAGATATCTGGTCCGGACTCGGCGGTGTTATGCCAGTTCCGCTATCAAGGCTATCAGCAGGCACTTCGCCGAGCGGGCATCACGATGAACCCAAATTACTGCACTTATGGTGATTTCTCATTCGAAGATGGTGCAAAAGCATTACGCAAGCTTCTTTCCCTGCCTGAGCCACCAACGGCTATTTTCTGTCACAATGACGCGATGGCAATTGGAGCGATTCAGGAAGCCAAGAAATTGGGTTTACGTATTCCGCAAGACCTTTCTGTAGTGGGCTTCGATGATATTCAATTTGCCCAGTACTGTGATCCACCGTTGACCACCATCTCTCAGCCACGTTACGAAATTGGTCGTCAGGCGATGCTGATGATGCTCGAATTGCTTAGAGGACATGACGTCCGCGCTGGCTCAAGGTTGCTGGAAACTCAGCTGATTGTGAGGGAAAGTGCGGCTCCACCAAGAATCATCTGACCAAACCTTCTCTATCCGCGGCGCATTTTGATGCGCCGCTTCCATTTCCCCTCTGTAATCAGGGCGCAAACTGCATTACCATAGCGAAAGAGGCAATAGATGTTGATGTACAGCAGTGGCAAATAGAGATTATGTAAAACGTGGTCGCGGAAACAGTGGGCGAAAACCAGCGCGTAAGAAGTCGGCGCCAAAGAGAAGGCCTTGGCGCAGTGGATTGCTGGCGATTCTGCTGGTGTGTGGATTTGGGTATGGGTTATATGCGCTCAGTAATGACCCTCAACCGTCGCAGCCTGTAGTAAAGCAAACTAAGCCGAAATCTAAACCCAAAACTGAAAAAGCATTGCCACCTCCTCCGGAGGAAAAATGGGACTATGTTGAGTCTTTACCAAGCCGCGAAATTGAAGTGACAGCCAAAAAGCAGGTGGTGTCTGAGATCCCATACATAATGCAGTGTGGCGCGTATACCAATGCCTCGCAGGCTGAAGCACGTAAGCTTGATATCGCTTTTCAAGGCATAAACAGTAAGATCCGTAAAAAAGAAGGTAGCAAATGGTATCGGGTAGTGCTCGGACCATATAAGTTCAAGCGTGACGCTGAGCGAGACAAACACAAACTTCAGCGCGCCAAGATTGAACCTTGTGCAATTTGGAAAGAAGCGCAGTAAAGATATTAAAAGCGAACCCTGATGGGTTCGTTTTTTATTGGCTGCGTTTTATGGAACGCTCCGCTTGTGGATAACTGGAACGGACTACGTCCTATGGAACGCTTCGCTATGGAAAGGATAAAAAATCCCGCATCCCGCATCCCGCATCCCACCCCTTGAATTCCTCTCGCTATAACCTCATATAATCTTTAACACTGAGATTAAAACAATTATGAGGCCCTACTCGTGACTACTATTGTATCTGTACGTCGAAACAACAAAGTCGTCATTGCCGGCGATGGACAAGTATCACTGGGTAACACTGTGATGAAAGGCAACGCACGTAAAGTACGTCGTTTGTACAACAACAAAGTGCTTGCTGGCTTTGCTGGTGGTACCGCAGACGCATTTACGCTGTTTGAAAAGTTTGAAAGCAAACTGCAAATGCACCAAGGCCATCTAACCAAAGCGGCTGTTGAGCTGGCCAAAGACTGGCGCAGTGATCGCGCACTACGCAAACTTGAAGCCCTACTCGCGGTAGCAGATGAAACAGCCTCGCTTATCATCACTGGTAATGGTGATGTGGTACAGCCTGAGAACGATCTGATTGCGATTGGCTCTGGTGGTAATTTCGCTCAAGCAGCAGCGACGGCTTTACTTGAGAACACAGAGCTAGATGCTCGTGATGTCGCGGAGAAATCACTAAAAATTGCTGGTGATATCTGTGTATTTACCAATCATCACCACACTATCGAAGAACTAGAAATCCCAGTTGAACTTAACGCTGAATAACCCCGGATAGTGGCTACTGAATTTAAGGAATTTGATTATGTCTGAAATGACTCCCCGCGAAATTGTTCATGAGCTTAACCGCCATATTATCGGCCAAGAGAACGCAAAGCGCTCAGTGGCGATTGCGCTGCGTAACCGTTGGCGCCGTATGCAGCTTGAAGAGAGCTTGCGTGTTGAAGTGACACCAAAAAACATTCTAATGATTGGTCCTACTGGTGTCGGTAAAACTGAAATTGCTCGCCGCCTAGCGAAACTGGCGAATGCACCGTTTATCAAGGTTGAAGCGACTAAGTTTACTGAGGTCGGTTATGTTGGTAAGGAAGTGGAAACGATTATCCGTGACCTTACTGATGTTGCAATTAAGATGACTCATCAACAAGCGATGGAAAAAGTAAAGTTCCGCGCTGAAGAGCAAGCTGAAGAACGTATTCTTGATGCTCTGCTACCGCCTGCTCGCGATGCTTGGGGGCAAAACGAGCAGCAAGATGATAGCGCTTCTAATACACGTCAAATCTTCCGCAAGAAGCTTCGTGAAGGCAAGTTAGACGACAAAGAGATCGAAATCGATGTAGCCGCGCCTCAGATGGGTGTAGAAATCATGGCGCCTCCTGGCATGGAAGAGATGACTAACCAACTTCAAGGTATGTTCCAAAACCTAGCGGGAGATACTAAGAAGAAGCGTAAACTGAAGATCAAAGATGCCTTCAAAGCATTGACCGAAGAAGAAGCAGCTAAGCTTGTGAACCAAGAAGAGCTGAAAGAGCAGGCGATCTTTAACGTTGAGAATAACGGTATCGTGTTTATCGATGAGATCGATAAGATTTGTAAGCGTGGCGAAAGTTCTGGCCCTGATGTCTCTCGTGAAGGTGTGCAACGTGACCTACTACCACTGATTGAAGGTAGCACAGTTTCAACTAAGCACGGCATGGTGAAAACAGACCATATTCTATTTGTGGCATCTGGCGCATTCCAGGTAGCCAAACCTTCGGATCTGATCCCTGAACTGCAAGGTCGCCTGCCAATTCGTGTCGAGCTAGAAGCGCTTTCAAGTCACGACTTCAAACGTATCCTAACTGAGCCCAAAGCATCACTGACAGAGCAATACGTTGCGCTAATGAAGACAGAAGATGTCGATGTTGAGTTTACTGAAGAGGGTATCACTCAAATCGCAGAAGCGGCATGGACAGTGAATGAAACCACTGAGAATATCGGTGCTCGCCGCCTGCATACGGTGATGGAGCGCTTGATGGATGAGATTTCATTTGAAGCAACAGACAAATCAGGTTCGAAACTGACGATTGATGCCGAATACGTTAAAGCTAAGTTAGGCGAAACAATAGAAGATGAAGACCTAAGTCGTTTCATTCTTTGATCTACTCTTGAAGAAAAAGCCGATCGTAAGATCGGCTTTTTTGTTATTAATCGTTGAGGGAAGTTTGCGTTCACTCTCACTCTTTGGTTTTCCTCCATTTGCTAACTCGCGAGATAGACAAATAACGCTATATTGGAATGACTCTAACTGCGCAAGGAAGCAACATGTCGACCACAGAATCCCATTCGCCTTTGAATGATTTTATTGAATTTCCTGCCGAGGAAATGTCAGCGCGTGCTGAGCAAAACTACCAACAGCTCAAACGCCGCCATTCGATTCGCCGCTTTTCAGATCGACCAGTAGCGAAAGATGTCATTGAGAACTGTATCCTTGCAGCTGGAACCGCGCCTAGTGGAGCGAATCATCAACCTTGGCATTTTGTCGCCATCAGTCGTGCGGAAGTGAAAGGTCAAATTCGCCAGGCTGCAGAAGAGTTAGAGCGTTCTTTCTACGAAGGGAGAGCAGGGCAGGAGTGGCTGGATGCTTTAAAGCCCTTAGGGACTCACGCCAGTAAACCCTATCTTGAGACAGCGCCTTGGTTAATTGCGGTTTTTTCACAGAAGAAAGGCGGCGTGAGCAATGATGGGGAGCAAACCAATTATTACGTGCATGAGTCGGTCGGCATAGCAACGGGCTTTTTACTCCAAGCATTGCATAACGCTGGCCTAGGAACACTAACGCATACCCCTAAACCAATGAGCTTTCTGAGTAAGATTTGTGGCCGTGATAACGATGTCGACAGGCCGTACATGTTGATTGTGACGGGTTATCCTGCTGAAGATGCAACGATTCCTGAACATGCGACTCATAAGAAACCTTTATCTGATATAGCAACTTTCATGGAATAGATGGCTTGCGAGCAATAAAAAAGCTGGCGTTAAGCCAGCTTTTATCTTCAGGTTTTGCTCAGAGCATAAAGATAAAAATCACGCTCAAGACCGATATGAGCCCTGCAAAGGCGTAACAGCCGACTTTCCCAGCTAGTCCAGCATGAATTTTGAGATCATGCATACCATGATGGACACGGTGCATTGCATGCCACATCGGTAGCGCTAGCGTACCAATGATAAATAGAGCGCCAATGATGCTTGTTGCAAAATCAACCACTCGCTCGTAACTTAGAGCTTCTGCATTGATGATGCCCAATGGAGCAAGTACACCAAGAACCAGAATAGTCACTGGGGTAATCATGGCAAACCAAGTACCGCCAGCGCCAAACAGTCCCCACCAAATAGGCTCATCAGAACGCTTAGGGGCTCTATCCACAGAAAAATTAGGTTTCATAGTCATAGCTCCTTAAACGATTACCAGCACGATCAGAGAAATAAATGCCACGGCTGCCCATTGAGTCAGCACAATGATTTTCTTATCCACTGGCTTACCTTTTAAGCGAATCGGCATTACCTGAGGCATCATGCTGAAGAACGTTTGAGCATGCAGTAGGCTGCCCGCTAGCGCAACGATGTTAATCGCTATGACCACTGGATTGGCCATAAACTCAAGCCAGCCTTGCCAAGCTTCAGGACCTTTCACTAGTGAACCTAAACCGAAAGTCAGGAAGACAGTAAATAGGATCAGAGGCAGTACAGTCGCTTCGCGAAGCATGTAGAAGCGGTAAAAAGGATGATCTTTCCACCAAGTACGTTTCACTTCACGAACGTAAGGTTTACGGTTACTCATTCTTATGCCTCCTCTGCTGTTTTTGCTGGTGTGCCGTCAGGTTTCAGCATAGCAATCACGAAGTCCATAGAAGACTCGACTTTACCTTGGTTTACTGCAGCCGCAGGATCGACGTTCTTCGGGCACACTTCAGAACAGTAACCTACGAAGGTACAGCCCCAAGCGCCGTTTTCGCCATTAATCATCGCCATACGTTCAGCTTTACCATTGTCACGGCTATCGAGGTTGTAACGATGGGCAAGAGTCAGTGCGGCAGGGCCGATAAACTCAGGGTTTAGACCAAACTGCGGACACGCTGCGTAACACAGACCACAGTTGATACAACCTGCGAACTGCTTGTACTTAGCCATTTGCTCTGGCGTTTGTAGGTTCGTGCCATCTTCAGGTTTACGATCGTTACCGATGATGTAAGGCTTGATAGCTTCAAGTCGCTCAATGAACGGTGTCATGTCGACAATCAAGTCTTTCTCGATTGGGAAGTTTGCTAATGGCTCGATCTTCACGCCGTTTGGGTAATCGCGCAGGAAGCTTTTACAAGCAAGTTTTGGTACGCCGTTCACCATGAGGCCGCATGAACCACAGATCGCCATACGACAAGACCAACGGTAAGACAGGTCTTTATCTAGGTTATCTTTGATGTAACCAAGTGCATCAAGGGTCGACATAGTTTCGTCGAATGGCACTTCAAAGGTCTGGAAATGCGGTTCTGCGTCTTTCTCTGGGTCATAACGCAGAATCTCTACTTTTTGGATGCGATTTGCTGACATTATGCTTGCTCCTCTGCGTTATTCTGTGCCGCTTTTGCTGCTTCCTCAGCGGCTGCTTTCTCTGCGGCTTCACCGTATAGACGAGCTTTAGGCTGTGACTTAGTGATAGTCACCTTGCTGTAGTCGATAGTTGGCGCTGCGTCTGGTTGGAAGAAAGCCAGCGAGTGCTTGAGGAACTCTACGTCATCACGCTCAGTACAGCCATCGTCCAGACGCTGGTGGGCACCACGAGACTCTTTACGTAGGATCGCAGAGTGAACCATAGCTTCTGCCACTTCTAGACCGTAACCGACTTCGATAGCGTACAGAAGGTCAGTGTTGAACACTTTGCCTTTGTCTTTGATGCTGATGCGCTTGTAACGCTCTTTCAACTCAGTGATTTTATCAATGGTGGCTTGCATCAAATCTTCTTGGCGGTAGATACCACAGCCCGCTTCCATGGTGTGACCCATTTCAGTACGGATGTCAGCCCAGTTTTCATCGCCTTCTTGGTTCATTAATGCTGCGATACGCTGCTCAACATCTTTGACTTGAGCGGCAATAGACTCTTCGTTCCAGCCCTTGAATTCCGCTGCACGCTTCACTGCGTGTTCACCAGCAACACGGCCGAACACCACGAACTCAGCCAGTGAGTTAGAACCCAGACGGTTAGCGCCGTGAAGACCAACAGAAGCACATTCGCCTACTGCGAATAGACCTTTAATGCGCGTTTCACATTCGCCGTTAGTTTCAATACCCCCCATGGTGTAGTGAACAGTAGGACGAATTGGAATCGGCTCTTTTACAGGGTCAACGTTAACGTATGCTTTCGCTAGCTCGCAGATAAACGGTAGACGCTCTTGCAGGTACTCTTCACCAAGGTGGCGAAGGTCTAGATGAACCACATCACCTAGAGGGTGTTTGATGGTGTTGCCTTTCTGCTGTTCGTGCCAGAAAGCCTGTGAAACTTTGTCGCGAGGACCCAGTTCCATGTATTTGTTCTTTGGCTGGCCAACTGGAGTTTCAGGGCCCATGCCGTAATCTTGTAGGTAACGGTAGCCATTCTTGTTAACGATGATACCGCCTTCACCACGACAACCCTCGGTCATCAGGATACCAGTACCTGGAAGACCGGTTGGGTGGTACTGAACGAATTCCATATCACGTAGAGGTACGCCATGACGGTAAGCCATTGCCATACCATCACCTGTTACGATACCGCCGTTAGTATTACAGTGGTAAACACGACCTGCGCCACCTGTTGCTAAAACAACAGACTTGGCTTTAATCGTAACGAGTTCACCTTCTGACATATGGATAGCGATAAGACCTTGCACTTCGCCTTCATCGACAAGCAGATCTACGACAAAGTACTCATCAAAGCGTTTGATGTTGTCGTACTTCATTGATGTCTGGAATAGGGTGTGAAGCATATGGAAGCCAGTTTTATCAGCCGCAAACCATGTGCGCTCAACCTTCATACCACCGAATCGGCGTACGTTGACTTCACCGTTTTCTTTACGACTCCATGGGCAGCCCCATTGCTCCATTTGGATCATTTCGCGAGTCGCGTTTTCTACAAAATATTCAACAACGTCCTGTTCACATAGCCAGTCGCCACCGCCAACAGTGTCGTTGAAATGGTTGTCTAGGCTATCTTCATCCTTGATAACTGCTGCCGAGCCACCCTCCGCTGCGACCGTGTGAGAACGCATTGGATAAACTTTAGAAATGAGTGCGACTTCTAAATCAGGGTTTGCTTCAGCTGCTGCAATAGCAGTGCGAAGACCAGCGCCGCCTGCGCCGATGACTGCGATATCTGTGGTGATAGTTTGCACAGTTATCCTCCAGTGTGAATTTGCGGATTGTTCCGCTTGTTGTAATTACATGGGGTAAGTCCCCAAAGTTGATAGGGCTAGTGTAGAAGAGCTTATTGGCAGAAAAATTGATGTATTTAGGTTTTTGCTCCGGTAATGCATGCAAGGGCATAGAAAATATAGGTTATGTGATTACTATCACGGCAAATCCATATCGGCTCAAATCCTCCTACGTACCAGCTGTTGCGGGGAATTAATATCATCAATGATTCATTGAATGAATTATTGGCTGTAAGACGTTATTTAAGCGCTTCAGGTTAAGTACAACTCATTTTCATTTTGAGCAAAAGATGCTAATTTTCGCCACATTAAAGCATCACGAGAGATTAAGTATGCAGGCAGATTGGCAACCTACAGCAAGTGTTGAGCAGTTAAAGCAGCGAGCTAGTTTGATTCGAGAAGTGCGCCAGTTTTTTGATGATAGAGGTGTCCTTGAAGTTGATACGCCAGCGATGAGTCATGCGACAGTGACGGATATCCACCTTCATACGTTTCAAACCGAATTTATTGGCCCAGGCTATGCGGACGGTAAGAAGCTTTACCTGATGACCAGCCCTGAATTCCATATGAAGCGCTTACTTGCGGCGGGAAGTGGTTGTATCTACCAGATTTGTAAGTCTTTTCGAAATGAAGAAAATGGTCGATATCACAACCCTGAATTCACTATGCTTGAGTGGTATCGTGTCGGATTTGATCATCATCAGTTGATGAATGAAATGGATGACCTGTTACAGCGACTTCTGAAAGTTGGCGCAGCGGAGCGTATGACATATCAGCAGGCCTTTCTGAAAATATTAAATGTTTGCCCTTTAGAGGCGTCGATGGAAGAGCTTAAAGTGGCGGCTGGTAAGCTAGGGCTCAGTGATATTGCTCAACTTGAGCAGGATAGAGACACTTTGTTGCAGCTATTGTTTGGTGTTGGGATTGAACCTGAAATTGGCCAGCAGGTCCCCGTATTTGTATACGATTTTCCTGCTTCACAAGCGGCATTGGCAAAGATAAACCGCCAAGACAGTCGCGTTGCGGACCGTTTTGAGGTGTATTTTAAAGGAATAGAATTAGCAAATGGATTCCATGAGCTAGACAATGCAACAGAACAGCTTAAACGTTTTGAGTCAGATAATACCAAACGAGAACAAACGGGGTTAGCCACTCAACCTATTGATAGCCATTTGATCAAAGCGCTAGAAGCTGGTTTACCTGAATGCGCGGGTGTTGCATTAGGTATCGACCGTCTCATCATGCTAGCGACCAGCAATGATCATATTGATAAGGTAACTGCATTCCCTTTCCCAAGGGCCTAATAGTAAAAAGGCTGACATTGCTGTCAGCCTTTTTATTATTCATTCTACTCAACAGTACTTGGTCTTTGATACCACTGAGAGCGAACGTCTGTTTTATCGAACAGATTGTACTGCTTGTTCAGCATTTGTCCGCCATCTCGGGTTATAGGTTCCCATGAAATGTCTGCGCGATTGGTGCTTGGTTTGATCGTCATGATGTCCAGAGGAATTGAGATATAGAAGCCTTTGTTGTAGCTTCCTTCCCCGTATTCTTCTGCTGTCAAGTCGGTAAAGGTAGCATAAGCACCGACAATCACACCAGATTTGAACTGTTTAGAAAAATCGAAGCGAGCCCCCATGTCTCCACCCAAGAACTTACCTGCGCTGACCTTAAATAGCGTATCTCTTAGGAAGTTCCAATTTGGCATGTAGTAACCTGTGATATGCCCTGTTGTACCTTGGCTCAAAACATACGCTTGGCAAGAAGGTGTTGGGTCATTACAGGTGGCCTCATCATAGAAGAAGTAATCTTCACTGTATGTGCCAAACCATGAATCCGGGTCACGTTGGCTGACTAGGTTAGCATCGAAACCTACTGCCCAGTTCTTATTCATTGGTCTGTATAGTACTTCACCTCCGACACCAGCGAACATCATTTCTAGGTAGCCACCGTACATCTGGGTGTAAACTTCTTCAAATGGTTGTTCAAACCATGTGAGCTGAAGGTGGTTGAGCCTGACTGGATTATCATGCACATAGGCACGGAACATGGTTCGGACTCTAGGTGTTGAGTAATTTCTTACATGTGGAGAGTTTTCAATGTAGTTAAATTTGTCGTAGTTGTCGACCAAGTTGAAGATGATTGAACCGCCAAACTCAAGATTATCAGTGAGCCAATAGTTCGAATTTGCGCTGACGCCTAAACTGTACAAATAGAATGACTCAGGACCACCAATACTCTGCTTTAATACGGGTTCGAAGCCATAATCCCAGCGTTCTTTGTTTTCTACTACGGGTGCTTTTGCAATAATCTTAGGCTCTGATTCTTCAAAACTGTCTTTGGCTTTTGCTTCCGTGGATAAGTAATTCGCTGCAGTAAGGTATTTCTGTTTATCGATGGTGGTTTCTTTTAGGTCCATACCATCTTGCTGTTCAACGACTTTAAATACGCGAATCAGATCATTTGAATGGTTAGATAAGATTGCTGCGGTTCGGTCAAGAGCTTCTTCTCTGTCGCGGTACTTTTTCTGCTGGCCTTTGACTATGACGGTATCGCCATCCAATGTAATCGAGTTTTGCTCAAAGCCTGCGTTTGACTCAATCTGTTTTGCTGCCGATTGCCAGTCAGGATTATTGTTATCCACGTTGGTGACAGCCTGTTTGGGTTCATCACGCCATGTCGCTTTCATATCGTTAAAATTGGTGTAGAGATTGATACCAAAAGTGATGGTATCTCCACGTTGATAGCTGACTTTGGCGTCTCCCCAATCTCCTAAACGATAGTTCATCCCTAGGTTCCAGGACGTGTGTTGAGGCATCGGTTTACCTGATCTTGACGGATAATCCTCTGTATAATCATTGCCATCATATTCAAGCTTTAAGCGAAGTGGCGCATAAGGCGTCTGGTACTCCAAACCGCCAAATATAGCAGCGGGGCCTTTAAACCAGCGCTCGTAATCGACACTGCCGCCTGTACCCCTGAAATCAGCGTTGCGAGTACAGTATTCATCGTTTGCTTTACAGAAAGGGTTGGTCACATTACCACGCTGGCCTAAGTAGCCCCAGCCGAGACCTAGGGTTACATCTAAATTGCCAAAGCGTTTTGTCGCAGCAACAAACTCACCGTCAAACAAGCCAGTGCCGCCGAAGTCGCGAACACCAATTGACGTTTCAGGTAACCAGTAACCTTCTTGCCAAAGGCGGACTTTGAAGTCGATGCCTTTATCAGTATATAAATTGTCTCCACTGTAAGACGGATCGCTACTAAACAGTAAGTCTGGCACCCTTGTGTAACGGACTGTAGACTCCAACCAAGTCATTAACTGGATTGATGCTGTGTATTGTTGATAGTCGTCGTTTACACTGACGCCTATATTGAACTCCCCTTCTTTCGCCATACGTCCCGAAGGCACTTGCATTAGACCGACGCCACCAAAGTCAGTTTGGGACACTTTGAAACTATCGCTTGCCTGAACTGTTAAAACGAAACCAAGAGAGAGGAATAAAGAGGTGATGACATTAAGTTTCATTAGTAATTTCTTCTCCAGGCAATTAGAGAGACGATGTCTTGTTCAAGCTGAGAAAGCTCTGTTGATGGATTGTTAAATCCCACGAAGATGCTAGAACCTGGAGGTAGTGGGGTATTCTCATCATTCCAGTAAGCGAAGCCAACTTGCTTATAATTGCCATCTGGGTAGATAACCCAAGCATAACTATTACTGGCACTAGAAAGCACTCTAGACGTTGATAAGTAATCTTTGACTGTCCAATCTGGTTTTGCGTCTGGTCGAGAGGTACTGAAAACTAACCCTTCTATATTTATGGTTTTAGGGCGATCTAGATATTCGAATTGATAATGACCAGAAAGCATAGGGTTGGCAGAAGGAGTAAGGCGAATAAAGTCGAGATCTAGTGCAAGGTTTTCTCTATAACCTATAGGCCAAGCTTTCACTTGTTCGTGTAAGATGCCGAGACTTTCATAAAGTGCTGAATCTTGCTTTTTAAGTTTATCGAGTAAATTCAATACGGCTTGTTTTTTATTGTTGGCGACTCTTTGCTTGTCTATGTTGAATAGAGCATTATTCAGTGGGTAACTAAATGGAGCATTGTTTTCACTATGTAATATAGTGTCAACAATGGCTCTCTCAAGGCGGACGGGTGCAGTATAGTCAATCACTAATTGCTCACTGGGCAGTTCTACTTTGACGCTACTGGCGACGGCACTTGTAAAAGCGACTAAAGTGAAAAGAAATAAAAGGCTACGTGTCATCAAGATCATCCTTTGTATGGCTTGAGTACTTCTTGCTCGATGAAAAGCTGGTCTGGAATAACCCATTGGGCTGATTTCAGAACATTTCCATTGCTATCCACCCAAAAAGTGCTTTGCATGGTCTTATCCAATTTTTCAAATGAAATGTATTCTTGCCAGAGATTGACTTTTTGAGACCACAATACAGAGTTCAATTGTAATGTGGCCACAGATTCGGTGGTGATTTTCGCTTGATGATTGTATTGATAATCAGGCTGCCAGTCATAAACAGAAGTCCAAGAATATTGAGGATTATCAAAATGTGCAATGTTCTCAGAAGAGGTTTTACTGCTCAGGTTTGCGTCTGGAAGGTTGTATGTTTTAACGATACGGCCCTCTTCGGTAACAATCATCGCTTTGTCACTGGATAGCCACTTATGCTGAGTTTTTCCGGATTGCGGATTTTTTTCAACAAATGCCAGCACCATAAAAATTTGTGGCCCATCATTAATCTTAAAATAGCTGCTAGCATAGGGAAGTTTTTCAATTGTTTCTTTGTCTAAAATTACGTCCTCAAAGCCCCAGAATGCTTCTTTTAGTGTGTCGTTAGTATCTGAAAAACGTTGTGTGCACCCAGTTAAGAAGGCAGAAAGAGCAGCTATAGATAGGGCAAGTAGTTTATTTGTCATGATGAAAGCTCGAACTAATAAATATCGCAAAAAAAACACCCTTAGCTCCGCTAAGGGTGTTTGTTGGTTAAACTAAATTAATTAGTTGTACCGTCTGTCCCATCATTATCTGATGCAGCTACGGCAACAGCGGCAACAGTAACTGCTGCGCCAACTGCTACTGCTGTTGTTGTTGCGACACCTGCTGCTGCTGTCGAAGCTGCAGCAGTAGAGCCAGCAGCCGTACCACCAGCGGCAGAGCCACCAGCAGAGCTACCTGCTGTGCTTGCAGCAGAACTTTCTTCAGCGAAAGCACCAGCTGATGCACATAATGCAACTAACATGGTTAGAGCTATTTTCTTCATTGAGTCTTCCTTGCAAATTTACAATTTAACATCGATGTAGGAACAAATTATTTTGCTCCATTTTTGATTCTATTTCACTTTGTTATATCTGTAAAAATTTAAATTTCTTTAATGCAAAGTGATCACAATATGGTGGATTGCTTAATCCATAACGCCCTTTATAATGAGCTAAAACGAAGGCAGTTAACATTGAATTGCTCGTATTTCATATCGATGCAGAGACAAAAGAAGGGCATATGCGAAGGATTGATAGGCTTAGGGTATCCATATCACTGACATCTATCTTTTTAATGAATACCTATGTCTATTCTTCTCCTTGGATCGAAGCCAGCGATCCGTTTTTAAGGTCCTCTATGTTGGCGCTAAGTGATGGAGGCGTGATTAACGGAGTGACTAGTACATTCCCATTACGTTGGTCATCTATTGCCGATGGTGATCATGTCATTGATACCTCTGGTTACTTAGATGCTGAACTTGGCCACTTTAACTACGCTCTACAGACCGCCAAGCTTAATCGAGGCAATCGTCGCTTTGCTATTTCTGGTGGAAACAAAGATCTAGACAATGGCTGGTTTTCTGACGTGGACCGAGATAAGTGGGTGATGGAAGCGAGCTATGAACATCTCGCTAACAGCTATGCATTCCGGCTTAGTTCTTCGTATCTAGACAACGCTAGCGATCAAGAGCTTTCTTTTAAAAACACATACATTGCCCTGAATGCTGGTCGTACATTATTCGATGTGGGTATGTTACCTAGGTGGTGGGGGCACGGTTGGAATCACAGTCTCATTTTAGCAACGTCTGGAAGTGATTTAGATGCTGGTCTTAGCTGGATAGGAGACAATCCTTTTCTAGGAGTGTGGAGCCTGAATATAGTGACTTCAAAGTTAGAAGACTTGGACTATGATTACAGAACTTCATTGAGATATGCTGGTAAACTGAATTCGTGGTTAGAATTGGGCTTGACACAACATTATTGGTTTGATGCGAGCCAGCAGCAAGTTTCTAGCCATCAAAAGCAAACGGCTGTTGATGTAAAGTTCACTTTGCCAAGTCTACATAATGTGCAACATGGTTTGTATGCTGAAGTAGCGTCAGCTCAAAAGGATCATGGCTTAGGTGCTTATCTAATAGGCTGGAGTGGTCATAAGCCTGTATTCAACAACTCATTACGTGTGGCAGTTGAATATCAGTCAGTGACTTCAGAGGAGCGCAAGTTAATTGTAAGTGAAGAAATTGATAATTACATTCAGTCGAGTTACTTGAATGACAGCAGTTGGTCGTTTAGTAGTTACCTTCAACTGGCCAATGATCATCAGGTTTCCGCAACCTTTGTAACTAAACATTTGTTGGATGACAAAAATAACAAACAAGAACAATACCAATTGGCTTATCAGCTTCCAGCGCTACAAGGAAGAGTTAGCCTTAGTGCCGACTATCTCAATAAAGATACCCGTGGAAGTGAAATGGTATTTGGTTCTATGTATGAATTCAGGTTTTAATTGTGTCGCAAACACCAGAGAAGATTATATAATTTAATGAGTACCACAACATTGAAGTTTAATACACACATGTTGGCCGGCTCAATACTCCTAAGTGCGAGTGTCAATGCTGCAACGCCAACTCAAGCGCAGATTAATCAGTTCAAATCTCTTCCTAAGGCCCAACAAGAACAGCTTGCTAGGCAGTTGGGTGTGGATCTTTCGTTAATTGATTCTCTTGGTGTGCCTTCTTCGAGTTCAGAACTCGATACACCTGAAATTAAGAAGCCTGAGAGAGCAACAGAAGCTTTTAAAAAAGGCATTAAAACTGATATTGAATATGAGAATAGAGGGAGTTCAACTGAATTGCCTCACTTTGGTTATGATGTTTTCGCTGGTAATCCACTCGACTTTACGCCAGTCAAACATTTGCCTGTTCCTCATGACTACATTATCGCTCCTGGGGATGAAGTCCGAATTCAACTCTACGGAAAATCTTATAGCGACTTAAAGTTAAAAGTAGATAGAGAGGGCAAACTCAATATCCCCGAATACGGTCCTGAATATGTGGCAGGGCAAACTTTTAGTGAGCTGAAAACCTATGTGGCGTCGCTAATTCAACGCAAGTCTATTGGGGTAGAAGCGGTTATCTCGTTAAGTGCTATGCGAACAATGCAGGTGTTTGTGACAGGTGGTGTTAAGCAGCCGGGCGCCTACAATGTCAATGGGTTGACTACTCTATCTCAAGCTTTGATTGCAGCAGGAGGTATAAAGTTAACCGGTAGTTTGAGAGACATTAAACTAAAACGACTTGGCAAAACGGTTGTCACATTTGATGCCTATGACTTGATAGTTTATGGTGATTCTCGTCAAGATATTCGTTTACAAGCTGGAGACACCATTCTCGTCCCAGCAAAGAAATCTGATATTGTTATCAAAGGAGAAGTGCTTCGTCCTGCTCATTATGAGCTTAAGATAGACAGTCGTTTAAATGACTTAATCAATATCGCTGGTGGTGCTTTGCCTAGTGCCTATTTATCAAAAGTGAGCGTAAAAAGACGTACCTCAAAGGGTATTGAGCAGCTGACACTAGACTTATCATCACAGCATGGGAAAACGTTTAAGCTACAAGCAGGCGATGAAATCTCTTTATTACCCACAGGGAAAAAGCTAGAGAATGCGATTGCGCTTCGTGGTGAACTATTCCGCCAAGGTGCATATCAATATAAAAAGGGTCTTAGGATCAGTGATGTGATCAGTCGTGTTGACGTTAAAGAGAATGCCGATCTATCTTATGCCTTGCTCGTTAGAGAAGAACCCGAAAGTCGTCATATCAGCGTGTGGCAGTTTGATTTAGGTGAAATTTTCAATTCACCGAGCACAAGCGACAATTTCTCTCTGAAAAAAGGTGACCAACTATTTGTATTTGACAATGGCCTTAATGTTGACTACTGGTACAGAGAGCAAAAATCTACCAATTTAAAACGAATGACTAAGCGCACTGAGGATATTGAGAAAAACGCTAGCGAGCAATTCCAAGCTCAATCTTTCCCAACTGAGTCATTACAAGCCCAAACACAGCTACAAGCTCAATCGCAATTGAGAACGCCATTACCATCCTATAATTCCAAGAGCGTTGTGGTACTGGACTCAGCAACCGGTGCTCTGGTAGAAAAAGAGCAGCAAAAGAAACTCGATATTGCTGACGATGATAAATTTGCCGCAGCGGATGATTTTCGCTTGTCGAGTCGAGAATCATTGTTAAAACCAATTATTGAAAGGCTCAAGGCACAAGCTAGTCTTACCGAGCAAGCTAAAATCATCGAAGTGACTGGAGCGGTAAAATACCCAGGTGTCTACCCGCTGACAGAGAATACCAGCTTTGAGAAAATAATCGTTGCTGCTGGTGGTTTTGCAGAGCAAGCGTTTTTATACAGTGCTGAGTTGAGCCGTTCGAAGAAGATAAAACAAGATTTTGTTGTCGAACATCACTCTTTTTCCCCCAATGAGATTTTAGGTGGTCAAGAAGAACTTGATATTCAGGCGCAAGATCACATTGTTATCAAGACTCAACCAAACTGGCAGCGCGGTAATTCAATTGAATTACAAGGTGAAGTCGTTTTTCCGGGAACCTATACGTTCCAACGTGGTGAGACGATTCAAGATCTTATAGAGCGAGCAGGTGGATTAACTCAGTTTGCGTACGCACAAGGAGCTGTATTCAGTCGTGAAAATCTGCGTCGCCAAGAGGAAGAACGGTTAAAGCTACTCAACCTACAATTGAAACAAGAAATAGGTAATTTAGCGCTTCGTCGCCAGAACTCAAGCGCTACTTATACCACTAGCCCAACGGAAGCGATGACCATTGCTGATGAGTTGGCATCTACGGAAGCCATCGGACGCTTGGTTATCAACTTGCCTGAAGCGCTAGCTGGAAATATCAATGCTGACATTATCGTAGAGAAAGGCGATAAATTGTATGTCCCAGCTAGGCAGCCAATTGTTAGCGTCATGGGTGAAGTTCAGTTTACCTCGAACCACACTTTTACTCCTGGAATGACGATCGAAGATTATATTTCTTCTGCGGGTGGGACCAAAAAGCAGGCGGATACAGACCGTATTTATGTTGTTCGGGCTGATGGCTCTGTTATGTTGCCCAACAATTCATTTTGGTTCAGTCGTAAAACTCACCCTCTGGAACCTGGGGATACAATCATCGTACCGCTAGATACAGATTATCTAGATGGCTTGAGCACATTGACTTCAGCGACACAAATTTTGTACCAAATTGGTGTGGCCTGGAGTGCTGTCAAGAATTAATTAGTTTATAAGCCCTCTCAAATTGAGGGGGCTTTCATATTCAAGAAGATATTATGAACAAGCCAATTATTCATGAAAAAAAATTTACCCAAGTGCAAGACCTGACAATTACTAATGATGAAATAGATTTAGGGGAATTGTTCCTTGCCTTATGGAGGGGCAAATGGGTGGTAATTGTTACCACCGTGCTATTTGCGATAGGCGGTGTTTTATTTGCTTTATCGCAACCGAATACTTACCAAGCATCTGCCACTTTGGTTGCTTCAAATGATGAAAAAGTTGGCGGTCTTGCAGCAATGGCAAGTCAGTTTGGGGGCTTGGCCTCTTTAGCGGGGATTAATGTCCGTAGTGGGAACACAAATGATAAATCTTTATCTTTGGCAACGCTTGAATCTCGTAAGTTTATCAATGCGTTTATTGATAAATATGCTTTGCTACCTATTTTGATGGCAACCCAATCTTGGGATAAAGAGAGCAATAAGCTTGTACTTGACCCAGAACTTTATGATGGTATTCGTTGGCTAAGTGATCCTGATAACTCAGAGCTGTCATTGGAACCAACAGCTTGGCAAGCTTACTCGGCGTTTAAGGGCCTCTTAAATATTTCTGAAGATAAAGATACGGGGATTGTAATTGTTAGCATTACTCATCTATCTCCATACGTAGCGCAGCAGTGGACCCAATGGTTGGTCAAAGAGCTTAATCTGTGGATGAAAGAAGAATCTTTAACAGACACCAATCGTAATATTGAATACCTTGAACAACAGTTGGACAGAACCAAAGTCGTCGATATGCAGAACGTGTTCTACCAACTCATTGAAGAGCAAACAAAAACTCTCATGCTAGCGGAAGTGAAAGATGAATACGCGTTCAAAGTAATCGATCCTCCAGTAGTGCCGGAAGAAAAGGTAGGCCCTAAAAGGGCCCTGATATGCATATTATCAATATTGCTTGGGGGAATGCTGGGTGTTGCGATTGTTCTTATTCGCTACGCATCTCGTCGAGAAAATGACTAGCTATTCTTCGTATTACTTAAGGCACTCTCGCCTTAAGTTCTTATCCCCGCTATACTCCCAGTCTGATTTTTAGTCCAGAGCTGCTTAGAATTAAGCAGCTCTATTATTGAAGAGCACAGGACATGCAAGAATACATCACATTTTTTCAAGAGAACATGATTCTCTCTCTAGTATGGGTTGGTCTACTAGTTGCACTTATTATGAATATTGTTAAGTCAACGACAGCAGCGTACAAAGAGATCACTGCATCACAAACGACGCACCTAATGAACCGTGAAAATGGTGTTGTTGTTGATATCCGTAGTAAAGATGAGTTCCGCAATGGACATATTACTGATGCAGTTCACATTTTACCTTCTGATATCAAAGCCGGTAACTTTGGCAGCCTTGAAAACCAAAAATCTAACCCAATCATAGTGGTATGCAAAACAGGTAATACGGCGCCAGAGAGTGCTAATCTTCTCGTCAAAGCTGGTTTTGAAAATGTCAGTTTGCTGAAGAATGGCCTGCTTGCTTGGAGTGAAGCAAACTTGCCGTTAGTGAAAGGCAAAAAATAAACTGAGTGGTTTTTCTGCAAACGCTGATTGAAAAACAGCGTTTGTTAAAGAGAGGTGTGGACATTTCCACGAATTTTATGAGAAGCCTAGTAATAGCAATCTCTCTCGTCTAGTCTCCTAGAAAATTGATTATTAAAGGATTTCAAAATGGCTGAAGCAGCACCACAACAACAAGACGCACAAAACTTTGCGATTCAACGCATCTTCCTAAAAGACGTTTCTTTTGAAGCGCCTAATTCACCAAACATGTTCCAAAAAGAGTGGAACCCAGATGTGAAACTAGACCTAGACACCCAAAGCCGTGAGCTAGGTGAAGGTGTTTATGAAGTTGTTCTACGTCTGACTGTAACGGTGAAGAACGAAGAAGAAACTGCGTTTTTGTGTGAAGTTCAACAAGGTGGTATTTTTACTGCTGATAAAATGGAAGCAGGCCAGCTTGCGCATTGTCTAGGTGCATTCTGCCCTAATATTCTATTCCCATACGCTCGTGAAACGATTTCTAGCCTAGTGGTTAAAGGTACATTCCCGCAATTGAACTTAGCGCCAGTTAACTTTGACGCATTGTTTATGAACTACCTGCAGCAGCAAGCTCAGCAAGAAGGTACTGCGGAAGCTTAATTACGTTATCGCTGTTTCTTGGTATCAACAAAATGCACAGAGCATCAAAGGATGTGATGTGCATTTTTTGTTTATTGCCTACAATAGTGCCTTACATTGAAATCAATCGAAGCTCCAACTTCCAAATTTTTAATACGATCGGACGGATTAATGACGGACTCAGACATTCAAAACGGCTACGGGAAAGCAATTGCTATGACGGTGCTTGGTGCTGGCTCATACGGTACCTCTCTGGCTATTTCACTGGCGAGAAATGGCGCGAATGTGGTGCTTTGGGGCCATGACCCTGAGCATATGACACGTTTGCAGTCAGATAGAGCGAATCACGAATTCTTACCGGGTATTGATTTTCCACAATCACTGATCGTTGAGTCAGATCTAGAAAAAGCGGTCCAGGCAAGTCGTGATTTACTGGTTGTGGTACCCAGTCATGTGTTTGGCATCGTGCTTAACAACATTAAACCTCACCTCAGAGCAGACACACGCATTTGCTGGGCAACGAAAGGTCTTGAGCCAGAGACAGGACGCCTACTGAAAGACGTGGTTATAGAAGCGTTAGGGGAAGAGTACTCTTTAGCTGTGCTATCAGGGCCTACGTTTGCCAAGGAGCTAGCGCTAGGTATGCCTACGGCGATTTCAGTCGCGTCTCCTGATGAGAGTTTTGTTTCTGAACTGCAGGAGAAAATTCATTGCAGCAAGACGTTTCGTGTTTATGCCAACAGTGACTTTACAGGTATGCAGTTAGGTGGAGCTGTTAAGAATGTGATTGCGATCGGTGCAGGAATGTCAGACGGTATTGGCTTTGGAGCTAACGCTAGAACAGCTCTTATTACTCGTGGCCTCGCAGAAATGACGCGTCTTGGTGCTGCATTAGGCGCTCAGCCAGAAACCTTTATGGGTATGGCTGGGCTGGGCGATCTGGTTCTGACTTGTACAGATAACCAATCACGTAACCGTCGATTTGGCCTAGCTCTAGGGCAAGGTAAAGATGTAGATACGGCTCAGGATGAGATTGGGCAGGTCGTTGAAGGCTATCGTAACACTAAAGAAGTTTGGCTACTGTCACAGCGCATGGGAGTCGAGATGCCAATTGTTGACCAAATTTATCAAGTGTTGTATCAAGGAAAAGATGCACATATTGCAGCAAAAGATTTGCTTGCTCGTGATAAGAAATCAGAAGTGTAAGCGTCCAAAGGCATGGAAAGCAAACAACACTTAAGCAGGCTTAGGTGAAGGGTTGAGAAATGAAACATTGTGAAAAACAGAAAGTATGGCAAGCCATCGTTCGAGAAGCTCGAGAGCTTTCAGAGCAAGAGCCGATGCTAGCAAGCTTTTATCATGCGACGATCATCAAGCATGAAAGCCTAGCCGCTGCACTTAGCTATATTTTGGCCAATAAGCTTAATACAGTGTCTATGCCCGCGATGGCAGTTCGTGAAGTGGTCGAAGAAGCGTTTAACGCAGAACATTCGATCACAGAGGCAGCGGCTTGTGATATCTGTGCCACAGTGAATCGAGATCCTGCGGTTTCCATGTACTCAATGCCTTTGCTGTACTTGAAAGGTTATCATGCTTTGCAAGGTTATCGCGTGGCGAACTGGCTATGGCGCCAAGGACGCATTGCGCTGGCCACTTATCTGCAAAATCAAATTTCGGTAGCGTGCCAAGTTGATATTCATCCAGCAGCAAAAATTGGCCACGGTATCATGCTAGACCATGCAACAGGTATTGTGATTGGAGAAACAGCAATTGTGGAAAATGACGTCTCGATTCTGCAAGACGTCACGTTAGGTGGTACAGGTAAGGAGTGTGGCGACCGACACCCGAAGATCCGTGAAGGTGTGATGATCGGTGCTGGTGCTAAGATCCTTGGTAATATTGAGGTGGGTCAAGGTGCGAAGATCGGGTCTTGTTCTGTTGTTTTACAACCAGTACCCGCTCATACCACCGTCGCGGGCGTGCCTGCTAAGATTGTAGGTCGACCTAAAACAGATAAGCCTTCATTGGATATGGACCAGCAGTTCAACGGTCGCTCACAGAGCTTTATTGGTGGTGATGGTATTTAACTAAGCTGCTCGGTAAGGAAAATAAAAGGGTTGAAGCATTGGCTTCAACCCTTTTTTGTACCGTTAGCCTAGAGAGGATAATTCATGGAGTACTTCATCAGCCCATTCTACCCACGCTTGGCGGACTAGTAGATTACGACGGAGTGTTAAACGTTCTAAACGCTGTTGTTTGTCCAGGGTAGAGGGCGTCGAATAATACGCGTTCTCTATTTCCTGATAGTGAGCAACCAACTTGCGCGATTCTTCTACAAGTTCAGCGAGTTGTTCACGGTAAGGTGCGGAAGGTTGAACAGCACAAGCCATCAATTTCGCACAGAATTCATCCCGAACGGTCGGATGTGCTGTTGGTTGATCAAACCATTCGCCCAGTGCGACGCGACCAGAGTCTGTGATGGAATATACTTTACGGTCTGGTTTACCTTCTTGAGGTTCTAGAACGCAGGTAACCAACTCATTTTGAGCCATTTTATTGAGCTCGCGATATACTTGTTGGTGGCTTGCTTTCCAAAAGTAGCCAATAGTGGCAGAAAATTCTTTGGTGATATCATATCCAGTTGCGTCGCGTGTGCTCAGAACTGTCAGGATAACGTGTGGTAATGACATGTCTTCAATCCAAATGGTCAAATAACTACTAACAACTGCTTAGTTACTGTTGTGCTTCTGTGGCACTTGTCATCAGTGAATTTTTTAAGCAGCGCCAACAAAGTTGGCCATGTCACCTTAAAAGCCGTTTTATCACCTAGAGCGATATGTTGATGTTATTGTTTACCGCTAGGGAGCATTAGTATATCTAAATAATAAGCATAAAGTAGAATAGAAGGGTAAAATAAATCAAAAAACTGATAATTTTCTCAATAATTAAATATTTTGGTTAATTATTCTGTTTTTTTGTAATTAGACCTATTTTTCATTTTGATGATGCTGAATGATTTGATGTTTTTAGAATCAGATATAGAAAAGGCTGTCGAATCTGACAGCCTATTTCATATTTGGTTACAAGTTTAACCGGTGTTTCTCATCCCTGCGGCAATACCAGCGATAGTCACCATCAATGCTTCCTCTAGCTCGGGTGATGCAGTATCGTTCTGACGAGTACGATAAAGCAGTTCAGCCTGCAGCATGTTCAATGGTTCGACGTAAATGTTACGTAGGCGAATAGACTCTTGGCCCCACGGGTCACTTTGCATCAGGTTCTCATTATTTTCAACGTTGAGCACCGCTTTGATATCTTGCTGAAGCTGTGCTCGCAGCTTATCGCCTAGAGGAAGCAGTTTAGGATCAGCTAAGCGTTCATCATAGTAACGTGAGATCTCGAGGTTACATTTTGTGTACACCATTTCGAGCATGCCGAGCCGGGTGGAAAAGAATGGCCACTCGCGACACATCTCCTCAAGCAGGGCTTGATGACCTTTATCGATCGAGTATTGAATCGCTTCACCTGCACCTAACCATGCTGGCAGTACCAAGCGGTTTTGGCTCCAAGAGAAGATCCATGGGATCGCACGCAAGCTCTCGACCCCACCTTTAGGGTTGCGCTTCGCTGGGCGAGAGCCAAGAGGTAGTTTACCTAGCTCTAATTCTGGCGTTGCCTGACGGAAATATGGAACAAAGTCAGGTTCACCACGAACGACGCTTCGATACGATTCACAGCTGACTTCTGAAAGAACATTCATCAAATCACGCCATTCCTGTTTCGGTTCCGGTGGTGGCAGTAAGTTAGCTTCCAAAATCGCACTGGCATACAAGTTGAAGCTATTAACGGCAACCTCAGGTAAACCCAATTTGAAACGGATCATTTCTCCTTGTTCTGTTACTCGCAGGCCGCCTTTCAAGCTCTTCGGTGGTTGAGACAAAAGAGCGGCATGAGCAGGTGCACCGCCTCGACCAATAGTGCCGCCTCGGCCATGGAATAGTGTCAATTCAACCCCTTCATCTTCAGCGACTTTGACCAGTGCTTCCATCGCATGATACTGAGCCCAGCCAGCAGACATCACGCCAGCATCTTTTGCTGAGTCAGAGTAACCGATCATCACCATTTGGTGGTTCTGAATAAAACCTCGGTAGAGGTCAATTCCCATTAACTGTTTAACTACAGATTCGGCATTATTCAGATCATCCAAGGTTTCAAATAGGGGACATACATCCATCCGATACGGGCAGCCGGCTTCTTGAAGTAGTAGGTGTACGGCTAATACATCTGAAGCCGTACGTGCCATGGAAATCACATAAGCGCCAAAGGCTTCTCGTGGTTGAGCTGCGACAATCTTACAGGTATCAAGAACTTCTTTGACCTGCTCTGATGGCTGCCAGTCACGTGGGAGAAGTGGGCGTTTGGAGGCTAGCTCATTAGTTAAAAAAGCAACTTTGTCCTGTTCGCTCCACTGGTTGTAATCACCAATGCCAAGGTAGCGAGTGAGTTCAGATAAAGCATCAGAGTGGCGAGTACTTTCCTGACGAATATCGAGACGAACAAGGTGAACGCCAAAAGCTTTGATTCGGCGCAGTGTGTCTAGTAGTGAACCATCCGCGATGATACCCATACCGCACTCATGAAGAGATTGGTAACAAGCATAAAGTGGTTCCCATAGCTGCTCTACTCGCTGCAGAGGTGCTTTCACTGCCAGCTTCTGACCGTTTACTTTGGCATCCAGTATTTCTTTGGTTTCCGTCAGCAAGGCACGCAGTTGTTTTAGTACCGCACGGTAAGGTTCGTGTTCATCCTCTCCCGCAAGCGAGCGTACCACGTCATTGCAACGAGTCATCGACAGTTCACTGACTAGCTCATTGATATCATTGAGGTACAGATCTGCGGCTTTCCAGCGTGACAGTAACATGACTTCACGGGTAATGGTGTGGGTGACAAATGGGTTACCATCGCGGTCTCCCCCCATCCAAGACGAGAAATGCACTGGGCGAGCATCAATAGGCAGGCCTTCTTCAAGATAGCCACGCAGACGACCGTCAAATTCGCGTAAGAAGTCAGGCACCGCTTCCCATAGAGAGTTCTCGACAACCGCAAAGCCCCACTTTGCTTCATCGAGAGGAGTTGGGCGCTGCTGACGAATGGTGTCAGAGTGCCAGCCTTGGGCAATCAATTGTTCGAGGCGGCGTTCTGTCTTCTGACGTTCTTTGGCTGACAGGTCGTTCAACTCTAGTTTCGACAAGCACTTATTAATTTTGACCAGCTTGTTGATCATGGTGCGTCGAGTGATCTCGGTTGGGTGTGCAGTAAGCACTAACTCAATGTTGAGATCTCGCACCGCTTGAGCAGTATCGAGTTTGCTTATGTCGTTTTGGCTAAGTTTGGAAAACAGGTTGTTAATGGCGTCTGGTTCGCAGACATGCGCATCGCAATGACGTGAAATAGTGTGGTACTGCTCCGCCATGTTCGTCAGGTTGAGGAATTGGTTGAAAGCATGGGCAACAGGCGTCAGTTGCTCATCGGGTAGGCTTTTGATTTCCTCAATCAAGCTTTCGCGATCGGATTGATTGCCAGAAAGCGCAGATTTAGAAAGCTTACGAATCGTTTCTACTTTTTCCAGAAGTGCATCACCATGGGCGTCCTTAATGGTGTTGCCGAGCAAGTGTCCTAACATGCTCACATTGCTTCTGAGTGCAGAGTATTTCTCGTTCATTGTCATCCTGCCTTGTAAAAAAATTACATCCATTGTTCCTTGTTAAGTAGACAATCTAGCGAAAAATATCGCTATGAGTCAAATGCTGTAGGCTAAGATTGCAAATATTGTGCAAATCAATGCAACTGATATAGCGTGGTCATTTTTTCTATATTTGTTGAAACTTTATTACAGAAATTCGAGCGGATTCAAAACTCGTTTATCGTCCAATCCCTATATGAGCATGCACGTAATTGCGAATAAAAGGCACCACTTCGGCTTCGAACCAAGGGTTACGCTTCAACCACAAAGTATTTCTTGGAGAAGGGTGAGGTAGAGGTAAATAGTGAGGTGCCCACTGCTGCCACGCTCTGACGGTTTCGGTGAGTGTTTTGGGTTTGTTTTGCAGATAATAGTTTTGTGCGTACTGGCCTACCAACAGCGTCATACCAATGTTAGGCAGTTGTTTGAGTACCTGACTGTGCCATTGCGGTGCACATTCTTTTCTTGGAGGGAGATCGCCGCTTTTCCCTTTGCCGGGATAACAAAGCCCCATGGGCATGATGGCTATCTTGCTTGCATCATAAAATACTGTTTTATCAAGCTCAAGCCATTGTCTTAATCTGTCACCGCTCGGATCATTCCAGGGAATGGATGTTTTGTGCACTTGGGTCCCTGGCGCCTGCCCGATGATCAATAGTTTGGCTTCTTTATTCGCCTGAATAATGGGATTGGCTCCCAGAGGTAAATATGGCTCGCACAGCCGACATTGGCGAATTTGTTGGAGTAGATCTTCTAGCATCAGTACCCTTTATCGAGGTCGACTTGATTGAGTAGTGAGAATCCATCTCGCCAGCGATGATAGTTGTCAGCAAAGATCTCTACGACTTGGTCAGGGAAGCTGAGAGCTGCGATATGCGGCGTGATCGTTATTGCTGGGTGGTGCCAGAATGGGTGATTGGTTTCAAGTGGCTCGTGTTCAAACACATCAAGAAAGGCATGGGCAATGGCTTGAGCCTCTATCGCGGCAAGTAAACCTGTCTCACACACCACATCCCCTCGTCCCACATTGAACAGTAGGGCGGATTGGCAGTGACTGAGAGACTGATGATTAAGTAGATGATGTGTGTCTTTGGTACTGGGCAGCGTGTTAACGACCACATCGACTCGGCTTAGGACACTCGCTAGCTCCTGAATATGGTAAGTCTCGTCAAAAGGGGAGTGCATGGTCGGAATACCGCTTCGGTTAATGCCGACCACTTTCATGCCAAATGCTTGAGCCGTTTTGGCGAGATGACTCCCTATCGAGCCTGTCCCCAATATTAATAAGGTGAGTGAACGCAGAGATTGATAGGGTTTGGGTTCCCATTTTGACTGACTCTGACTTTCTTGGTAATGCAAAAAGTGGCGATGATGTTGTATCAAGTAACCGAGAACGTATTCTGAGATTTGCTGACCAAATATTCCCTTCACATTGGTCAGCAGAAAGTTCGGGGTGTCGCTGGTTAGAGCATCGACACCAGCATAAACCGATTGCATCCACTCGACGTTAGGAAATTCATTAAGCCGCTTGACGGCCAGTGGTGGAGAGGCCAGTAAAATATTAGCACCTTGTGGATTCTCAGTGATCTCGAGATCCGGTAAACGCAGCTTGTCGAGTTGCTGCTGGTAAGTTTCGTTGTGCTCAGTCAGTAAATAAACTTTGTTGGTGAAATTGTTCATCGGCTTCGCTTTTTTCCACTATGGTTATCAAGTACACTTCCGCTGTCTTTTTCTGAACCAATGAGTCCTTATGCTACAGAACCCTCTTCAACTTCGCCTTGAGAAGTTAGAACCTTGGAAGCAGATCACCTTTATGGCGTGTCTGTGTGAACGTATGTACCCAAATTATGCGATGTTTTGTGACAGTACGGAATTTGCAGAGCCACGTATTTATCGCGATATTCTGGATAGCATTTGGGAGCAGCTGACAGTCAAGAGTGCCAAGGTTAATTATGAGCGCCAGTTGGAGAAGTTAGAAGAGATTATTCCAAGTTCTGAGGATTTTGATTTTTATGGTGTTTACCCCGCGATTGATGCCTGTATTGGTTTGTCTACATTGCTACATGGCTTGTTAGATCGCGATGACTTATTTGAAAGCATGCAAAAAGTCAGTCAACAGTCGGTACAGACGGTTGCTCAGCTAGAAGAAGCTCAAACCGGTCTCGAGGTCACCAATGGTAATCAGAAAGACAATGAAGCGGTTTGTGAAGAGTGGGATGTGCAATGGGCTATTTTCCGTCCATTGAAAGATGCTCAAGAACGAGACATTGAACTGATTAAAGATCTTCGTTTTGAGCTGAGAGAAGATGGCATCAGCAATATTGGTGTTAGTCTTTAATGCAAAACGGGAGTCGTAGAGACTCCCGATTAGATTAGTGGTCTTCTTTCTTGGCTTGTGGTTCAGAAACCTGATCATCTTCATCGTCATCGCGACTTTCGATCACGCCATGCGTCTCTTTCCATTTTTCCCAGCGCTCAAACGCCAGCTCTTGCATGTCAGTGGCTCGATCGGCTTCATCGACGATTTCTTCCCCAACCAGATGTTCGAAGATATCTTCCAGTGTCAGAATTCCCTGTATGGTGCCGTATTCATCAACAACCATTGCTAGCTGGAGGCGTTTCGCCATCATCTGCTCAAACGCTTTTGGCAGAGATAGGTTGTTCAGTAAAACGTGAACCGGACGCATCACGGCTCCTAGTTGTTTTTCGCCACAGCCCGCTTGCTGAAGTTTAAACATCTCTAAGCGGTGAACAAAGCCAATGATATTGTCTTTGGATTGGCTGTAAACCAGCGGGCGAGAAAACGGTGTGTCTTTATGCTGAGAAAGAAACTCATTAATACTCATTTCAGCATCAACACGGAATACAACTGGGCGTGGTGTCATGACCTGAGTAACAGGCACGTCTTGAATACCGAGAAGGTTAGTGAGGATCTTAGTCTCACCTTCCGCAAATTCACCGCTCTCTTTAGCCAAGATAGCCATCGCTGATAATTCGTCGCGCATCTTAGGCGCTTGATGACCGCTTGCTAGGCGTTTGGTGATTTGCTCTGAGAACCACACAAACGGTGTTAGCGCCCATACCATCCAACGCAGGGTCACCGCCGCTAGAGGAGCCAGTTTACGCCAATAGGTCGCACCAATTGTTTTTGGCACAATCTCAGATAACACAAGAATACCTAGCGTCAAGACGCCAGAGAATACGCCCAGCCACTCACTTCCGAAAACAACAGCCGCTTGAGCACCTGCACTGGCCGCGCCTATGGTGTGAGCAATGGTATTCAGAGTCAGAATTGATGCCAGTGGACGATCGATATCTGCTTTTAACTTTGATAACTTTTCTGCAGCAGGATGCCCTTGCTGACGCAGTTGTGCCAGATAACTGGGAGTAATACTCAGAAGTACTGCTTCGAGAACCGAGCAGATAAAGGATACGCCAATCGCAACAGAGACGTAGATGGTTAGCAGTAACATACATGTCCTATATCAGGTTTATACCACCACCGAATTTTGCAATGTAACCATTAAAAATATCAATTGCTAAATGAGCTACTATGCCTGGGCATTATTGGTGTGAGTATTTTATATTCGCTTCAGGCCCCACAATATCAGGCTTCATGGGCTTTCCACGTTCTATAAGTAAGGTTCATTATGATTAAAAACAAGCCTCTGGATAGGAGAGGAAAGTAACAAATTGTGAGTTATTACTCATATTATGGTTAAAAGTACGTCATGAAAGCTAAAGATCGCTTACAAACCTTTGCCAGATGGGGCATTTATGATTTAGAGTGAGATGAATTCGATAACATATGAGAAGGGAAACCTAATGAACAAGACCCAATTAATCGACTTTATCGCAGAGAAAGCAGACCTATCTAAAGCACAAGCTAAGGCTGCTCTTGAAGCAACTCTTGATGGTGTAACTGATGCACTTAAAGAGGGTGACCAAGTTCAACTAATTGGTTTTGGTACATTCAAAGTAAACCACCGTGCAGCTCGTACAGGTCGTAACCCTAAAACAGGTGCTGAGATCCAAATTGCTGCTGCAAACGTTCCTGCATTTGTTGCAGGTAAAGCTCTGAAAGACGCAGTGAAATAATTGATAATGCGCCAAGGTAGTTTTCTGTCTTGGCGCATCACTGTCATGAAAAAACGTTTATTTTCTTCACTAATCACCTCTTTTATCCTTGGTTGCTCTTCCAACGCCCCTACATCCAACTTAACCCAACTCACTAGCTACACAGGTGGAAAGAGCATGGGTGATGCCACAAGCCTGTACTGGTATACCGAAAAATTAGCCTCTCCAAGTACGGCTGCAGATTATGTCACGGCTGGAGATTATGGCTGGTATAAGACAGACTATCGCTGGGCTGAAGGAGAACTTCGAGAGTTGATTCGTGAAGGTGAGCAATTGAAAGGTGAACAAGGGCTGGTGAAATACAGTGTGCATGTTCGCTTTAACAAGGAAGGCGAAGCGGTTTATCAGCAGTATCGTCTAGATGGAAAAGTGTTTCCGGTGAAGCCTGATGAGCTCGAGCGTTACAAGAATGATGCCGTGACTGTGGCAACAGTAACGAAAAGGCAGGATAAAAAAGGTCAGGAGTTGATTCAAGGCTATTGGGATGGTTCAACGTTTGAAACTTGTTCTGGTCAGAGTTATTCCCGATTGGAGTTTAATCAGACACTTCCGTCATTTGTGGTGAGTCGCTTAGCTGGAGTGGATAACTATGTGGCTTTTCTCGGTTCTACGCGCACCAATCGAGTCATTGTTGAAGATTTACTCATGCTGGCAGATGAAGAGCACTCGTGTATTGAAAGACCTAGTTTATTGTCTGATTAAAATATAAAAGGCGCCTTAAGAGGCGCCTTTTTTGATACTGAGTGATTATTTGCTTTGTTCGCGCTCTATCGCTCGGTAACCAATGTCATTGCGATGGAACATTCCAGTCCAACTGACTTGCTTAGCCAGCGCGTACGCTTGCTGCTGAGCGTCTGAAACACTATTTCCAAGTGCCGTTGCACATAGCACACGACCGCCATTCGTCACAATGTCGCCAGCTTCGTTGTTCGCTGTACCTGCGTGGAAGATCTTCTGACCTTCAACTTCGGTAGCAGGTAGAGAAATTACTTCACCTTTTGCGTAGTCTGCTGGGTAGCCCCCTGCGGCTAGAACCACACCGATAGACGCACTTGGATCCCATTTAGACTCGGCTTCATCAAGTTTCTCGTCGATAGCCATCAGACAAAGCTCAACAAGGTCAGATTCCATACGCATCATGATTGGCTGGGTTTCTGGATCGCCAAAGCGGCAGTTATACTCGATGACTTTCGGTACACCATCTTTGCCAATCATAAGTCCAGCGTAAAGGAAACCAGTATAAGGGTAGCCTTCAGCATCCATGCCGCGCACAGTTGGGTAGATGACTTCTTCAAGAATACGTTCGTGGATCTCTGGGGTGACTACTGGTGCCGGAGAGTAAGCCCCCATGCCACCAGTGTTAGGACCAGTGTCTTTATCGCCAACACGTTTGTGGTCTTGGCTGGTGGCCATAGGTAAAACGCTCGCACCATCAACCATAACGATGAAACTGGCTTCCTCACCGTCTAGGAACTCTTCGATCACCACACGGCTGCCGGCTTCACCAAAGGCGTTACCTGCGAGCATGTCTTTGATGGCGTCTTCCGCTTCTTCAAGCGTCATTGCAACGATAACACCTTTACCTGCAGCAAGACCGTCTGCTTTTACAACAATAGGAGCACCTTGTTCACGAACGTAAGCAAGAGCTGGTTCAATCTCAGTGAAGTTAGCGTAAGCCGCAGTTGGAATATTATGGCGTGCAAGGAAATCTTTGGTGAACGCTTTAGACCCTTCTAGTTGCGCAGCGGCTTGAGTCGGGCCAAAAATAGGTAATCCCGCTTCACGGAAAGCGTCAACCACCCCAATAACGAGAGGTGCTTCTGGGCCAACAATCGTCAGCTCTATTTGTTTCTCTTGAGCGAATGCAACCAGCTCAGAAATCGCTTCTACACCTATGTCTACGTTCTCAAGTTTAGGCTCCAGTGCTGTACCTGCATTACCAGGTGCAACGAATACGGTTTCAACGTTTGGGTTTTGTGCTGCTTTCCAACCTAAAGCGTGCTCACGACCGCCAGAACCAATGATAAGTACATTCATTTATTTATCCTTTGACAGCTGCGCCATATTGCTAATCTCTGTGTCGAGCTTGCTCATTTATACTTATACATTCTCTATAAGTAAGAGGGCGAGCTGTACTTAACCTTAACAACATGGCTTTGCTCTAAAATGAAAGTTTCTAAAACTAAGAGTATTTCAAATTAGCTAAATTAGATTAATTTTGCTCTTCTCGGAGCGCCGCGTTCCCGTTTCCAGAAGCGAAGCGCTCGCTTCTTTCTAGTGGCGGAAGTGACGCATACCGGTAAAGATCATTGCCATACCGTGTTCGTCCGCTGCAGCGATAACTTCGTCATCACGCATAGAGCCGCCCGGTTGAATTACACACTTGATGCCTGCTTCTGCTGCCGCATCGATACCGTCGCGGAATGGGAAGAATGCATCAGAAGCCATTACGCTACCGGCAACTTCTAGACCCTCATCTGCCGCTTTAATGCCCGCAATTTTCGCAGAGTAAACGCGGCTCATTTGGCCTGCGCCTACACCGATAGTCATGTCACCTTTCGAGTAAACGATCGCGTTAGATTTCACGTACTTCGCTACTTTCCAACAGAATAGGGCATCTTTCAGCTCTTCATCAGTTGGTTGACGCTTAGAAACCACTTTAAGGTCATCTAGGCTTACCATGCCTTGGTCGCGCTCTTGAACTAGTAGGCCTCCGTTAACGCGTTTCACGTCAAAACCAGTCGTCTTGGTTGACCACTCGCCACATTCAAGTAGGCGAACGTTCTTCTTGGCTGCCACAACTTCGATTGCTTCAGCAGAAACAGATGGTGCGATGATAACTTCAACGAATTGGCGCTCAACAATCGCAGATGCTGTTGCTGCATCAAGTTCGCGGTTAAACGCGATGATGCCGCCAAATGCCGATGTTGGGTCCGTTTGGTAAGCGCGGTTGTACGCTTCAAGGATGTCTTCGCCAAGTGCAACACCACATGGGTTTGCGTGTTTTACGATCACACACGCTGGCTCATCGAACTCTTTTACGCACTCAAGCGCTGCGTCAGTGTCTGCGATATTGTTGTACGAGAGGGCTTTACCTTGGATTTGTCGAGCAGTGGAAACCGAAGCTTCTTCAGGGTTTGCTTCAACGTAGAAAGCAGCTGCTTGGTGGCTGTTCTCACCGTAGCGCATGTCTTGCTTCTTCTCGAATTGCTGATTGAATGTGCGAGGGAATTTGCTCTCTTCGTCACCTTCTTTGTTCTCGCCGTAGCTAGGAACCATAGTGCCGAAGTAGTTTGCTATCATGCCGTCATAAGACGCGGTGTGCTCGAATGCCGCGATAGCGAGGTCGAAACGTGTTTCTAGTGTAAGAGACGTTTCGTTTGCGTCCATTTCTGCGATAACGCGGTCGTAGTCGTGTGCATTTACAACGATCGTTACGTCTTTGTGGTTTTTCGCCGCAGAGCGAACCATTGTTGGACCACCAATATCGATGTTCTCAACCGCGTCAGCAAGCGTACAGCCTTCTTTAGACACAGTTTCAGCAAATGGATATAGGTTAACGACAACCATATCGATAGGGTTGATGCCGTGTTTTTCCATCACATCATCGTCTTGACCGCGACGGCCTAAAACACCACCATGAACCTTTGGGTGAAGTGTTTTAACGCGTCCGTCCATCATTTCCGGGAAACCCGTATAATCGGATACTTCTGTGACAGCAATGCCTTGCTCAGCAAGCAAGCGGGCAGTACCACCTGTGGATAGGATATCGACATCGCGTTCAGCGAGAGCTTGGGCAAACTCAACAATACCTGTTTTGTCTGATACGCTGATAAGGGCGCGGCGAATTGGACGAGCGTTGTTCATGCTTCCATCTTCCTCAAAGTCATGGAGTTAAACTAAAGATATTTGCCAAAAATGAACTTGTTCTTATCTCTCAGGGATAAAATATTGGCCAGTTTTGGTAAAGACCTTTTTGCCAGTCGAAACTGGGCAGATATTAGACTCTAAACTTGATGGCGCACATTCTAACTAATTTATTACAAAAAAGCTCGCGCAATCGTTTGGCATCGCAAAAAAAATTATGAAAACCGTGCTTTTTAACTTAAAAAGTAACGAGATAGTTAATAAGGAAAGTTATGTTTCAGATTGGAGAACTGGCAAAGCGTTGTGGTGTGACGACCGATACTTTGCGTTTCTACGAGAAAAATGACCTGCTCCGTCCTATGGGACGCAGTGAATCGGGGTATCGTCTTTATAATGAAGAAAATCAAAAACAGGTCGGATTTATTCTAAAAGCCAAAGATCTTGGGTTAAGTTTGGAAGAGATTCGCGAGCTGTTGGAGATAAAGCTAGAAGCCACCGAACATAGTTGTGCGGAAGTCAAAGCCATTACCTCAGCAAAACTCGAATTAATTGATGAAAAGATTGCAGAGTTGACCCGTATCCGCAAGGCATTGAAGAAAATCAACGATGCATGTTGTGGCCATGTTGATGATGATGCAAGTCATTGCTCGATTTTAGGGGCGCTGGGTAGTGAAGAACGCTCCTCGACGTGTTGTGATGAGCTTTAACTCGCTTGTCGAATTTTGGCTTGAATCGCAGACTGAACCTTCATGTCCGGCAAGTTATCGTGATAGAGCGTAACTTGGTTACGACCCGTCTGCTTGGAGTAGTACATCGCTTTGTCTGCTTGAACCAACAGCTCTCTTACATGAGAGATATCTGAGGTCACTTCTGCGATACCAATACTGACAGTTGGATGAATGATATGGCCGTCGACATTGCAGGGGGCATTTTCAATCGATTGTCGTATGCGTTCGGCAATGTCATAAGCTTGAATGGCGTTTGTGTTTGAAAGTACAATGCCAAATTCTTCGCCGCCAAGTCGCCCAATGTAGTCGCTGCCACGAATCTGCTTCTGGCACAAGCTAGCAACCAGAGTAATGACCTCATCACCAGAAAGGTGGCCAACTTGATCGTTGATTTCTTTGAAGTGATCAATATCGATCATTAAGCATGACAGATTACGCTGAGTCTCATTATAGCGTTGCAATTCTTGTTCAAGAGATTCAAGGAATGCTCGGCGGTTGAAAATGCCAGTTAGCTCATCCGTTTCAGAAAGGCGTTTCAGCTCTTCCTGGCGGCGATAGTTGCTTGTGATATCACGCTCTTGCCACAAGACATACTGAGTACCATCTCCTAAGCATAGGGGCTTAATGGTGGCTTCGAACCACATGTCTTCAGAGCCATTTAGCGTTTCCAGCTCATCAATGGATAGTTGTAAGCATTCAATAGGGCTGACACTGTACTGCACAACCAGCGGTTTGGCTGATTCACTAACATCTTTTATGTAACTGAGTAGTTGGTCGGCTTTATCCTGTGGAAGGATGTCGTGTAGCGCTTTGTTGGCGTAACCATTTTTTTCAAGGCTAACTGTGTGGAACGTTCCCCCAAAACCCTCGATAAAGCGCCCCGATTGCTCTAACACGAAAAGTCGGTCAGGAAGTTCATTTAAAATCAGGCTTAGCCATTCTTCCCTTTGCTTATCAAGCATATAGTTTTATCCAACAACAGATGAACACCGCATTATATCTAGACAAGTAGTGATGGCAATCGTGATAGATCACAGTTTGATTACTATTTACTCACTTAAATGGCATGAAAATGAGACTCAATATGTGTTGTGTTTCTATGCTTAACTGTAGTCTCAAAAATGAAGCAGTGAGTGAACAAGTGAGTCGTACTAAAATTATAAAACTAATGGCATTTTATAAATGAAATGCGGCAGAAACGGAAAAAGCCGACTCTAGCTGGAATCGGCTTTCTCAAAATAAAATTCGTCAGAACGTATTAGTTCATGCCGTATTTTTTAAGTTTCTTGCGAAGAGTACCGCGGTTAATACCCATCATAGTTGCTGCGCGAGTCTGGTTACCGCGAGTATATTGCATGATGGTATCTAGCAGTGGCTGTTCAACTTCAGCTAGAACTAATTCGTATAGTTCTGTGACTTCTTGGCCGTTTAGTTGAGCCAAGTAGTTTTTAAGAGACGCTTTAACAGAGTCACGTAATGGTTTCTGAGTAATCTGGTCCTGTGACGTTACTGTAGTTACTGTTAATGCTTCTGAAGTCAGATTTTGTTCGAACATATTCGGTCTAGCTCTTCTCTTAATTATGATGCAACGTTTAGCCATTATATCTGAAGCGATTACTTCAAATAGTTAGGCTTTATCAAAATACGCTTCTAACGCTTCAAGTTGCAGCTCTGCTGCCTCAATCGCGTTGAAGGCACGGCGAAACCCACTTGCTTGCTCATGCTCTTTTAGATACCAGCCTACGTGCTTGCGCGCGATTCGCGGCCCTAAGTACTCCCCATAGAAATCGTGGAGAGCATTCACATGACCCAGCAGAATGTCCTTCACTTCCGCGGACGGAAGATCTGGCATTGTGGTGCCGTTTTCCAAAAAGTATCGGATTTCCTGGAAAATCCATGGACGACCTTGGGCGGGACGTCCAATCATCAGAGCATCCGCACCGGTGTACTCCAGTACGCGCTTGGCTTTCTCTGGGCTATCGATATCACCGTTTGCGATAACGGGTATCGAAATTGCCTGCTTGACGGCTCTGATGCTGTCATATTCGGCCTCACCTTTGTACATACATACTTTTGTTCTGCCATGCAGAGCAAGTGCTTGTATGCCGCAGTCTTCGGCTAATTTAGCGATTTGGACACAGTTCTTATTGTCTGGGTCCCAGCCTGTTCGGGTTTTGAGTGTCACAGGGACATCGACTGCATTGACCACCGCTTTCAGGATATCTTCGATGATATCTGGGAAGCGAAGCAGTGCAGAACCGGCAAGCTTCTTATTCACTTTTTTTGCTGGGCAGCCCATGTTGATATCGATGATTTGCGCACCGTTCTCAACGCTAAACTGCGCAGCGTCGGCCATCAGTTGTGGATCAGCCCCCGCAATCTGTACAGAGCGAATGCCCGATTCACCTTCATGGACCATGCGCTGCTTGGATTTTGACGTTTTCCATAGCTTTGGGTTTGAGGACATCATTTCACTGACGGCCATCCCAGCACCATAGCGAAGGCATAACTCTCGAAATGGTCTATCAGTCACTCCCGCCATAGGGGCGACGATGAGATTATTCTTAAGTTGATGATTTCCGATTTTCAAAACGTCTTCACAGCTTAGTACCAGCAAGGGCGCGCATTTTACGCATTTTTTTCCGCTGTGAAAAGACTAATATTTGAGCATTTACAAATTGTTTTTGTAATTTGTATGAATTTCAATCAATTAGCCTTGAAAGTCTTATCTAGCCTTGCTTTCGACCAGAGATTCGACACCACTCATTTTGCTCCTTGATAGGATCAATGTGAAGTTCATCACGGTAATAGTTAGCGACATCTTCAGCCTGTGTATCCAGCACGCCGGACATCGCCAGCTCACCATTTGGTTTGACCAAAGACTTAATAACTGGCGACAACTCACGGAGTGGTCCGGCGAGAATGTTCGCGACGACGATGTCAGCGATCAGACCTTCTGGTTGATCTTGTGGTAGGAATACCTCTAGTTTCTCAGCAACACCATTACGTTCAGCGTTGTCTTTAGAGGCAAGCAGGGCTTGAGGATCAATATCGATCCCGATGACCTTTTTGGCACCGAGCTTGATCGCAGCGATCGCTAAAATGCCAGACCCACAACCAAAGTCGATCACTGTTTTGCCTGACATGTCCAGTCCTTCCAGCCACTCTAGGCACAGAGCCGTGGTTGGGTGAGTACCAGTACCAAAAGCGAGGCCCGGATCTAACATCACGTTGACAGCATCCGGCTCCGGGACGTCTCGCCAGCTTGGACAGATCCATAAACGCTCACCAAACTTCATTGGGTGAAAGTTGTCCATCCACTCTCGTTCCCAGTCTTTGTCTTCCAACTGCTCTACTTTGTAAGCAAAGCCTTCTGGTAGCAAGTTGCTGTTCTTGGTCTGTTCAATGATAAACTGGGTATCTGATTCTGCGTCGTACAGAGCGAGAATATCCGTATCACCCCACAGACGAGTTTCTCCCGGCAAAGGCTCAAATACTGGCGTGTCGTGCGCATCCAAGAAGGTCACAGACAGTGCTCCTGTTTCTTCCATTAGCATATCGCCGATTTGTTCA
This sequence comes from Vibrio sp. T11.5, assembly GCF_027587155.1. NCBI lineage: Bacteria > Pseudomonadati > Pseudomonadota > Gammaproteobacteria > Vibrionales > Vibrionaceae > Vibrio > Vibrio sp. T11.5. The sequence continues at coordinate 72,249 of NZ_JAPPTP010000019.1, forward strand.
GCGTTGTCGTTGGTCGCATTGAGTTTGATTTGAATCCAAGGCATGGGTATGTGCTCATGTAGATAGTTAGATTTAAATTTGCGCAGAGTGTAGCAGAACTCGGAAGTTTATTTGAGTCCAGAATATGCTGAAAACAAAAATGCTCACCGAAGTGAGCATTTGTATGGTGTCAGTAATCGAATTACTGCAGACCCAGTTTCTTCTCTAGGTAGTGGATGTTAGCACCACCATGTTGGAAGTTTTCGTCGTTCATGATGCTTTCTTGCAGCGGAACGTTGGTCTTGATGCCTTCGATGATCATCTCACCGAGTGCGTTCTTCATACGAGCGATGGCAACATCACGGTTTTCACCGAATGTGATCAGCTTACCGACCATTGAGTCATAGTGCGGTGGTACTGTGTAGCCCGTGTAGATGTGCGACTCCCAACGAACGCCCATACCGCCTGGCGCGTGGAAACGCTCGATCTTACCTGGTGAAGGTAGGAAACGCTCAGGGTCTTCTGCGTTGATACGACATTCAATCGCATGGCCGCGGATCTTGATGTCATCCTGTGTGAATGACAAAGGTTGGCCTGCTGCAACACGAAGCTGTTCTTTGATCAGGTCAACACCAGTCACCATTTCTGTTACTGGGTGCTCTACCTGAATACGTGTGTTCATTTCGATGAAGTAGAATTCGCCGTTCTCGTAAAGGAACTCGAAAGTACCCGCACCGCGGTAACCAATTTCCAGACAAGCACGTGTACAACGTTCACCAATGTACTTACGCATTTCTGCTGTGATACCCGGAGCAGGCGCTTCTTCAACCACCTTCTGGTGACGACGCTGCATAGAACAGTCACGTTCACCTAGATGGATAGCACCGCCTTGACCATCAGCAATTACCTGTACTTCAACGTGACGTGGGTTTTCTAGGAATTTCTCCATGTAAACCATGTCGTTATTGAATGCTGCTTTTGCTTCTGCACGCGTCATCGCGATAGCTTCTACTAGATCAGCTTCAGAGCGAACCACGCGCATACCACGACCACCGCCGCCACCAGAGGCTTTGATGATAACTGGGTAGCCGATGCGTTTAGCGTGCGCTTTGTTCGCCGCTTCATCATCGTTTAGAGGGCCGTCAGAACCTGGTACACAAGGAACGCCCGCTTTTTTCATTGCTGTGATAGCAGAAACCTTGTCACCCATGATGCGGATCGTTTCCGCTTTCGGGCCAACAAAGATAAAGCCGCTACGCTCAACTTGCTCTGCAAAGTCTGCATTCTCAGACAGGAAGCCGTAACCAGGGTGGATAGCGATCGCGCCCGTTACTTCTGCAGCAGAAATGATACGTGGGATGTTCAAGTAGCTATCGATACCGCGAGCTGGACCGATACAAATTGCCTCATCAGCAAGAAGAACGTGTTTCAAATCACGGTCCGCTGTTGAGTGTACGGCAACGGTTTTGATGCCTAATTCTTTACATGCGCGAAGAATACGAAGCGCAATTTCGCCTCGGTTCGCGATGACTAATTTATCTAACATAAGAGACAGCCTCTATTATTCGATAACAACAAGTGGTTGGTCGAATTCAACTGGCTGACCATCGTCAACTAGGATTGCAGTAACTACACCAGATTTGTCTGCTTCGATTTGGTTCATCATCTTCATTGCTTCAACGATACATAGAGTTTCGCCAGCGGTTACTGATTGACCTACTTCGATGAATGCTTTCGCGTCTGGGCTTGGAGCACGGTAGAAAGTACCGACCATTGGAGAAAGCACTTGATGACCCGCTGGTACTGCTGGCGCTGCTTCTGCTGCTGGAGCAGGTGCTGCTGCCGGAGCTGCCGCAGGAGCTGCTGGTGCCGCTGCAACTGGTGCTGCGTATTGAATTGGAGCTGGTGCCGCCGAACCGTTACGGCTGATTCGTACCGACTCTTCACCTTCAGAGATTTCTAGCTCAGCAATGCCAGATTCTTCAACTAACTCGATAAGCTTTTTGATTTTACGGATATCCATCTTTTCTTTCTCTTTTATCTTGTGAATAAGACAGCTCTTGGTGAGCTGCAGAGTGTGTTCATTTACTGTGATAGTAATTAAGTTACTGTGCCTGCAATGTGTTTACGGCAGCAGACAAAGCGAATTCATAACCTTGTGCACCTAGGCCGCAAATCACACCTTGTGCCTTATCTGAGAGATAAGAATGATGGCGGAAAGGCTCGCGTGCGTGCACGTTGGATAAATGTACTTCAATAAATGGGATAGAAACGCCGAGCAGGGCGTCTCGCAGAGCAACACTAGTATGTGTGAAGGCTGCTGGGTTGATGATAATGAAATCAACTTTGCCAAAAGATTCGTGGATTTTCTCAATCAGTTCATATTCGCGATTTGATTGCAGATGCTCTAGTTCAACACCAGCTTTGTGGGCTTGCTCGGTTAAAGTGTCGATAATCTGTGGTAAGGTTTGAGAACCATAGTGACCCGGTTCGCGTAGACCCAACAGATTTAAATTTGGACCATTTAAGACAAGAATGCGTGATTTAGCTGTCATTGTGCTGCCATCTTCCTACTTCATGATATGAACTGGAATCTTCCCATAATATTGCTGATTCAGCGTGATTATATTGTCAAATTTCACGCTGGTTCTTTAAAATAGACCAAGATTATAGCCAATTCAGCGCATTTAGCAGCAATTTACTGGTCTAATCTCCCGTTTCTGAGATGAAAAACTGCAACCAAGGTAACAAATTTGATTGCTTTGTCTTGGACTTCAAGTCATTAGATATGTTCCTACAAATAAAAAAACCGCCACAAATGTGGCGGCTTAATCTTGTCTTGCTATTTCTATGCAAGTTCTGCTTTTTCGGCGATTAACTTGTCAACAACGCTTGGATCGGCCAGTGTCGAGGTGTCGCCTAAGTTGCTGGTATCCCCAGTGGCTATCTTACGCAGGATACGACGCATGATCTTACCGGAGCGAGTTTTCGGCAGAGAATCTGTCCAGTGCAGCACATCTGGCGTAGCGATGGGGCCAATCTCTTTACGTACCCAGTCCTTCACTTCTTTGTGCAGCTCTGCTGATGGGAACTCGCCATCGTTCAGCGTAACGTAGGCGTAAATTGCTTGCCCTTTGATGTCATGCGGAATACCGACAATCGCCGCTTCTGCAATCTTATGGTGTGCCACCAGAGCTGATTCGATTTCTGCGGTACCCATACGATGCCCAGAGACATTGAGTACGTCATCTACACGACCTGTGATCCAGTAGTAGCCGTCTTCGTCACGACGCGCTCCGTCACTGGTGAAGTACATGCCTTTGAAAGTAGAGAAGTACGTTTGCTCAAAGCGCTCATGGTCGCCGTAAACAGTACGCATTTGACCTGGCCATGAATCAAGGATCACCAAGTTACCTTCTGCTGAGGTCTCCTCAATAATGTTACCCATGTTATCGACTAACGCAGGCTGTACGCCAAAGAATGGACGAGTGGCAGAGCCGGGTTTTAGTGCTGTGGCACCTGGTAGTGGAGTGATTAGGATGCCACCAGTTTCGGTTTGCCACCAAGTATCAACGATTGGAGATTTCTCATTACCAATCGTCTTGTAGTACCACTCCCATGCTTCAGGGTTAATGGGTTCACCCACTGAGCCCATGATGCGCAGGCTGTCACGAGAGGTACCAATGATCGCTTCATTGCCTTTTGCCATCAACGCGCGAATAGCGGTTGGCGCAGTGTAAAGAATATTGACTCGGTGCTTATCAACGACTTCACTCATGCGGTTGGTGTTCGGGTAGTTTGGTACTCCTTCGAACAGAATGGTTTTGGCACCATTAGCCAGAGGGCCATAGATCAGGTAAGTGTGACCTGTGATCCAACCTACGTCAGCGGTACACCAGAAGGTTTCACCTGGCTGGTAGTCGAAGACATATTTGAAAGTCATGGTGGCGTAAACTAGGTAGCCGCCTGTGGTGTGAAGGACACCTTTAGGTTTACCCGTTGAACCTGATGTGTAGAGGATGAAGAGTGGGTCTTCCGCCTTCATCTCTTCTGGCGGGCAATCATCTGATACAGATGCTGTCGCTTCATGCCACCAGACATCACGATGCTCATGCCAGTCAACATCGCCGCCAGTGCGCTTGAGCACTAATACTTTATCGACCGTTTTCACTTCTGGGTTGGTCAATGCTTCATCAACGTTTTTTTTCAGTGGAACCGCTCGACCACCACGCACACCTTCATCGGCGGTAACAACGACTTTAGCATCTGAATCGATGATACGTCCCGATAGGGCTTCTGGTGAGAAACCACCGAAAACAACCGTGTGTACGGCACCTATGCGAGTACACGCTAGCATAGCAACAGCCGCTTCAGGCACCATTGGCATGTAAAGACACACGACGTCGCCTTTACGTACCCCTTGTTCTTTGAGAGCGTTGGAGAAACGACATACTTCTTTGTATAGTTCGTTGAATGTCAGTGCTTTATCGTCTGCTGGGTCGTCACCTTCCCATATGATTGCCACATCGTCACCGCGCTCAGCTAGGTGACGGTCAATACAGTTTGCAGAGACGTTGAGCGTACCATCTTCAAACCAGCGAATATCGACATGGCCTGTATCAAATGAAGTGTTTTTGACTTTGGTGAAGGGTTTAATCCAATCAACAATCTTACCGTGTTCATTCCAGAATCCCTGAGGATCAGAGACTGACTGCTGATACATGGCGAGGTAGGTATCATTATCCGCATGGGTCTTTGTTTTGATATTTTCTTTTACCGGATAAATATGGGCTTCACTCATTGCTTTTCTCCTTGGGCTTAATTCATAACGAATTGAGCAAATGTTCGTTTAAAACGTTTTTCACGTTTGTTGACATTTCCTATATCTGTAACTTTCTAGCACCAAGCGTAATTCGACAATTAGACTTTAGGATGAGAGGCCTGATTCTGCTTTATATTGGTGGTGCTATGTTTGATTTTGAGAGTTGGATCGTAGGAAATACTCAACGGTTGTAAGGCAGACTCAAACTGGGAAGGTCTCCCTTGGTTAGACGAACGAATATCAACGCCGCTGATATAGCATCTTGCAACGCGTCGTGCTTACTTTGTATGGGCAAGTCTAGATGCTTGCAAATGGCTTCCAGACTCAGGTCGAAATAAGCGTTGGGTAGATGTTTTTCCAGTTTGTCGTGGTAAATCTGGCTGACCTCAATCAAAGGGTTAGGAAGAGGGAAACCGAGGTGACGTTTACACGCTAGATCAAGAATCTTTTTGTCGTAGCGAATGTGGTAACCCACTAATGGTCGAGTGCCGATGAAAGCTAACAAGCGTCTCAATGCCTGTTTCTCATCGATACCATCGGCCAGATCTGAATGACGAATCTGATGGATCTTCACTGAGCTAGAATCCAGAGATTGTGGCGCTCTTAATCTCACTTCGAAAGGTTGACTAGTGATGATGCGATTATCGATGATTTTGGTTGCTGCAATGGTGACCAACTCAGCACGCTTTGGATCTAAGCTAGTGGTTTCACAATCGAGTGATACGTACTCACCTTTTTGGACTGAGGCAAATAGGGGCTGATATGGGGAGTTTCTCAATTTATGATACCAGTAACGGCGCTGAATCCAGTTCATCATTAGTCTCGAATTTGATAGTGATAGCCAAGGAACTGTTTGAATTTTTTGACTACATGTAGGCTGTGGCGTAGTAAGTCACGTTCTGTGCGTTCTAGAAGTTTGAGGTTGATGTGGTTATGGCTGTGTTGATTGGCGACCTGCTGGCTAAGACGTAACTTAAAGAACAGCTTCAAAGCTTCATTGAGGTTATCTGCGGTTTCCGGCTCCAAGATGCGTTTACTGCGTAGCGCATCAATTCGGTCAAAGGTGTTGTTTTCCTCTAAACCATATTCCAGTGTTAAGATTCGAATCCCGTGGACGATTGGAAAAATACCGCCAATTTTTAGATCGACCCCTTGCTTATTTGATTTGACGTTGCCAAATAGAGTCAGTGGTAGAGAGAACTGCAACGCTGGTCGAGTAAAGTCCTGTAGCGCCAGCATATTATTCAGCATCAGTCCTTTGAGGTGTTCTCGTACAGGTTTGAGTAACGCCTTGTTGCCCGCGACAGCGTGAGCATCAGTGAAAATGGCCAGATCCATGACATGCTCGGCAGAAGACGGCTTAGACCAGCGTGTTAATGTTGTCTGCCAGTCACTCTGACTTTTCACCCATTTCGGGTTGTTGACCATCACATTACCCGGGCAAAGTGGGTAGCCTAGTTGCTGTAAGGTGTGCGTCAGCTGAGCCATAATCGTGTTGCACTGATGCCATTCCAGTCCGTCTTTGATGATCAATGCATTGTCTTGGTCGGTTTTTAAGATCTGTTCCCCGCGCCCTTCTGAGCCTAAAACGATCAGACAACAATGATCGTGCAGTGCAGGTGGAACAATAAGCTGAAACGCTTTTTCTATGATTTGTTCGTTGACCGCAGAAATCAACTCCATGATAAAGCGAGTACGAATCCCGTTTGCTAGCAGACTATCGACCAACTGACGTTGGCGATTGGAGGCCAATGCCAGTTCTTCAATGCTCGAAGCGCGGGCTATACTTAAGGTTAATACATGAGAATGGGTTGAAAAGGCACTGAGAATCTGGGTCATATCCAGCATACCGACCGCTTTTTTACCGTCCGCCACCAGAACTCGTTTCAAACGCTGACGGGTCATTTTAATCATTGCGTTAAACAGAAAGTCGCCATCGTCGACGTGAATGACTGGGAAGGTAGCAATTGCGCTGACCTGAGTATTTAGCGGATATTCGTCAAGCATCACGGCATGCAGCATGTTGGTGCGAGTGACGATAGCAAAAGGTAGATGACTTGGAGTGTTAGTCAAGCGTGGGTCGTCATCGTGGAGTCTGACCAAAGCGGCATCAATCCCGTTCTGCTTTAATATCTGAGTAACCTCATTAAGCGGCTGCTCAGGACTAAGAATCATCGGTGGGTGATAGATATCACGGTCCACTTTAGTGAGAATAAACTCGGCCAGATTTTGTTGTTGTTGCGCAGCTTCAATTAGTTGCTGACGTTTAGCAAGATTATTATCGAAATAGGCCGCAAACTGGCCATTTTGGTTATAAAGCTCGAGAAAGACGGATTTAGGCAACAAATAAGTGAGCGTATCTTCCAGCGCGACGTAGTGATGGCGGACTTTGCCTTCAAACAGCGCGCGCACATCAAATAAGTCATCATTGGCGTAATGGGCAAAGATTTCCTCTCCTTTGGCACTGCGTTCTTCTACCGTTCCTTTAATCAGAATATGAAGATGCTGGCTGTTTCCACCGGTTGCCAGCAATACTTCTTTATCTCGGTAATAGGCCACATCCAGTGAGGCACGCAGCTTGCTCTGCTGTCGTTCGTCTAGGCGATCAAACGGAGGAGAGTGCATATTGAATTTATCTGGCATACCGAACCCGTGTGAGAAAAGAAACCTTACTCTAAGTGTGACAAGTTTCCTTTTAAGTGCCAGACGACTTTGGTCGAATTACTCTGATTTAGGATGTCTGTGCGGAAACAGATTGGTGAGTAATCTTCCCTTTTTATTCAGCAAATAAGCAGAGATAATGCGGCATCCGCTCTCATATCGCATTCAGAGGTCAAAATGCTTAATCCGTCTCCCTATGGCTGGATATCTCAATACTTTTTCGGATTCTTTTTTGCCTATGGTGTCTATCTGCCATTCTGGGCGTTGTGGTTTGAGGAGCAGGGCGTTTCAGCTACCGATATCGGCTTACTCGTTGGCATTGGTTTTGCGACTCGTTGTGTCGCCAATATGGTGCTAACGCCGCGTATCCATAAAGTTGAGCACCTAATGCCTGCGCTGCGCTGGCTGAGTATTGCTGCCCTAATTTTTATCGTTTTCCACTTCTTTACGGGCGGTAGTTTTTGGTTGATGGCGGGTGCCACTGTGCTATTTAACCTTTGCTGTGGGCCGATTGTGCCACTGTCTGATGCGATGGCGAACTACTACGCGCGGCTGAAGATGCTTGACTACGGACGTGCCCGGCTGTGGGGATCCGTTGCCTTTATTGCAGGCTCTACGGTGGTCGGCTATCTAGTGGCCAAATTCGGTACGGATATGATTTTGTATACTGCGCTAGCGGGGGTGTTTTTTGCTATTTTAGTTGGGATGCGCAACACCAGCCCGATGCCTGTCACGATGGAAGAGGAACAGGCAGAAAGACCGAAGCTGCTGGAACTTCTAAAGGAACCGTCGGTTTTGAAGTTCCTCGCATTAGCCGCTTTGATTCAGGGCAGTCATGCTGCTTATTACAGCTTTAGCTCAATACACTGGAAAGAAGCCGGGCACTCTGAAGATATTATCGGCTATTTATGGAGCTTAGGTGTGATGGCGGAAGTGGCGGTTTTTGCGTTGAGCAAACGTCTGTTTGCCGGTTGGTCGTTACGTGCCCTGTTTTTAGTCGCTGCGATGGGTGTCGCGGTACGTTGGGGATTGACCGCTTCGACAACAGTACTGTTAGGACTAGTCCTCATCCAATTACTCCATGGTGTGACTTTTGCCGTGGCGCACATCGCCGCTATTCAGTATATCCAGCATTCGGCGCCAAGAAAAATGGTCGCTCTGCAAGCGCTATACAATGCGATCCCGCTAGGCGCTTTTATCGCTCTGATGACAGCTTTGAGTGGCTGGGGATATGAGAATTGGGGCGCGAACATTTTTTGGGTGATGGCGATGATGGGCATTCTGGCATTGTTTATTCGTGTTGAACCAAAACGCGAACGTGCCTCAGTTATCGACGTTAAAGCACAGAATTAAGCGGAACTGTTTGAGTTCGATTCGCTTCCTTAGTTAAATGAAACCTCTCCAATATGGAGAGGTTTTTGTTTGTATAAACAAAGCAGCGGAACTCAATTCGATAAGGAAATCAGATGCAAGGTTGGCTAGTGATCACCGTATCGCTGATGTACCTCGGACTACTTTTTCTCATCGCTTGGTATGGCGATAAGCAGCATCGTTGGCTAGCTCGCTGGCGGCCGTGGATCTACAGTTTGTCGATTGCGGTCTACTGTACTTCGTGGACCTTCTACGGCACAGTGGGGCAGGCCAGTAACAACCCGTGGTCGTTTCTCCCGATTTATATCGCGCCTATCTTAGTCTTCACCCTTGGTTGGCGTGTGTTGGCACGTCTGATCATTACCGCTAAGCGCGAGCACATCACATCGATTGCCGACTTTATCGCTGCTCGCTATGGTAAATCTCAAGGTTTAGCCGTCGCCGTCACGCTGATTGCCGTCGCGGGGATCTTGCCTTACATCGCTTTACAGCTGCGTGGTATTACCATGGGGCTTGAGATTGTCTCTCCTGAATTACCAGAAGCATTCAATGCTCAGGGCATGGATGTATCTTGGTTTGTGGTTGGTGCATTGGCGATATTTACCATGTTGTTTGGTACGCGCCACATCGACAATACTGAACACCATCGCGGAATGATGATGGCAATCGCATTTGAGTCGATCGTCAAACTGATAGCATTTCTCGCCGTTGGGTGTTTTATCCTTTATCTGGCGCTCAATCGCAGTGATATTGAGCTGATTTCGATAGCCTCTGACACCTATCAGTCACCAAACCTACCGACATTATTAATTCATACTGTGTTGACCATGATGGCGATTGTCTGTTTGCCGCGTCAGTTCCATACCATGGTGGTGGAAAACGAGCGCGCGCAGGACTTGCATACTGCACGCTGGTTATTTCCTATATACCTGGTGATGATGGGGATCTTTGTTCTGCCTATTGCTTGGGTAGGGCAGGGTTTGCTAAGTAGTGCGAGCCCTGATACGTATGTGATCAGTTTGCCTATGGCCGTAGGTGCACAGGATATTGCTTTGCTGGCTTTTCTCGGTGGAACGTCTGCCGCTAGCGGCATGGTTATTGTCTCGACCATTGCTTTAGCCATTATGGTATCGAATGATTTGGTGATGCCACTTTTGCTGCGTCGAATGAAGCTGGCTCAGAGAAATCATCGTCACTTCTCTGGCCTATTATTGGTTATTCGGCGTGGCTTGATTTTACTGCTGTTACTTGGTGCATGGGGATTCTATCATGCACTGGGTAGTAGTCATTCTTTGTCTGCGATCGGCTTTCTATCATTCGCTGCGATTACTCAGTTTGCTCCGGCTCTACTGGGTGGAATGTATTGGCGAAAAGGCAATCGAAAGGGAGTCTATGTTGGCCTAGCGTTCGGATTTGGTTTATGGCTTATCACTCTGATGAGTCAGACTGATATGTTGGCTGGTGATGCCAACAGCAATTTCCTTCTTTGGCTAGTGACACCGCCAAAGGCCTTGCAATCTTTTGGTATCGAAGGTTCTGATTGGGGAATTGTCCTCAGCATGATAGTTAATGCGCTGTGCTATGTATTGGTGTCTCTAATGACGCGTTCGAGTTTGAGTGAACGTCTTCAATTAGCATCCTTTGTCGGTACACCCATGCCTGAGAATGAGAATATCAGCCTCTACCAGAGTCGAGTGACGGTGGGTGAGTTGGAAATGCTGGCATCACGGTTTGTTGGCCGAAAGCGGGTACGTAGCGCCTTTGAACAGTATTGGGCTCAGCAGCACGAAGCCATGATGCCTAATCAGCAGGCCACCGCGAGTTTCATTCGTCACACCGAGCGAGTACTGGCTGGTGTTTTTGGTGCCTCTTCAGCAAAATTGGTTCTTACCTCTGCTCTGCAAGGGCGCAACATGCAGTTAGAAGAAGTTGCGACTATTGTCGATGAAGCTTCTGAGTTGTATGACTTTAGCCGAGGTCTCCTACAAGGAGCGATTGAACATATAGGTCAAGGGATCGCTGTGGTGGACAGACAGCTTAGGCTGGTAGCGTGGAACCAGCGTTATCTGGAGTTGTTTGTATTTCCTCAAGGGTTGATCCAGGTGGGTAGACCGATCGCGGATGTCATTCGCCACAACGCTGAGCAAGGGCTGTGTGGTCCTGGCGATCCAGATGATCATGTCCGTCGTCGCATTTATCACCTTGAGCAAGGCACCCGTCATACGTCTTCACGAGTCCGACCTGATGGTCGGGTTATTGAAGTGCAGGGAAATCCGATGCCAGGGGGGGGCTTTGTGATGAGTTTTACTGACATAACGGTATTCCGTGATGCAGAGCAGGCACTCAAGGATGCCAATGAAAGTTTGGAAGAGCGAGTCCATGAACGAACTCAAGAGCTGGAGCAATTGAACAAACAGCTGGTGTCTGCCACTCAACGCTCTGAGCATGAGTCTCAATCGAAATCGCGCTTTCTTGCGGCGGTCAGTCATGATTTGATGCAGCCACTTAATGCTGCCCGTTTGTTTGCTTCGTCATTATCTGAGGTAGCACAACAAGAGGAAACTAAGCGCCTCTCAAAGCATATAGAAAGCGCCTTGGAAGCCGCTGAAGACCTGATCGGTGACTTGCTTGATATCTCTCGTTTGGAGTCGGGCAAGCTCGATATCAATGTGCATGGCTTTGCCATTAATGACGTTCTTTCCAATCTAAACGCTGAATTCAGTGCGCTAGCAAAACAACAGGGGATTGAATTTGAAATGGTGCCAAGTCAGTTGATAGTCCAATCAGACCCGAAGCTGCTTCGCCGAGTGATACAGAACTTTCTGACCAACGCTTTCCGTTATAATCCCAAGGGTAAGGTAGTGCTCGGGGTAAGACGGGTTGGACAACAAGCGAGGATTGAAGTCTGGGATAACGGTGCGGGTATCGATGAAGACAAGCAACAGGAAATTTTTGAAGAGTTTACCCGTGGTAGTCAGGTTCGTTCGGATCAAGGGCTTGGACTTGGGTTAGCAATCTCGAAAGGTATTGCCCACGTGCTTGGACATCAAATATCTATGCGTTCATGGCCCAATAAAGGCAGCGTGTTCTCAATCGCACTCAATCGCAGTGAAGAGGCTTTGGTACGGCCGCAAATCGTGCCCTCTGCTGCCGTCTCTGACCTCTGTCACCTCAATGTACTTTGTGTCGATAATGAGCAGGAAATCTTGCTTGGGATGGAAAGCTTGCTGGCACGTTGGGGATGCAATGTACGCACGGCGACCGATATTGTCACCAGCCTGCAGTGCATCGACGAAGAATGGCTGCCGGATGTCATTCTCTCCGACTATCGTCTGGATAACGGTCGCACTGGGCTTGAAGTACTACAACAATGTCGGCTGCGTTTAGGAGATAGCTTTAAAGGAGTGATCATCAGTGCTGACAGAACTAACGACATGATGGAAGGTATCAAGTCTAATGGGTTTAGCTTCATTCCTAAACCCGTTAAACCACTCAAACTCAGGGCTATTCTAAATAAAGTGGCATAAATGCAAGTAAGGCTTTGTAATAGGAGGGTGATATTGCGTGATCAACTATTGGTACTCTAACTACTTTCTGAGCAATACTTTTTCAACTCTATGATCTTGACCTTTTTTCAAGATCAGCTGAGCCCGCCCTCTGGTCGGTAAGATATTGGCCGTAAGGTTGATGCCGTTGATGGACTGCCAGATTGAGTGTGCTTTGTCGATCGCTGCTTTCTCAGTCAGTTCGGTATAGTGACTAAAGTAAGACCCCGGTTTGGTGAAGGCTCCTAAGCGAAATTTCAGGAAGCGTTCTACGTACCATTGTTCAATAACATCGCACTCTGCATCGACATATAGCGAGAAGTCGAGGAAATCTGATACAAACACGCGATGTGGATCGTGTGGATAGTCCATACCACTTTGTAGAACATTCAGCCCTTCAATGATCAGAACATCTGGACGGTCTACCACTTTGACATTGTCGGTAATGTCATAGGTGATATGTGAGTAGACGGGAACCTCGAGATTAGGTTTTCCGGCTTTTACATCCGACACAAACTCAACCAAACGCTTGATATCGTAAGATTCTGGAAAACCTTTACGATGCATGATTCCGCGGTCGTTCAAGACCTTTTTGGGGTAGAGGAAACCGTCTGTTGTTACTAGTTCAACCTTAGGGTGGTTTTCCCAGCGAGAAAGCAGTGCTTTAAGAAGACGAGCCGTTGTGCTTTTGCCTACGGCAACACTACCTGCAATGCCAATAATAAAAGGTGGTGCGCTCTCTTGGTTGTCCAAAAAGTTGTTGAGAACAGAATTACGGCTTTGCCTAGCGGCAACATATAAGTTGAGCAAACGTGCAAGTGGTAGGTAGATCTCGACGGCTTCTTCCATGGTTAGGTTTTCATTGACGCCCTGCAGCTCGATAAGGTCCTCTTCGGATAGCGTCATCGGGACAGAATTTCGCAATTCGGCCCATTGCTGACGATTAAAAGAGAGATATGGCGTCATAGTCTTCCTAACTGAGATTCGCGATAGAGAGCTGCGAAAATACAACAACCTGCGCAAATTGCCAAATAACTCGGCGGAGATAAGCGCTTTTATCGAGTGAATTGTGCGATTTTTCAGCAAACAAACAGAAACTGGCTAAAATCGCATTTTTTTTTAAATTAGCTATTGCAAGGTAGAGATTCCTTCAATAGAATGCGCACCACTTATGCCGACTTAGCTCAGTAGGTAGAGCAACTGACTTGTAATCAGTAGGTCACCAGTTCGATTCCGGTAGTCGGCACCATTTCTCAGTTTTAAGCGAAATGGATTAAAAATTTGGAGGGGTTCCCGAGTGGCCAAAGGGATCAGACTGTAAATCTGCTGGCACTGCCTTCGATGGTTCGAATCCGTCCCCCTCCACCATATTCCTTAAGGAAATAGCTCTCAGAGTTACGTGTTGCGGGCATCGTATAATGGCTATTACCTCAGCCTTCCAAGCTGATGATGCGGGTTCGATTCCCGCTGCCCGCTCCACTCTAATTTGAGTGCTGATATAGCTCAGGTGGTAGAGCGCATCCTTGGTAAGGATGAGGTCGGCAGTTCGAGTCTGCCTATCAGCACCAGCTCTTAAGCAAAGCTTTCCTTTTGATACTTTCTTTCGACTAAACTACGTTTAGTGTTTGAAAGTAAGTTTTTCACCAATACTTTTTGGTTGCGTGGTCATCAAAGCCACCTAAATCCGTACCTAGAGGGACAACTCATGTCTAAAGAAAAATTTGAACGTACG
>NZ_JAPPTP010000002.1:0-308700 GCF_027587155.1 Vibrio sp. T11.5
GGAAAGTTTTTGAGGGTTGGTACATGGTATCAACCCTTTTTATTTAGGAACGCTTCGCTATGGATTCGGGATGCGGGAACGAAAAACTCTCGAAGGGCGAAGCCCGCTCCCGCTTTCCAAAAGCGAAGCGCTCCCGTTCTCCATAGGACGCAGTCCGTTCTCACATCTCGCAGGACGAAGTCCGTTCCCGCTTTCCATAGGGCAACGCCCGTTCCCTTACACCAGCCAGCCCGAGTATTTACCCACAAAGTAAAGCGAGACACCCGCCATTATGCCCGCAACGATATCGTCCAGCATAATACCCAAGCCACCATGGACACGCTTATCTAGCCAACCAATCGGCCATGGTTTAACCATATCAAAGAAACGAAACAACACGAACCCAGTCAGTACCCATTTCCAGTCCGTCACTGAAAGTTGAAACAATGGCACCACCAACATAGTTATCCAAAAACCGGCAAACTCATCCCATACGATGGAACCATGGTCGTGGACTCCCATGTCATCGGAGGTCACCTGACATATTTTGATTCCAATTAAGCAAGAAGCGACGACAACCACGATGTATACAGGCAAAGGTAACTGAGCCAAAAGGAAGTAGAAAGGGACTGCAGCCAATGTGCCCATCGTTCCGGGAACAACAGGAGAAAGGCCACTGCCAAAGCCTGTAGCGAGTAGGTGCCAAGGGTTTTTCAATGAGATAAGTGAAAGTGGATTTGTCATTATACTACTTAGAATTATTTAAAGTGATCATAGCCTTGCAGCATCCAATCTAACGCTTGCCCTTGCTGGTGCAACTCAAACGTTCCTTGTGGTCGTATTTGACCAATGCAGGTAATCTTAGCACCACAATGCGCAAGAGCACTCTCGATGGAGCCTTTATTATGCTCAGGTACCGTAAAGCACAATTCGTACTCTTCCCCGCTGGATAACGCATATTGTTGAGCTTTAGATAAAGTGCCCGTAAATTGGATAAGTGCATTAGAGACAGGTAACAGCGAGACGTCAAGGCTTGCCCCAACAGAAGAACGTTTCAGAATGTGTTGCAGATCTGAAATCAAACCATCTGAAATATCGATAGCTGAGCTGGCGAGATTAAGGAGTGCTTGACCGACTAAAACGCGAGGCGTCGAGAGATAGTGGCGTTGTTCTAACTCCAGAGCAAACGGCTGAGATTTCAGTTCCGGGTTGAGGATTACATCCAGACCAGCTTTGCTGTCTCCTAAATCACCCGTGACATAAACCCAATCACCCACTTGAGCCCCATCACGACGTAGTGCTTTATCTGGGTCTACCAATCCTTGCACAGTGAGCGTTAGACTTAACGGGCCTTTAGTGGTATCACCACCAATCAACTGCACCCCATAATAATCCGCAAGCTCAAAAAAAGCTTCACAGAAAGGTGCCAGCCAAGCCTCATCGGGTTCAGGCATCGTCAAGGCAAATGACACCCATGCTGGTGTTGCGCCCATGGCAGCGAGATCACTGATGTTGGATGCTAATGCTTTATGGGCAACCCAAGCCGGGTTGGCACTCTCAAGAAAATGAGTCCCTGATACCAGCGTATCTGTGCTGATCGCAACAGAGAGCCCCTCAGGTACTTTGACTAAGGCGCAATCATCACCAGCCGCCAACAAAACATCTTTACGTGATGCTTGACGACCAACAAAATACGTTTCGATTAGATTAAATTCACCAGACATAGTACTCAATGTAACGTTAGGCATAAAAAAGGTCAGCACTTGCTGACCTTTTTTTATCAATTCGACTTATTTTTTGCGAACGTGAGGTGCGGCTTTGTCTAGCACACCGTTAACAAATTTGTGGCTCTCTTCAGCGGCGAACACTTTAGCTAGTTCGATGGCTTCATTGATGACCACTTTGTAAGGCACATCTTCACGACGCGTCATTTCATACATAGCAAGACGAAGCAAAGCCAGCTCCATCATGTCCAAATCTTGCATCGGACGAGCAGTATAAGGACGAATTTTGCTGTCTAGCTCTGTGTGACTTAGCACAACACCTGTTAGCAGGTCACGGAAGTATGCAACGTCAGTGTCTGGTGCAACAAGCGCTGGTTCAGCAGCATGATGCTCTTCTTCATCATACTTACCACCAGATAAGAACTGCTCTTCGATAGTGGCAACATTCTCTTTAGTAATTTGCCATGAGTAGATCGCTTGTAGAGCGAATCGACGTGCATTACGACGTGCGGCTGGTTTCACACTGGCCCCCATTAGGAATCGATTTCAGATAGAACGTTTATCATTTCAAGTGCGCTTAGTGCAGCCTCTGCACCTTTATTACCAGCCTTGGTTCCCGCGCGCTCAATAGCTTGATCAATTGTATCAACGGTCAGTACACCAAACGCAACTGGAAGGCTGTATTCCAGAGACACTTGTGCAAGGCCTTTGTTACATTCACTACAAACATAGTCAAAGTGAGGTGTGCCGCCACGAATAACAGTACCCAGAGATACGATTGCATCGAACTTGCCTGTTTTCGCTACTCGCTGAGCGACCAATGGAAGTTCAACCGCACCCGGACAGCGAACAACCGTGATGTTATCTTCGCTGATTTGTCCATGACGCTTTAAAGTATCGATTGCACCAGACAATAGACTTTCGTTAATAAAACTGTTGAAACGAGAAATAACGATAGCAATTTTTGCGTTTGGCGCTGGGAAGCCACCCTCGATCACTTTCATAAGCTTTCCTTTAACTATGTTCATCAAGTGAGAATCGCCGGATTCTAGCACAAATCTGTGAGCAATATCTAATGGAAATTTAGCATTACTCAATTAGCAGATCGGCGTTAAAAACAAAGAAGGCAATTGGTTTGTCACCCTTTGCCTTCCTATACAACCTAGTCGTTTTCTGTCTGCTTATTCACAAACGTATTCAACCACATTAAGACCAAAACCTCCCAAAGCGTGGTATTTCTTATTGGTGGATGAAAGTAGACGCATGTCATGTACACCCAAATCCGCCAAAATCTGCGAACCGACACCAACACGTCGCGATGTCCCTTGCTTCTTGGCTAAGGTTGGCGCTTCGCCTTTGTCTTGGGCTTCAAACATTTTTACTCGGTGAATAAGCAGGTCCGTCGACTCTTCATTACCAAGAATCACCAAAACGCCACCTTCTTCGCCAATACGTTTCATTGCTTTATCTAACGTCCAGCTTCTTTCCGCATTGCGGTCGCTGCGCAACAAATCAGTAAACGTATCCTGAAGGTGAACTCGAACCAATGGTGTTTTTTCTTGCACGTCGCCTTTGCACAAGGCGTAATGGACCTGATTGTCGATCGTATCGCGGAAAGTCACTAATTCAAATTCGCCGTATTCTGTCGGCAATTTGCACTCTGCAACACGCTCAATCGTCGTTTCTGTGTTGTTGCGGTATTCGATCAAGTCAGCAATCGTACCTAACTTAATATTATGTTTCTCAGCGAAGATTTCTAGATCAGGGCGACGGGCCATTGTGCCGTCATCATTAAGGATCTCAACAATAACACCGGAAGGCTCTAAACCAGCAAGGCGAGCTAAATCACAGCCTGCTTCCGTATGCCCAGCACGAGTGAGAACGCCCCCTTCCTGCGCGGCAAGTGGGAAGATATGTCCAGGTTGAACCAAGTCTGCCGCTTTGGCGTCTTTTGCGACCGCAGCTTGCACAGTGCGCGCACGATCGGCTGCTGAAATTCCCGTTGTAACGCCTTCCGCAGCTTCAATAGAAACAGTGAAGTTGGTGGTATACTGTGCGTTATTGTCCTGGACCATAGGCGGTAAACCTAAACGCTCACAACGTTCTTTGGTCATCGTAAGACAGATCAGGCCACGACCATGAGTCGCCATGAAGTTGATTGCTTCAGGAGTGACATGTTCGGCCGCCATGATCAGATCGCCTTCATTTTCACGATCTTCATCATCCATCAGGATGACCATTTTACCTAATCGAATATCTTCGATGATTTCTTGAGGCGTACTAATTGGCATTTCTCTAGTTCCTGTTATCTGGGCACTTGGCGACTTGATTCTTTGTCAAAACCCAGCTCCTAGGCTGGGTATCCGCTAATTTATGCAAAACCGTTTTGCTGGAGAAATTCCATAGTCAAACTCGATTCTGGCTGCTCATTTTGGCTGGTCAATAAACGTTCCATGTAACGCGCTAGTACGTCCACTTCCAAATTGACTGTTCGTCCAACATGGAAATCTGCGATGGTCGTCTCTTCTCCAGTGTGAGGTACTATCGTAAGTTTGAAGGCATTTTTGCGTAGAGCATTCACCGTCAGGCTAATACCATCCACAGTAACGGAGCCTTTCTCAGCAACATATTTGGATAGCTCTTCAGGCATGGAAACCCAAAATTCAATAGCCCGCCCTACCTGGTAACGTTCAGTAATTTCACCGACGCCATCCACGTGACCAGACACTATGTGGCCACCAAAGCGCGTGGTTGGCAACATCGCTTTTTCTAGATTCACCTTGCCACCCACTTGATAATCCGTGAATCCAGTTTTGTTCAATGTTTCTAACGATAAATCTGCGCTGTAGCTGGTTGAATTGAAATCAACCACAGTCAAACACACGCCATTTGTTGCAATACTGTCTCCGAGTTTGACGTCTGACATATCCAGCTTACCCACTTCAACGGTGACACTAACATCTTCACCTTTTGGAGTAATCGCTGTTAGCGTACCAACAGCTTCAATAATTCCTGTAAACATAGTTACACTTCTTTGTTCTTAAGTCGGGCTACAAGTCGAATGTCTTGGCCAACTTGCCTGATATCTTGAATATCGAGTTCAATAACCTCTGCCATCGACTCTAGGCCAAGCGCACCTAATAAACCTCGACCATCACTGCCCATAATTTTAGGTGCTAGGTACAATATTAACTCATCCACCAAGCCCTCTTTAATCAGACTACTTGCCAGAGTGGCCCCCGCTTCAACCCATAGGTGATTAATATTGTGATGGGAGACCAGGTTTGCAAATACTGATGTCAAATCGATTTGCTCTGAGTCATTAAGTAAAGGATCCATATCGCCTTGTGCGGAGACAACAATACGCTTACCGTCAGTGGAATAGAACTTGAGCTCGGAAGATAGCAGTTGCTGACGATCTAACACCACTCTGACAGGTTGGCGCACCTCACTTTCAGGCAGCTTAGCCTGCACAGATTCAGGTAACTCAGACCAGCGTAGATTCAGTGATGCGTTGTCCTCGATCACTGTTTTGCTTGTCGATAAGATAGCGCCAGCTTGAGCACGATAGTGTTGCACATCTTGCCTTGCCTGAGGAGAAGTGATCCACTGACTTTGACCATTACTCAGCGCGGTTTGGCCATCAAGGCTGGCAGCCATTTTCAGTTGCACAAATGGCATTCCGGTTTTCATACGTTTGATGAAAGCAGAATTCAGAGCCATTGCATCGCTTTCTAACAATCCAACCTGAACCTCAATACCCGCATCACGCAGCATTTTAATGCCACGCCCGGCTACTTGTGGGTTTGGGTCTTCCATCGCGCAAATCACTTTCGCAACCTTAGCTTTGATCAAACCTTCAGCACATGGAGGGGTACGCCCGTAATGAGAGCAAGGCTCAAGGGTGACGTAAGCGGTCGCCCCTATAGACTTATCGCCTGCCATTTTTAGTGCATGGACTTCGGCATGAGGTTCACCAGCACGATAGTGAAAGCCTTCACCAATGATGTCGTCATCAAGAGCAATAACACAGCCAACGTTCGGATTTGGTGCCGTGGTGTAAATGCCGCGTTTCGCCAATTTAATCGCACGCGACATCATTTGATAATCTAGAGGAGTGAATTCAGACATTTTACTTTAACCTTTAATCTTCTAGTCGGGCAATTTCTTCGCCAAACTCACGAATATCTTCAAAGCTACGGTAAACGGATGCAAAGCGAATATAAGCAACTTTATCTAGTTCTTTTAGCTGATCCATAACCAAATTACCGATCATTTCACTCGGTACTTCACGCTCTCCAGTCGCTCGCAGCTGAGACTTGATCATACTAATAGCCAGTTCAACAGAGTCTGCGCTCACGGGGCGCTTTTCCAATGCTCGCTGCAAACCACCAACCATTTTATCTTCATTGAATGGTTCGCGATTCCCATTGGATTTAATCACACGAGGCATCACCAGCTCAGCGGTTTCGAATGTGGTAAAGCGTTCGCTACAAGCTAGGCACTGCCTGCGACGACGAACCTGATGACCATCAGCCACCAGACGAGAATCAATCACTTTCGTGTCATTCTCAGAGCAAAAAGGACAATGCATATCACCTCCATAATATACTCAAATAACCTCTGGCGATTAACGCAAGTTGATGAAACGAATAAATGCACTTTGTTGATAAAACTACCAACTAAAAACCCTTTAGAGATAGGTTGTTACCACGTAAACGAAGTCATTTGAGTATATCGCAGCTAGTGTAGCGGATTTGGTAAAGTGAAGAAAAGCAAAAGGGACGAAAATCGCCCCCTTTTTCGTATAGGAATACTGAGTTTTGTTAACTACGCGGTAGGTAGTTGGCCTTTCCTACCCATTTGTAGCTGGTTAGCTCCTCCAATCCCATTGGACCGCGAGCATGCAGTTTCTGTGTAGACACCGCCACCTCAGCCCCTAAACCGAACTGCGCGCCATCGGTAAATCGAGTAGAGGCGTTGACGTACACAGCAGCAGAACCCACTGAATTGATGAACAGCTCCGAGTTTTCTAAACTGTTCGTCATAATTGCATCAGAGTGGCTGGCATTATGCACTCGCATATGATCGATAGCTTGTTTTACATCCTTAACCACTTTGACCCCAAGAGTGTAACTGAGCCATTCCGTATCAAAGTCGCCTTCGCCACTATCACGTATCTGCTTAGCATTAGCCATCAAAGCCTTTGCTTGAGGCTCTGCAACAAAGGTGACTTTCTCTTCCATGCGAGCTTTCAACATTGGCAAAAACTCGGCTGCGATAGCTTGGTGAACCAATAAAGTATCCAGAGCGTTACAAGCCGAAGGGCGCTGTACTTTCGCATTCTCGACGACTTCCAGAGATTTCTGGAGATCAGCGCTCTCATCAACAAATACATGGCTGATACCAAAGCCGCCGATAATGACAGGGATAGTACTGTTTTCTTTACACATTTTGTGAAGACCAGCACCACCACGTGGAATGATCATGTCGACGTAATCATCCAGCTTAAGCAGCTGAGAAACTAGCTCTCGATCCGGTTTCTCAATATACTGAACTGAGGCTGCAGGCAGCTCTGCTTTAGCCAGCGCAGACTGAATAACCTTAACCAGTTCCATATTGGAGAAAAATGTCTCTTTACCACCACGGAGGATACTTGCGTTACCCGTTTTCAAACACAAGGCGGCAATATCAATGGTCACATTCGGTCGCGCTTCATAGATAACGCCAACAACCCCTAATGGTACTCGACGGCGAGATAAAGACATGCCGTTTTCCAGCACTTTGCTGTCAATTTCACTGCCAACAGGATCATTAAGGCTAATCACGTTACGTACATCATTGGCAATACCTGCCAAACGCGCTTCGTTAAGCAGTAAACGATCCAGTAACGCTTCTGTTAAACCAGCTCCACGACCCAGTTCAATATCTTTGGCATTTGCTGCCAAAATGGTTTCTGCGTTGGCTTCGAGTTCATCGGCGATGATCGCTAATGCTTGGTTCTTTTGCGCCGTTGATGCTGTTGCTAGTTGGAAAGCTGCGTCTTTGGCAGCTTGCCCCATAGAAATCAGTTCCACTGTCTTTACCTCAATTATTCCTGAATTACGACCATATCATCGCGGTGCAGCACTTCGCTGCCGTAGTCATAACCCAAAATGCCTAAAATATCTTTACTGTGCTTGCCAATTATCTTGCTCATGTCTTGGCTTGAGTAACTGGAAATCCCACGCGCGACCAAAGCACCGCTCTTATCAGTCACACGCACCACCTCACCACGGGCAAATTCACCACTCACGTGAGTCACTCCCTTTGCCAATAGACTGCTCCCTTTATCGATAACAGCTTTAACCGCTCCATCATCGATAACAATATCACCGGATGCCGCAGGACCCGCCAGAATCCAGCGCTTGCGACTTTCAAGTGCTTCTTCAATGGGCAAAAAACGGGTGCCTTGCGGTGCTTCACCTAGTGAATCAAACACCACATCAGGCGCACTGCCAGCTGCGATGATCACTTCAATTCCAGCTCGTCGAGCAATATCCGCCGCCTGAAGTTTAGTTGCCATCCCGCCTGTACCTAGCGTTGTGCCACTGCCTCCAGCGATTTTGCGTAGCGTGTCATCAATGGTTTTCACTTCTTTAATCAATTCAGCGTTTGGATCTTTGCGCGGATCAGCGGTAAACAGCCCTTTTTGGTCCGTCAAGAGCAACAGCTTGTTGGCTCCACACAAAATACCCACTAGAGCAGATAAGTTATCGTTGTCACCGACTTTAATCTCACTGGTCGCTACGGCATCATTTTCGTTAACGATAGGAATGATATCGTTATCAACCAACGCATTAATAGTATCGCGGGCATTCAAGAATCGTTCACGATCTTCCATATCCGCACGAGTTAGCAACATCTGGCCAATCTTAATACCATAAATACCAAACAACGCTTCCCAAGTTTGAATCAGCTGACTCTGGCCCACAGCTGCTAACAGTTGTTTATTCGCCATTGAGTTAGGGAGTGCGGGGTAACCGAGGTGCTCTCGACCAGCCGCAATTGCGCCAGACGATACCATGACCACAGAGTGGCCCAATTTTTGTAGCTCTGCACACTGGCGGGCTAGCTCAACCATATGAGCTCTGTCCAACGCCAAAGTGCCACCAGTCAAAACACTGGTACCCAGTTTCACAACCACAGTTTGACGCTGTGTCGCTTGTCCGCATTTTTGATTCATTGTCTTTCTGCTATGAAAAATAAAGAGTTCACCGATTAGCCTACTGATTGCATAACTTTACATGTCACTGGCAAATTGGGTCATGGACCTGATGTTTTAACAATCAAAGCACAAATTCACAAGTAGAAAAGGCGCCGTTGAGCGCCTTTTTATTTTGGAAAATGGTTATGAGGAAAAAATCAGACGAATTCGACCGATTCTTTGTGTAAATCGACACTCATATTGAATTCCGTCTCCAACGTTTCTAATAGCTTTTTATGGAAACCTTCTTGGGTACGAAACACTTCTTCTACGGCTTTTTTCGGAAGTTTTTCATCCATCCAATCGCCCTTAACATCATAAAGACCAGTGCGATAACGAGCTGCGAATGTCTGCCCTTCTTGTTCAAGCTCTAGCCACCATCCCCAGAACTCTCGTTCTTCTGGCGATTTTTTGTCATTCACACACACAGAAAGACAATCAAAAAGGTAGCGACCTTCTTCACATTGAGACTCTCTGAGGTAAGGGCCAATGGCCTTTAGTGTAGACAACAAACGGTAATGAGTTGGATTCTTTGGCTGTTCAGACATAATGAATCTCCATATTCAAAATCTGTTGTGATTATTCGTTGTAATTATGACGAGCAAGTTAAACAGGACTAATTAGCTTGGGTATTGCTCTTATATGAGTCTTGCCTAATTTATTAGATTTGTCATCTAATTAGCTCCTCCTCCAACCACTTAATCGCCAAATCGAGGGATTGCTCATAACCTTGTGTAATTGTTTTTGCACTGATTTTCTTCGCTTTTCCGTAATCACTAAACAAGGCAACCAGTTGATTGTCACTGTAGGGTGAAACCGGATCGCTTTCGAGACTCATTGCCAGAATAGGCACCTTAGTTTTACGGTTGGACAAAATGCCTTGAACCTTAAGTGACCAAGCCATTAACTGACCCGCCAAACTGTTGACGTCGACGGCGTTTTTCCCTAAGCGTGAGGCTAAAACATCCAAGTACATTTTCGGCATTTTCTTTAGCTTTTCCGGCGATGAAAGCACATCATGAATAGGTGCTCCCAAGCTGACACACGCTTTAATTTTGTCTGGTTCCATAAAAGACAACCTAACCAGCGCATTGCCACCAAACCTGAACCCAATCAACCCAACTCTATGGTGATCAATCCAAGGAATGTGGAATAACTCGTTCAATACGGCTTGATGGAGACAAGAAGTATCTTCCGTCAATGTCCAGTGGCTGTTGTGTCCGACGGAGGGCATATCGACAGTCAACATGGCGATATCTTTCTTAGCTAGATGATTACGGAATAACTTCCACATGTCCGTTTGTAAGCTATCTAAGCCCGCACTGACCATTACCACGGGTTGTGGTTTATCTGTTTTAGTCAGATGGAGGTGAGCCAAGATACGTTTGTTCTGGTAGGGAACTTCTATCTGCTTAACGATGTATTTTGTCTTCTTCGACGCTTCAGTATAAGCACTACTAGCAAGGACCTGAGCCTGGACCGCTAAGTTGTCATTCTTAAGGTGCGGGTAACCTGCAATACTAAAGCACAAAGAAGCGTTGAACAGCTCATCGGCAGCTTCTTCACCCTTTAATTCATTAGAACGTTTATGGTGCTGCATACCCAACTTAGTCCACTCGTACGTCCAATTACCGCTGTGATAGCCCATTACGGTATCCAGCCACTCATCGTGGGTACGTGAATGTTTTGAGGATGCAATCTTGGCGAGAACAGCTTCGAGCTCAATAGGGTCTATACCTTGCCATACCCACTGCATTCGACGCAGATTTCGATACCATTTAAAGCCATCTTGTTCACGCTTTTGATCCAACACCGACTGGCTGCTGGGCATGTATTGTGTCAACGCAGAGGTTTCTTTGGCTTGTTTATGATTGGTGAACAGGGTTTCAGAGAGGTTTTTGCTCACTTCTTCAGACATAAGATGACCTAATGGGAATAATTTCCCACATTGTATACCTGTCGCGAGGTAAAAGTCAGACAAGAATCAAGGTTCGAAGTATTGGCTTACGAAAAGTCATAAAAGGAGGCCAAAGAAATATAGGGTAGCCTTCAGAAAGCGAAAAAAGCCAATGCTCAACCAACAAAAATGACCCATTTAGGGCCATTTCACTTTAATTGAACCACTCAGGAAAGGTTATTTTTGCTTGCGATTGATCGGTTCAGCGTACTGAATCGACATATCCCAAGGCTGTTCAATCCACGTTTCCTGTGCAATATCAACCACATAATCATCAAGGAGAGCAGCACCAGATGGTTTCGCACATACTGCGATCAATTTTGCTTTCGGATACAGTTCACGCAGCTTGCGAGCGGTATCACCACTGTCCACTAAATCTTCGACGATTAAGTAACCTTCGCCGTCACCTTCAGGTGCTTTCAAGACGCTCATATCACGTTGGTGATCATGATCATAACTAGAGATACAAATAGTATCAACATAACGAATACCTAGTTCACGAGCGAGAATTGCACCTGGAACAAGACCACCCCGACTTACGGCCCAGATACCTTTCCACTGCTCTGCCGGCATTTGCTGCTCAGCAAGCTCACGACAATAACTGTGCATTTGATCCCAAGTAATAATGAATTTCTTACTCATTGTTCTAAACCTAATAATAAAAGTTGAGGAGCAGTCCATTCCACTCAGCGCAGAACGTTCGACCCCTTAATGAAGTTCTTTAAGCAACAATGTACTTGAAGATAAAGATTGCTGACATCACCCATACACTGAGGGAAACATCACGACCTTTACCACTGAATAACTTGATTGCCGCATAAGCGATGAAACCGAGAGAAATACCTTCCGCAATAGAGAAAGTCAGAGGCATCAACAAACAGGTAACAACAACAGGTGCCGCCTCTGTCAGGTCTCGCCAATCGATGCTCACCAGACCAGAAAGCATAAGAATCGCCACGTAAAATAGCGCACCAGCTGTTGCATAGGCAGGGATCATACCAGCCAATGGCGAGAAGAAAAGAGCAAGAAGGAACAAAATACCAACAACAACCGCCGTTAGACCTGTTCGACCTCCAGCGGCAACCCCCGATACGCTCTCAATGTAAGAGGTCGTATTGGATGTCCCCAAAAGAGCCCCCACTGAAGTCGCGGTCGAATCAGCAAGAAGGGCTTTGTTTAGACGAGGAATTTTACCATCTTTATCCATCAGACCAGCTTTTTGAGATACCCCGACTAGCGTGCCAGCAGTATCAAATAAGTCGACGAAAAGGAAAGCAAAAACCACTGAAATCATACCGATCTCAAATACCGCAGAGAAGTCCAACTGCATAAAGGTCGGAGCAATGCTTGGTGGGGTTGACATGATCCCCCCCCATTGCACATCACCAAACACAAGACCTAAGCCTGTAACCGCCAAAATAGCGATCATCACCGCACCTTTTACGCCACGGTGAACCAGTGCGATAGTTAAGAAAAAACCAATTGAGGCTAATACCGCAGGTAGTGAAGTAATCGCTCCAAGAGAAACAAGCGTGGCTGGATTATCCACCACAATGCCTGCATTCTTTAGCGCGATAAATGCTAAGAACAAACCAATCCCCGCAGAGATACCCGTGCGCAAAGAAAGTGGGATGGAGTTTATGATCCACTCTCGGATCTTAAACACACTCAATAGAATGAATAGCACGCCGGATACAAATACTGCTGCTAGAGCTACTTGCCATGTATAGCCCATACCCAGAACAACGGCGTAGGTGAAAAAGGCATTCAGCCCCATTCCCGGTGCCTGAGCAATTGGGTAGTTAGCGACAAAGCCCATGATGAAACAGCCGATAGCGGCCGCGAGACAGGTCGCTACGAAGACAGCCCCACGATCCATACCAGCATCAGCCAAAATGGCCGGATTGACAAAGATGATGTAAGCCATGGTAAGGAAAGTTGTCATACCGGCTATGATCTCAGTTTTTACATTCGTTCCGTGTTCACTGAGCTTGAATATTTTTTCGAACATAATCGAATTCCAAAGGGTAAGAGTAAACGGTTGCGTAATCGATTGGCGGGATTATAAAGTCTACAAATGGCAAATTCCAGATAGAATTAGGACTCTAATCAATATTTATATCTATAAAACTCGAACTCAAATGCACCACCTAAAGGAACATTGGTAAAAAATCCTGTTAGCTCAATGAATAACGTTAATGCATCTATGAGTTTTTGAGGGGTGATTTTTTCAACCATGTCGTAAACTTACATTGAAGAAAAAGCGCTGGAGCGAGGTTGGATATGTGTTTACGCGAATAGTGTGAAGCAAAACTGATGAAAATAAGAAAACCATGCTATTAGAGGCGTTATTTTCAACAGATAAAAAAACGCCACTCAAATTGAGTGGCGGTTGAATCATGTCAGCAAATTGTAAGCTGTAATAAAATTCCAATTATAGGGGTGAACAAACTTGTTCGAGAGTCACAAGTTCGGAATTAGTAACCGAAGCTCGTTGGGTATGCAAAATTGCCAGTGTAAACAGAGTTGTTTATCCAGAACGCTGCACTTGGTAAACCTTTCATAACTATCACCTTCTAAATCAATGAAAACAGATAACAAATATTGATTTCTCGGTTCCTTGGAGGCGACAAATCGGACTCATCCTTTGAGCATTTTCTCTTCGCTTTCGAAGTTGGTTACTAATATACCTCAAAGAAAATTAATTACAACAACAAAAGTGACAAAAGTCACACAAATTTCAATAAATGACCAAGATTAAATGAATTTAGTAATTAAATTACAGAAATATTAATTTGGATGTTATTTTTATTACACACAATAAGAATTCAGACTCACATGGCAAAACGATTGAATCTAGGTTCTGTGATGGCAGCGAAACATTTCGTTTCTGCTTTGACTACTACCTAACCTTAGGTAGTGCTATTCTGTTCCTCTCTACCCAATAGGTCAGATTTGGTTTTTTGTTCGTTTAATTGACTAAGTTTCCTAACAAGATCTGGCATTATTATGATTAAGGAGTCATCCGTGTCTGAATTCCATTCTGAAATCAGCAACTTATCACCTGCACCATTATGGCAGTTTTTCGATAAGATCTGCTCAATCCCTCACCCTTCTAAGTATGAAGAAGCGCTCGCTCAATACATTGTGGACTGGGCAACTGAGCAAGGGCTTGATGTCCGTCGCGATCCGACGGGCAATGTCTTCATTAAAAAGCCAGCCACACTTGGCATGGAAAACAAGAAAGGGGTCGTTCTTCAAGCGCACATCGATATGGTGCCGCAAAAGAACGAAGACACAGATCATGACTTCACTAAAGATCCTATCCAGCCTTATATAGACGGTGAATGGGTCACCGCAAAAGGTACTACTCTAGGTGCAGACAACGGTATGGGTATGGCATCTTGTCTAGCAGTACTCGCCTCTACCGATATCAAACACGGTCCGATTGAAGTACTTCTGACTATTGATGAAGAAGCAGGCATGACTGGTGCCTTCGGCCTGGAAGCCGGATGGCTAGAAGGTGAGATTCTGCTGAACACCGATTCAGAGCAAGAGGGCGAAGTCTACATGGGCTGTGCGGGCGGTATTGATGGCGAAATGACATTCGACATCAAGCGCGAAGTTATCCCAGCAGGCTACGTAACTCGCCAACTCGTATTGAAAGGCCTGAAAGGCGGCCACTCTGGTTGTGATATCCATACTGGTCGTGGTAACGCCAACAAACTTGTCGCTCGTTTCCTAGCAGGTCACGCACAAGAGCTGGATCTACGTCTGGTTGAATTCCGTGGCGGTAGCCTGCGTAATGCGATTCCACGTGAAGCATTTGTAACTGTCGCTATCCCAGCAGAAAACGAAGCGAAGCTGGCTAAACTCTTCAACTTCTACACTGATTTGCTGAAGCAAGAGTTAGGAAAAATAGAAACAGACATCGTTTCATTCAACGAAGCCATCGAAACTAGTGAGCAAGTGCTGGCCATTGCTGATCAGCAACGTTTTATCGCTGCACTGAATGCATGCCCTAACGGTGTGATCCGCATGAGTGACGAGATCGAAGGCGTAGTTGAAACGTCTCTGAACTTAGGTGTTGTTACCACAGAGAGCAATAAGATCAACGTACTTTGCCTAGTGCGTTCATTGATTGACTCAGGCCGTCATCAAGTTGAAAGTATGCTGACATCCGTAGCGGAACTGGCAGGATCTAAGATTGCTTTCTCTGGTGCATACCCGGGGTGGAAGCCAGATGCAGACTCTGAAATCATGGCTATCTTCCGCGACATGTACGAAGGCATTTACGGCCACAAACCAAACATCATGGTTATCCATGCTGGCCTAGAGTGTGGCCTGTTTAAAGAACCATATCCGAACATGGACATGGTTTCATTTGGTCCAACGATCAAATTCCCACATTCGCCAGACGAGAAAGTGAAAATCGACACGGTTGCTCTATTCTGGGATCAAATGGTCGCACTATTGGAAGCGATTCCAGAGAAAGCCTAACCCGTTCCTCATATAGAAAACCAACTCAAAAGCCAGCGGAAAACGCTGGCTTTTTTGTTATCGACTTTGATAATCAATTTTTGTCGTCATGGTGAAATTAATTCGTTAGTCACCCTCACCTCTCGCTGATACAGTCGCCGCCGTTGAAGCGCCATAGGCAATCCATCTTGCCCACTTCAACCCCTATAACAGATACACGCTATCCGTTATACCGGGGGATGCTCGGTTATCAGAGCATCTTGATTACTTTCTCAATGTAAATGAAATGCTATGAACGAAAAGCTGCTAGTGGGCTGGCGAGAAACCCTGAGCCTTCCTGAGTTAGGTATAGAAAAGATCAAGGCAAAAATTGATACCGGAGCCAGAACTTCGTGTCTACACACATTCAAAATCGAGTGCTTCCATAAGGAGGCTGAGCTATGGGTCAGATTCTGGATTCATCCCTTGCAGCGTGATACCTCACAAGAGATGGTGTGCGAAGCCAAAGTCGTCGACCAGCGTGTGGTACGCGATTCTGGAGGTCATGAGGAAACACGTTATGTGATTGAATCAACAATCCGACTCGGTCAACGAAGTTGGAAAGCAGAACTAACGTTGACCAATCGTGAAAACATGGCATTTCGCATGTTGTTAGGCCGGACAGCAATGCACCATTGCATACTTGTCGACCCTGTTAAATCGTTTTTAATCCCCTTCGAGGAAAGCCAACAATGAAAATCGGTATTCTGTCTCGCAACGCCAACCTATACTCAACCAAGGGTTTGATCGAAGCGTGTCAGAAACGTGGTCACGACGTCAAAGTGATCGATGCGCTACGCTGCTATATGAACATTAACTCGGACAAACCTGAGATTCACTTTAAAGGCGAAGAGTTATCGGGGTTCGATGCCATCATTCCACGTATTGGTGCGTCCGTGACTTTTTACGGAACCGCTGTACTGCGCCAATTTGAAATGATGGGGGTTTACCCAGTCAACGAGTCCGTGGCTATTACGCGCTCACGCGACAAACTGCGTTCAATGCAGTTACTGTCTCGCAAAGGCATAGGCATGCCGGTTACCGGATTTGCTAGCAAACCCGATGATGTCAAAGACTTACTAGACATGGTCGGCGGCGCTCCAGTCGTGATCAAGCTACTTGAAGGCACTCAAGGCATTGGGGTGGTATTAGCGGAAACACGTAAAGCAGCAGAAAGTGTTGTCGAGGCTTTCATGGGACTCAAGGCCAATATCATGGTTCAGGAATACATTAAGGAAGCGGGTGGCGCTGACATTCGGTGCTTTGTGATTGGCGATAAGGTGATCGCAGCCATGAAGCGTCAGGGAGCAGAAGGTGAGTTTCGCTCTAACCTGCACCGTGGTGGCAGCGCATCACTCATCAAAATCACACCAGAAGAGCGTCGCACTGCGATTGCTGCGGCAAAGGTCATGGGACTCAACGTTGCTGGAGTGGATCTGCTAAGATCGGAGCGAGGTCCTTTGGTGATGGAAGTCAACTCTTCACCAGGTTTAGAGGGAATTGAAGCGGCAACAGGCAAAGACATTGCAGGTATGATTGTTGAGTTTATCGAGAAAAATGCCTCAACCAAAAGGACTAGAACTCGTGGCAAAGGCTAAAAAAAATCGCGTGTTTGACATTCTCGGCGAGCAAATCTCACCGGGACAAAGAAAAATGGTAGAGCTAGAGTCAGCAAAACTCTATACCCATTCCCCTTTGTCGATCCCAATCGAAGTTATCAATGGGAAGTTTGCAGGGCCAACGATGATGGTTAATGCCGCCATCCATGGTGATGAGCTCAATGGCGTTGAGGTTGTTCGCCAATTAATCAACACCATTGATGTACAAAAACTGAAAGGCACTGTGATCGCAGTGCCTATCGTAAACGTGTTTGGCTTTATTCATAAATCACGATATTTGCCCGATAGGCGCGACCTGAATCGCTGTTTTCCCGGCAGTGAAAAAGGCTCGCTGGCTTCTCGAATGGCCAGTGCTTTTTTCAATCAGGTAGCAAAGCGTTGTGACTATATTCTCGACTTACATACTGGCGCGATTCATCGCACTAACCTACCGCAGATACGGGCCGATTTGAGCAATCCCGAAACACTGCGAATTGCACAGGCCTTTGCCACACCTGTCATTGTTGATGCTCCTTTAAGAGATGGTTCACTTCGCAGTGAGGCCGAGCGTCTGGGGATCCCTGTGCTGACTTACGAAGCGGGAGAAGCATTGCGATTTGAGCCCATTTGCATCAATGCAGGTTTCATTGGTGTAAAACGTGTAATGCAAGCCATTGGCATGTTACGACCAAGCCGTAAAAAGCTTCCAGAACCCGTGATCGCAAAGTCCACCAGTTGGATACGAGCAGAAAGCGATGGGATTCTGCGTACGGTAGTGACACTGGGGGAAAAAGTAACGAAAGGCCAAACGTTAGCCTTCATAAGCGCACCGCTGGGACACAGTGAAGTTGAGCTAAAAGCCCATAAGGGAGGTATTGTGATTGGCCAGCAAACTCTCCCATTAGTTAATGAAGGAGATGCGGTATTTCATTTGGCTTATTTTGTTGAAGACGCCAAACAAGTGGAACAAGTTGTAGAAGAGTTTATTGTAGAAGTGAACGATGCTGACCTAGAGCCACTGACAACGGGTCAAATTCAATCCTCATCTTAACCAAAAAACCGCTTACACCCTATTTGATGTAAGCGGTTTTCTTCAAGTATCGCTTATCAAGTTGATTAACCAAACGACGCCCAGATCACCGTGGCAACCAATACAGGGCAGACAAACTTGACGTAAGCTGGCCACAGCTTCCCAAACCAACCTTGCGTAAATTCAGGGTAACCTTGCTTAAGTTCTTTGATTTTCGAGTGACGATTCCACACCCAACCGCCGAACAAACAGAAAAGTAATGCCGCAGCAGGTTGAAGGTACTGCGTTGCAGCTGTTGCAACCAAGCCAAATAGAGCACCAAAATTAAATACTATTATGATGCTCACCAAAGCAATTAAACCACCGAGAATCCAGCTTGTGGTACTGCGTTTAGTGTTAAAACGTTCACCGACTAGCGCAACTGGACATTCCAGCATAGAGATGGAAGAAGTCAGTGCTGCAATTGTAAGGAGTAGGAAGAACACAATCGCAAATAGCTGGCCTAACAAACCAAGACTATCAAACATCAAAGGCAATACTTGGAAAACCAGAGTATCTGAACTGAGCAGAGAACCATCCTCAGCATAGATCTGTACACCTTTCTGCATCGCCACAAACATCGCGGGCATCACTACTAGACCCGCGATAAAAGCAACCGCAGTATCTACCAG
The DNA here is from genome assembly GCF_027587155.1 of Vibrio sp. T11.5. Taxonomy (NCBI): domain Bacteria; kingdom Pseudomonadati; phylum Pseudomonadota; class Gammaproteobacteria; order Vibrionales; family Vibrionaceae; genus Vibrio; species Vibrio sp. T11.5. The sequence goes on from NZ_JAPPTP010000002.1 coordinate 18,724, forward strand.
AGTCACATTCATTGCCATTTTCGGCAAGTTCTCTTTCTTGCTAAGGTAAGAGCCATAAATCAACATGGAACAACCACCAATGGTCAGAGAAAAGAAGCCCTGCCCCATGGCTGCGAGAATCAATTTTCGGTCCATCACCTTGTCAAAATCTGGGACAAGATAATGCTTAAGTCCTTCCATCGCGCCAGATTGAGTCATGATATAAATGAACAATAAGCCAAATAGAATGAACAAAGCAGGCATCAAGCGCGTCGACCATTTTTCGATACCTTGTTTGACCCCACCCTGTACGATGAGAATTGTCAGCACGTAGAAAACAAGGGTGCCAAACAGGTTACGTTCAAAACTGAATCCCTTAAACCAAGCACTTGCGGCTTGAATGCCTACCACATCGGCCACAGCACCAAACAAAAAACAGATCAACCAACCGCCGACAATGCTGTAGAACGCCAACACAGCGCTTGGGACACTTAAACCTATCCATCCAACAAAGCCACCGACCTTTTTAGCGAGTGGATTAGAGCTGAGAGAGCGCATGCTATCAACAGGGTTGGCCTGACCATGACGACCGATCGCCATTTCAACCACCAACATGGGAAACGCCACCAGCAAAATCATCACTAGATATACCAATAGAAAGGCTCCACCACCATTACTGGCAGCTTGAGTTGGGAAGCCCCAAATATTGCCTAAACCAACCGCAGCGCCTGCTGCCGCTAGAATAAAGCCTAAACGAGAGCCAAAGTGCTCACGTGTTTGAAAATTGTCTGCTTGTGCCATACCGCTTAACTTGCACCAATAAACTAGTTGACTAGTACAATATTACAAAATTCATATTCACTCCAGCCATAAGGGTATTAAGTAACCTGTTTTAGACAAATAAATAGAAAATTAAGCTGTACATTAATTAATACAAAGCATTTTTAACCAATGAGTAAGGGAAGTTTGAAGCGTGAAGTGTGCCGAACAACCAATGCAATGAAAGAATCCAGACAATTTTCATCGTGATATCCAACGAATAAAATCCAAATAATCATTAAGTTAGCGGGAAAAGATCAGCATCTTCGCTATTGGTTATGAGTTGGTTTACTACATCCATTAAGGAGAGAAAAATGGGTTCGAATCTGCTCAGAGTTACCATCGTCGCAGCATTAGGGCTAAGCTACCAAGCACAAGCCTATGACTGCATTGGCTTGGAGGTTTGGGATAGCAATACGGTATACACATCTGGAGATCTAGTTCAGACATCCAATCATGCTTATCAAGCCAGTCATTGGACACAAGGTAATGACCCCGTCAGAAATTCTGGGGATTGGCAAACATGGCAAGACCTTGGACAATGCGACACTGGCAGTGGTAACACCGCTCCAGCAGTATCTATAGTTTCTCCTGTCAATAACGCTGAGATCCCCGAAGGCACAGCCACCACAATACAGGCTTCCGCCAGTGATAGCGATGGCAGCATCGCTCATGTGATCTTCCTGGTTGATGGTCAGAACATCGCGACGGTCTCGCAAGCACCTTATCAAGCAGATTGGACAGCGATCGCAGGTGCAACCACCATTTCCGTTATTGCCACTGACAATGAAAGCGCAACATCAGAAACGCAGATTGCAATCAGCGTCACCTTAGCTGGCGAACCGATCCCTCCTTCGGTCACTTTAACCAGTCCTTCAGGCAGCGAGCAATTAACGGAAGGCGACCTTCTCACATTGAGCGCGAATGCCTCCGACACCGATGGCAGCGTTGATAAGGTCGAATTCTTTGTTGATGGACAATTGATTGCCAGCGATACATCCGCACCCTATGAAGTCACGTGGACTTCAGTCAGTGGCACTCATAACATCAAAGCCAAAGCCACAGACAACGGTAACCAAACTACTTCAACACAAGAGGTATCAATGGTTGTGGCCAGCAAGGCAGCAGGTGGCTGTGCAGGGCTACCAACCTATACCGCAGGGTCCAACTACAGTGCGGGTCAGCTGGTACAGAACCATAATCAGAAATACCGTTGTGACATCGCTGGATGGTGTTCTTCAAATGCTGCTTGGGCCTATGAGCCAGGACAAGGAGATTATTGGGAGCAAGCCTGGACGGGCTTAGGTGCTTGCGCGGCTCCACCAGCGGTAACCATCACTCACCCTAGTGACAATCAAATATTGCTCGCTGGCAGCACGGTCAGTTTCTCTGCTGATGCATCAGACTCGGATGGGACAATAAACCAAGTCGAATTCTTCGCAGGCAATAACAGCCTAGGTGTAGTGACACAGCCACCTTACTCAGTGAGTTGGACAGCGACTCAAATTGGCCTTAATAGCCTCAAAGCAGTCGCGACAGACAATGAAAACAACACGGGCGAAGCGATGGTTTCGGTGACAGTCAGTGATCAAGACTTAGTGGTAGCATTGACATCACCAGCACCGGGCCAAACCGTCGGGTTAGGTAAATCGGTCCAGTTTGCCGCCGATGCAACATCGCTGTCTGCCAGCGTGAAGCAGGTCGATTTCTTAGTCAACGGAGCCACTGTCGGTACCGATACTACTGCACCATACAGTTTTAACTGGACCGCAGGTGCAGTAGGTCGTTATACCGTAGCAGCCAAAGCCATAGATTCAACCAACAGCGAAGTGACGTCCGATGCTGCGACAATATCTGTCGAAGAACAGACAGAAAAAACACATAAGTTGATCGGATATTGGCATAACTTCGTCAACGGTGCAGGGTGCCCAATGCGATTGGCAGATATGTCACAAGCTTGGGATGTTATCGACATTGCATTTGCCGAAAATGATCGCACCAGCGATGGTACTGTCCACTTTAACCTTTACTCTGGTGATATCCATAGCAGTTGTGCTGCACTTGACCCAGCTCAGTTCAAACAAGACATGGCGGCACTACAAGCTAAAGGTAAGAAGTTTGTCCTTTCTCTTGGTGGTGCAGAAGGCACGATAACGCTCAATACTGATCAGGATGAAGCCAACTTTGTCGCCAGCTTGACTGACATCATCAAGGAGTGGGGGTTCGACGGTCTTGATGTCGACTTAGAGAGTGGTTCTAATCTGGTTCATGGCTCGCAAATTCAAGCGCGTTTAGGTCGAGCACTACTACAAATCGAGCAAAACATGGGCGGAGATATGTACCTGACAATGGCGCCAGAGCATCCTTATGTTCAAGGCGGGTTCGTCGCTTACAGCGGTATTTGGGGCGCCTACATTCCTATTATTAACGATACACGCAGTACACTAGATCTTCTCCACGTACAGCTTTATAACAATGGTGGCCTGCCGAATCCTTACACGCAAGGTAGCGCTGCTGAAGGTTCTATCGATATGATGGTTGCCCAATCTAAGATGCTGATTGAAGGTTTTGAGCTGGCAGATGGAACTCAGTTTGCGCCGCTTCGAGATGAACAAGTCGCTATCGGCTTGCCATCAGGCCCTAGCTCAGCGAACTCAGGGCAAGCACCGACTCAGAATATTCTTGACGCATTGGATTGTCTAACTAAAGGCACACGCTGTGGCTCAGTCACTCCTGCCTTTAACTATCCTAACTATGCGGGTGTAATGACCTGGTCAATTAACTGGGATGAGCACGATGGGTTCATCTTCTCAGGTCCTGTTGGCGACAAACTGACCCAGATGAATAACCGCCAATAAAAAAGAGAGCGCCGTTTGGCGCTCTTCTCTTATCGGGAGTTAAATAGTGAAAATCTGATAATCTTTTAGCTGTGGAATTTTTTTATGCAATTCCTGCTCTTGCTCTACCATGTTGTCAAGTGAGTCACAAAATTCCTGACTCTGTTTCTCCACGTCAACGGAGTGCTCTTCAAGTCTTTTTGCAATTCGCTCTTTTAGCTCACTCATAGTGTTTGTCATTTCTGTCAGGTTCAGACCGCCTTCCGCTTTCATTTTTTCCGACATCGCATTGAATGCGCTGGTGATGAACTCTTCATTGAACAGCTTCTTCGCACTTTCAAAATCTTCCGCCCACGTTTCACGCAGTGAGCCAAAGCTGTCGGCTGGTAAAACCAAATCGCCATTCTGATAATAACGGGCTTCAATATCAGCGTAGAACTTCTGCATGGAGGCTTTCACACTATCAAAAGCTTCCGGTGCATCGAAGCTTTGGCCAACATCATCGATGATATCATTCGCCAAAGCCAAACCATTTTGAGCAATCTGCTTTGCTCGTGGCAAGTAATCATTTAAATTGCTGCGATAGTCAGCAACTGCTTGCTGCTGAGACGCATCTAAAGGGATGACTTCACCATGAATCGTCAAAGTGTTATCGGCATTCACGATCGCACTGTCACCACTGACTTGATGGATCTCTAACGTCTCACCATTGAGGCGGATACCATTTTTCAAATCGACCTGACACTGAGCTGCGTACGCTTGACTCACCACAAGCAACGGGATGGTCATTAGAATTCGTTTCATTTTAATCTCACCATATTGACTCTTCGCTACCCTAACAAAAACCCAAAGCACTTGTGTCAAATTATTGTATCGACCTCATAGTTAAAGGTAGTTGTCGCGACCTGATACTCTATTTCATCCCCCATGACCTTACCCTTCATCGCAAAGCCGAGAGGTGAATCGAACGTGACCAACATGACTTCCTGTTGCTTGTGCTGAACTTTCAAACCACCCGCACAAGGGGCAACAAAAAACCATCGACATTTATCTTCCAGATCAATCAAACAAACCAGACTACCAAGAGTGATTCGCTCTGATTGTTGTGGTAGTTTAAGTTGACCCATGACACTCAGATTTCGCTCGCCGTCCTGTACACGCATTGCCTGTCCATGGGCAAGGTAGGATGCCTCAAGCGCCAAGGTATCATACTTGTGTTCTGGAACAGTTTCTTCATCAGTAGCAGACTCGATTGCGCGTTGAGTCGCACGGTGAGCAACCTCAAGGGATTGTTGCATGGAAGATAGAATAGTTTGCAATAGCTCCAATTTGTTCATACTAAAATCATGTTCCTCCCCTCTTAATACCTCTAGAATACTATGTCAGGCACTTTCGTCATACTGGTAATAGGCAAATGCAAACATCCGGCAACCAAGATCAAATTCACGCTACATTGCGCACCGCTTTTGGCTTTGAACAACTTAGAGACGGGCAATATCAAGTAATAGATAAGGTTTTGGACGGCAAGTCCTGCGCAGCGATTTTCCCAACGGGTTCAGGAAAGTCTCTTTGTTATCAGTTATCTGCTATGTGTTTACCACATCTGACCTTAGTCATTTCTCCTCTACTAGCCTTAATGAAAGATCAGCTCGAGTTCTTGCATAGCAAAGGGATCGCAGCAGCGTCTCTCAACTCCAGCCAAAGCAAGGAAGAAGCCCAACAGATCATGGCGCAAGTGCGTAATGGCGATGTCAAGATCCTAATGGTTTCTGTCGAACGATTGAAAAACGAGCGTTTTCGTCACTTTTTATCTCAGCTTAGTGTCTCGCAATTGGTTGTCGATGAAGCACACTGTATCTCAGAATGGGGACACAATTTTCGCCCTGACTACCTAAAGCTTCCTCAGTTTCAAAAAGAACTCGCTATTCCTCAAGTTCTCCTTTTAACCGCGACGGCAACGCAAGCGGTACTAGATGACATGAGTAAGAAATTCAACATAGCGCCGCATGACATTACGGTCACTGGTTTTTATCGACCGAATCTAGACATTTCAGTCTTGCCCTGTTCGCAAGCACAAAAAAAGGACGCCTTGTTGTCCGTCATCAACCAAGATCCAAAGTTACCGACCATTGTGTACGTGACCCAGCAGAACAGTGCCGAATTTATAGCCAAGCTACTCGCTGAACAAGGTGTCAAAGCAGAGGCCTATCACGCGGGGCTAGATAGTGAAACCAGAGAACGAATTCAACAGGATTTTATGTCTGGTCAAACAGATTGCATTGCCGCTACCATTGCTTTTGGGATGGGAGTAGATAAATCAGATATCCGCCGCGTGATTCACTTTGATTTACCTAAATCAATTGAAAACTATGCGCAAGAAATTGGCCGTGCAGGTCGAGACGGACAAACTTCACAATGTATTTTGCTCGCCAACGAGGACGGGGTGTGTACATTGGAAAATTTTGTCTACGGAGATACGCCTGAATACGATGAAATCCATAATGTCATTCAGCAGGCTGTTACGTCAGAGCGAAACTGGGAAGTAGTTATCTCTCGTCTTTCTTCAAACAGCAATATTCGCCAACTACCCCTAAAAACATTACTCGTATACATGGAAATGGCTAAGGTCATCACAGCCCAATACAGTTACTTCGCTGACTATCGTTTCAAATTCATCAGGCCCAAGCAAGGTATTATTGACCACTTTGATGGTGAGAGACGCCAATTTAGCGAAGCACTGTTTCACTGTTCACCACAAGCTAGGCTGTGGTGTCAGGTTGATTTTGATGCTCTGTGGCAAAGCTATAAAGGCGAACGCTCGCGTGCCGTCGCCGCACTGGATTATTTCCATCAAAATGGATGGATTGAGCTGGAAAGTAAGTTAATGACCGAAGTGTATCGGATAAGCCCACCTCAACAGTCTATCGAGGCTCTCAGTAAGCAGCTTTGGCAACTGTTTAGAAGTAAAGAACTCAGTGACGTCAAACGTATTCACAATCTTTTAGCACTGTTTAAATCCAAACACTGTTTGAGTAAGGCACTGGCAAACTATTTTTCAGACAGCCAAGCTCCAGAGGCGTGTGGTCATTGCAGCGTATGTCGTGGAGAACAGCATGCTTGGCCTAATACGACACACCCACCACTAGAACGCCAACAGGTTGCTGATTGGCTGGCTCCTCTACAAGGAAAATCCGCCTCACCACTATCCAACAACCTCAAAACGAAGTTCCTGTGCGGCATTGCGACCCCTTGGTTTACAAAAGTCAAAGCACGCAGCCTAACAGGGTTTGGCAAACTCAGTGAGCATCCATATCAGCAAGTACTGAGCGAAGTTGAGTCGATTTAGCTAGTGTCAGAAAAAGCTCAGCTGTTTGGTTTGCTCTTCAGGCTTAAGCATCACGTTTAGGCCTAATAGTCGAATCTCACGCCCTTGTTGGCGTTTAAGAATGTCACGCAATAAATCTTTGAAGTAATCCAGCTCGAGTTCAGGGTGTATGTGTTCAATCGTCGTGAGCTGGAAATCGGCAAACTTGAGTTTGATGCCCTGCTTGATAATGGCTTTCTCAGGAGAGGCTTTGATCAATCTTGTTTCCAGCTCAGGAAAGAGCTTATGTTCAATAACCTGCCAACACTCGTCATAAGTACTGATATTTTCACTGAACGTCCGCTCGACACCTACGGATTTCCGTTCACGCTCAACGACTACCTCTCGCCGGTCAATACCATGACTCTTTTTCCACAGAGAGGCGCCTAATCGGCCAAAGCGTAATAACAGCTCACGATAATCACTGTTTTTCACATCCTCACAGAGATAAAAACCGGCCTGATGCAATTTTTCTAAACTCACCTTTCCCACTCCAGGGATTTTTTCTAACGGTAGCTTATCGACAACTTGCTGCACTTTGTCAGGCGGTATCACATATTGCCCATTGGGCTTATTCATGTCCGATGCAACTTTTGCCAAAAACTTTACTGGAGCAACACCAGCCGATGCGGTCAGTTGCAGTTCACTAAAAATATCCCGTCGGATGGCTTCTGCAATCAATGTCGCTGAGCCATAACACTGTTGACACTCTGTCACGTCCAAAAATGCTTCATCCAAGGATAGAGGCTCAATGAGTGTCGTGTAACGGGAGAAAATCTCACGAATATGCTGAGAGGCTTGTTTGTACACCTGCATACGGCCAGGGACGACCAATAGTTGAGGGCATAATTTCAACGCTTGGCCTGTGGGCATCGCGCTTCGAATACCAAACCTTCTCGCTTCATAGTTACATGTGCTTAGAACACCTCGTTGCTTCTCATGCCCGCCAACGGCTAGTGGCCGTCCGCGATAGCTCGGATTATCACGCATCTCAACCGCCGCATAAAAGCAGTCCATATCAACATGAATGATCTTTCTTACTTTTTCGTCGGACATCATTACACATTAAAACTGTACATAAAAACAGTATAACTTTTCTCTCCCTACTCGCCAACTGTGGCAAGAAGAGCAACACTTTTTTCCGACTTTCTAATAGAAGTATCAAAATATGCAGTTATTATTAATTTATAGGATGCGATAAGGAGGACTCAGGTGAACCATAAAGTGTTGGTGGTCGAAGACAGCCGTGCTTATCGCAGATATTTGACACAACAATTGAGCTCTATTGGCTGTGATGTCATAGGTTGTGAATCGTACGCAGAAACTCAGAAAGCACTCTCTGAGCATCGTGACTTCCATTTTGCCGTGCTGGATTACTGCTTGCCTGATGCTCAAGACGGTGAAGTCATTGATCTTGTTTTGGATAATAAACAAAAGGTTATCGTACTCACCGCCACTTTTAGCGATAAGATTCGTGAGCGCTTTATCGCCAAGGGTGTTATGGATTACCTTCTCAAAGACAGCATGGCATCAGTTTCCTATCTTCTGCCACTAGCCAATCGTCTAATGAACAATGTCAGACATCACGCACTCGTAGTGGACGACTCCCCAACAGTGCGTAAACACGTTGCTCAACTACTCGAACATCAATATATTCGTACAACGCAAGCGCAAAACGGTTCTGAAGCACTGCACAAACTCGCAGAAACCCCGGATATTACATTTGTCATTACTGATCATGACATGCCGAGCAAAGACGGAATTGTTATGACACGGGAGATAAGGCAAATGTACGACAAAAACAGCATTGCGATTCTTGGTTTGTCAGGCAGCGGGGATCGAACTTTGACCGCAAGATTCCTGAAAGCTGGAGCCAATGATTTCCTACATAAACCTTTTAACCAGGAAGAGTTTTTCTGCCGAGTCAATCAGTTACTCGACATGAAAGAAGCGACTGATGAGCTTTATAAACTCGCTAACCAAGACACTTTAACTGGACTGTGGAATCGACGTTTTTTGTTCAATCAATCATGTACTGAAGGCAGTGCTCGATACATCGCGATGCTTGATATCGACCATTTTAAGTCCGTGAATGATACCTTCGGTCATGACGGTGGGGATACCGCACTAAAGACCATTGCCAACATCCTCAATATTTATTTTCCAGAAGATGTAGTCGTGCGCTTCGGAGGAGAGGAGTTTTGCGTGCAGTCTTACTCAACACTGGATGAATTTATCACTCGCCTAGAGAAAATGCGCCAGAGAATAGAGAATTCGATCATTAAACATAACGGACAAGAGATAACATTGACGATCAGTATTGGTGTATGTAGCGTCGAAGGGAGTTTGGAGCAGCAGATTAAATTAGCTGACGATTGTCTCTATGTCGCCAAAGAACACGGCCGCAATCAAATTATCGCGACAGAATAAACAAAGCCCGGATTGAACTCCAGGCTTTGTGTTCGATTAAGCAATACGGTCTTTTTCCCACGCTGCCAGTTTTTCTTCACGAGCAGCAAGCTTTTCTGCTCTTAAAGCTTCGCGAGCTTCTCGCTTTTTACGAGCATCACACGGTTCAGGGCAATTACACACCTTGTCAACGCCCACAGCACCAAGACCACCACAACTGCCTTTTACCACTTTCTTTTGGAAAATGTAGCCGACAGACATGGCTGCGATAACGGCAATAAAAATGCCGAAAGTAATCAGAAATGTACTCATAATGACATGCTCACTCGGTATTATTTATTCATAAATGGCTTATACGCTTCCGACGCCATTTCTTTAAATCCATCTTTGGTTTTAACGATCATAAACACAGGGATATTATTCTCATTGGCTATCTTCATTCCCTGCTTTTCGCCAAGCACCATCAATCCAGTAGCCAGACCATCAGCAGTCATCGACGATTTATCCAGCACAGTCACTGACACCACTTTATGGCGGATTGGTTTTCCTGTCTGAGGGTTGATGATGTGCGAGTAACGTACACCATCACGCTCAAAATAGATACGATAATCACCCGAAGTGGCAACTGCCATATCACCCGGCTCGATAATCTCCTGCACAGCACGTTCATCAGCAGATGGTTTTTCAATTGCGATACGCCATTTAACGCCCTCACGATTGATGCCTTTAAGGCGCATCTCACCACCGACTTCTACCATGTAATTTTGGATGCCTTGTGATTGAATATAGTCCGCAACCACGTCCACCCCCCAACCTTTTGCAATGGTTGAAAGATCAACATATAAGTTTGGGATATCCTTAGCCAGCAGATTACCTTCCACAGTCAAATGTTGAATACCTGTGTGGTTTTTACGTGCTGCCAGCTCTTCGTCCGTAGGCACAACTTCAGGACGCGCTTCAGGCCCAAAGCCCCATAAATTGACCAATGGGCCAACAGTCACATCAAGTGCTCCTAGAGTAAGACCGTTTAAACGAATCGCTTCTTTCACAACCGTGGCAGTCTGTGGTGACACTTCGAATGGCGTTGATGTCTGGCTTTGGTTGAAGCGGCTCAATTCGGAATCTTTGCGGTAAGTCGACATCTGGTCATTCACTTCTTCCAGCAAGCGGTCAACTTCTTTTTGTAGGACTTCAGGTGATGGGATACCCTCAGACTCTATGTACTTTATGTTGTAAGTAGTGCCCATTGTCGGACCACTTAAATGAATCTGTTCTGCGGGCTTTTCACAGCCAGCAAGAACCAATAGAGAAGCAAATGCAACAAGCCATTTTTTCACTTGTTAGACTCCTTATAAGAGAAACAGAAATAGCACATGACTCTGTTTCAGAGCACATCGACTATGGCCATTTAAAAATTAGTAGCAGGAAAAAACAAAGGCTGACCCTTACGAGTCAGCCATATATTTCAATTACTTAGTGGTTAGCCACCAAAGTCATCGAGTAGGATATTTTCATCCTCAACACCAAGATCTTTTAGCATGCCGATAACAGCTGCGTTCATCATTGGTGGACCACACATGTAGTACTCACAATCTTCAGGCGCTTCGTGGTCCTTCAGGTAGTTTTCGTACAGTACGTTGTGGATGAAGCCAGTGTAGCCATCCCAGTTATCTTCAGGCATTGGATCAGATAGAGCACAGTGCCATACGAAGTTGTCGTTTTCTGCTTGTAGGCCGTCGAAATCTTCTACGTAGAACATTTCGCGCTTAGAACGAGCACCGTACCAGAATGACATCTTACGTGAAGACTTCAGACGTTTAAGCTGGTCAAAGATATGTGAACGCATCGGCGCCATACCTGCACCACCACCAACGAATACCATTTCGTTGTCAGTGTCTTTCGCGAAGAATTCACCAAATGGACCAGAAATCGTACACTTATCGCCTTCTTTCAGAGACCAGATGTACGAAGACATGATGCCTGGTGGTACGTCTGGGTTGTTTGGCGGCGGTGTAGCAATTCGGACGTTCAGCATGATGATGCCTTCTTCTTCCGGATAGTTCGCCATTGAGTAAGCTCGGATAGTCTCTTCGTTTACCTTAGACTCGTAACGGAACAGGTTGAACTTGTCCCAGTCTTCACGGTATTCCTCAGGGATATCGTAATCAGCATATTTCACGTGGTGAACTGGCGCTTCAATCTGGATGTAACCACCCGCACGGAAAGGTACTGATTCACCATCAGGGATTTGTAGCTTAAGTTCTTTGATGAATGTTGCTTTGTTATCGTTAGAAATAACGGAACATTCCCACTTCTTAACACCGAAGATTTCTTCAGGGAGTTCGATATCCATGTCAGTTTTCATTGCAACTTGACACGCTAGACGCTCACCTTCACGTGCTTCACCTTTAGTAATATGGTCAAGCTCGGTAGGTAGGATATCGCCACCACCTGATTTAACTTTTACGCGACACTGACCACATGAGCCACCGCCACCACAAGCAGAAGATACGAATACACCAGCACCAGCTAGAGCACCCAGAAGCTTACTGCCTGGCTGTGTAACGATCGCCAATGAAGGGTCATCGTTTACAGAAATTGTAATGTCACCTGTTGGTACAAGCTTAGACTTAGCGAAAAGAATCACTAGTACTAAAGCAAGTACGATCAGAGTAAACATCACTACACCAAGAATAATGTCCATTGACTATTCCTTAATTGTTGCGGTTTACCCGACTTACAGTTGAACACCAGAGAAAGACATAAAGCCTAACGCCATAAGACCTACACTGATAAAAGTGATACCAAGACCACGAAGACCAGGGGGCACGTCAGAGTACTTCATCTTCTCACGGATACCTGCAAGAGCAACGATAGCTAGCATCCAACCCACACCTGAACCGAAGCCATAAACAACTGATTCAGCAAAGTTGTAGTCACGTTGTACCATGAAAGATACACCACCGAAGATCGCACAGTTTACTGTGATCAGCGGTAGGAAGATGCCTAGCGCGTTGTACAAAGGTGGGAAGAAACGGTCAAGAACCATCTCTAGAATCTGTACAAGTGCTGCAATTACACCGATAAAGGTGATGAAGTTTAGGAAGCTAAGATCCACACCTTCCACTAAAGCGTTTTCTTTCAGTACAAGGTTGTAAACTAGGTTGTTAACAGGAACTGCGATAGTCAGTACCACAACAACAGCCACACCAAGGCCAAAAGAAGTCTTAACTTTCTTAGATACTGCAAGGAATGTACACATACCTAAGAAGAAAGACAGAGCCATATTTTCGATGAAAATCGATTTAACTAATAGACTAATGTAATGTTCCATGACGCCCTTACTCCTTCGCTTCTACTTGTTCTGGTTTCAGAATACGGATAACCCAGATCATGAAGCCGATGAGGAAGAATGCTGATGGGGCTAGAAGCATCAGACCGTTTGGCTGATACCAACCACCATTGCTCACTAGAGGTAGCACTTCCATGCCAAATAGTTTGCCTGAGCCAAATAGCTCGCGGAAGAAACCAACAGTGATAAGAACGAAACCGTAGCCAAGACCGTTACCAATACCATCGATGAGAGATGGCACAGGTGCAGACTTCATAGCGAATGCTTCAGCACGACCCATAACGATACAGTTCGTGATGATCAGACCTACGAATACCGATAACTGTTTAGAGATATCGTATAGGTAAGCTTTCAGCACTTGGTCTACCACGATAACAAGTGACGCGATGATCGCCATTTGAACGATAATACGCACACTGTTAGGGATGTGGTTACGGATTAGAGATACAGAGAAGTTTGACAACGCAGTTACAAACGTTACCGCTAGTGTCATTACAAACGCTGTCTCTAGTTTAGTTGTTACTGCAAGAGCAGAACATACACCAAGAACCTGTAGCGCGATTGGGTTGTTATCCAACACCGGCGCCATAATGCTCTTTTTAATGTTTTGTGCGCTAGACATTAGTTCAGACCTCCGTCACGAACTTTTGCTAGGAACGGACCAAAGCCCATATCGCCTAACCAGAAGTCGAATGTACCTTGAACACCATTACCAGTTAGTGTTGCACCTGAAAGGCCGTCGATACCATGCTCTGAACCTTCTGGAGCGCCACCTTTAACAATCTTGATTGCTGGCTTGTGGTTGTCGTCAAAAAGTTTCTTACCGACCCACTGAGCACGCCATGTTGGGTTTTCAACTTCACCACCGAGTCCAGGGGTTTCACCCTGTTCGTAGTAAGTGATACCAGACACCGTATTACCGTCAGTTTCAACAGCAACAAATGCGTACATCATAGACCATAGACCAGTACCATGAACTGGCAGAATAACTTTAGACACGTCATTGCCGTCTTTCACTAGGTACACAACACCCGTGTTAGCACGGCGGATGATTTTCGCCTTGTCTTCTCCACCAGTAAGTTTAATTGACTCTGAAGGATCTTTTGCAGCTTTACGCTGATCATAATTCTCAGCGGTAGAACCATCGGCTGCTTCTGCAACAAAGTTTCCAGTGTTGAAGTCAACCAAACGAGGTTCGATGTACTCAGCGAATAGCTCAGGTACTTTTTTACCCGCTGTATCAATACCAGCAACTTCGATAATCTTAGTTTGCTTATCTAGTACAGCGTTAGATTTTTGCTGATCGCGCAGACCAACAGCGGCTGTTGATACGATGATTGAACAAACAAGGCTCAACCCGATAACAACACCCAGCGTCTTTTTAATGCTGTCGTTATTACTTGCCATAGCGTGCTTGTCTCCGCTTGATGTTCTTTTCGATAACTACATGGTCGAACAGAGGTGCAAACAGGTTCGCGAATAGAATCGCCAGCATCATACCCTCTGGGTAAGCTGGGTTAACAACACGAATGAGAATACACATCACGCCGATTAGGGCGCCATACCACCATTTACCACCATTGGTAAATGAAGCGGATACTGGGTCAGTCGCCATAAAGAACATACCGAATGCAAAACCACCTAGAACTAGGTGCCAATGCCATGGCATGTTGAACATAGGGTTGGTATCAGAACCGATAACATTGAACAGCGTTGCAGTTGCAATCATACCGATCATTACGCCCGCGATGATTCTCCACGAAGCGATTCGCATGTAAACGATCATTGCTGCACCGATCATTAGCGCCAGCGTTGATACTTCACCAATTGAACCTGGGATGTTACCGATAAACGCGTCCATCCAAGAGATAGGAGCACCGGTTACTGTGTTTACAAGAGCACCGTTCCCACCTTGAGCCCATTGACTAAGCGCAGTGGCGCCCGAGAAACCGTCAGCAGCAGTCCAGACTACGTCACCCGAGATTTGCGCTGGGTAAGCGAAGAATAGGAAAGCACGGCCAGCCAGTGCAGGGTTTAGGAAGTTACGACCTGTACCACCAAAGATCTCTTTTGCTACCACAACACCGAATGTGATACCCAGAGCCGCTTGCCATAGAGGCAACGTTGGCGGAACAATTAGCGCAAACAAGATAGAAGTAACAAAGAAGCCTTCATTAACTTCGTGCTTACGCACCATACAGAACAACACTTCCCAGAAACCACCAACAATAAACACTGTGGCGTAAATCGGTAGGAAGTAAGTCGCACCCAGTAGCATCTTAGACCCAACCCCTGCATCAGCAGCAATAGTGCCGCCAAGCATTTCGGTTAGCCAGTAATGCCAGTTACCTGCGATAACGGCTGCTAGCTGCTCGCCGGCGTACATGTGGTTAAGTGCTGCAATTGCTTGGCCACCTGCGTTGTACATACCCCAGAACATTGCTGGGAATACCGCAAACCAAACCATGATCATGATACGTTTTAAGTCAACGCTATCACGAACGTGCGAGCTTTTCTTTGTGATAAGACCTGGCGTGTAGAAAACTGTTGCTACAGCTTCGTACAGGGCAAACCATTTTTCATGTTTACCGCCAGGCTCAAAATGATGCTCGATGTCTTCAAGAAACTTTTTAAGAGCCATGAAAATTACCCTTCCTTCTCGATCTTATCTAGGCATTCACGAAGTAACGCACCGTACTCGTATTTGCCAGGACATACAAAGGTACACAATGCTAGGTCTTCTTCATCCAATTCTAGCGCACCAAGTGCCTGAGCACTGTCAACGTCGCCTGCACATAGATCACGAAGTAGCAAAGTTGGTTCCATATCCAATGGCAATACACGTTCATAGTTACCAATTGGCACCATTGAACGATCACTACCATTCGTGGTTGTTGTCATATTGAACAACTGACCTTTGAAGATATGACCAAGGAATGCACGGGTTACTGAGAACTTATTCTTACCAGGCATAGCCCAGCCAAACAGTTCTTTGTCACGACCTTCACGTAATACAGAAACCTGTACATGGTAACGACCTAAGTAAGCGTGAGCACCAGTTGCATGAGTACCTGTCAGTACTGAACCAGAAATCACACGAACTTCACCAGGCATTAACTCGCTATCAGTCAAATCCTCTAGGTTTGCACCTTGAGTTGTACGAACTAAGCGAGGATTGTTTACTACTGGACCAGCCAGAGATACAACACGATCCGTGTAAAGTTCACCAGTTAGGAACAACTTACCGAACGCAATAACGTCTTGGTAGTTGATGCTCCAAGCCACGCTTTCTGCATTTACTGGGTATAGGAAATGCATGTGGGTGCCAGCTAGACCAGCTGGGTGAGGGCCATCAAAAACATGCTCTTCAACATTTGACTGAGAAGAACGAGGTAGACTGGTGCCAGATTTACAAACGTAAACCTTACCGTCTGTCAGAGTTGAAAGCACATCCAAACCAGCAACAAACGCATCTTGCTGTTCATTGATAACCAACTCAGGCTGAGCTGCTAACGGATTAGTATCCATAGCAGTTACAAAAATAGCCTGTGTAGAAGATTCGATTGCTGGAACCTTGCTAAACGGACGAGTACGTAAAGCCGTCCAAAGACCTGAATCAACAAGCTGAGTTTTAACCGCGGTGCGGTCAAGACTTGCTAGTTGGCTGGCTTCAAACTTATCGAACGTTACCTGCTCCTCACCTGCCACTTCAATCACTACAGATTGAAGGACACGTTTGGCGCCACGGTTAATCTCGATCACTTTACCGCTTGCTGGTGAAGTAAATTTCACACCAGGGTTCTTTTTGTCTTCAAAAAGAACTTGGGCTTTTTTTACTTCATCGCCTACGCGAACATGCATAGTAGGACGCATGCCAACGTACTCTTCGCCAAGCAAGGCGACTTTCTTGATGGTTTTACCATCATTAATCACCTGGGTAGGAGTTCCTGCGATAGGAAGGTCCAAACCCTTCTTTATTGTAATCATACGCACTTGCACTACTTTTATCGGGAAAAAGATTCTTTGATTGCGTAACTTTTAGACACGACACTAGTGTCCGGTTTTGGCGCAATTTAAAACACCAAAATCGCAACATCCTATTAAAAACCTCGCTACAAATTTAGTCGAGATTTATCAGGTGCGATAGTCTATCATCTTTTTAGAAGTCTATGCCATGACCAATAAGGGTAATCAGATAGATATTTCAAAGGAATTGAGTTTAAAAGGTTAAGTATTGGTCATAAGTTTGAACCATCGCACAAACACCAATAACCACATTATCAACAATGCCTTTAACCATTCACATTGTGAAACATTTCTGATTAAAACTAATTCAGCTGTTTATTTGTTTCTACATTGTTAACGTAGACTGACATAGCAGAAAACAAAAGAGGCAGCATAAGCTACCTCTTCAGATTGTATTATTTGGACCCACCCATACACATTGGACTATCTGGGGCCAGTTGGTTTTGCTCTTTCCACTCCATAGGCGTGTACGTGTGCATCGACAAGGCATGAATATGATTAGCGAGTTCATCGGCTAGCACCTGATTCACTTGGCGATGACGCCCAATCAGACGTTGACCTTCAAATTTCTCACTGACCACTACCACTTTAAAATGACTTTCCGAACCCGCCGGAACATTGTGCATATAACTTTCGTTTAGCACGTGAAGAAACTCAGGCTCGAAATGCTCTTGCAGTTTAGTTTCAATCACTTCTTGTAGCATTGTGTGTCACCATCTAAATATGAACAGTATCAAAGAGCAAATAATAGTCTTCTTATACGCAAAGCAAAAGGTTTTAGTTTCCACACGCACGACCTTCTGCGACAATTTACGCAATCAATTTGCCTAAGCGTTCCAAATATGAAAACTGAACTTGTGCTCCATGAGCGCACCTTAACTTTGCATCGATTCCCTCAACGCAATAATGAAACTCTTCAGGCTTGGGATGCCGGCGATGAATACCTGATTAATCATGTAGAAGAACTTGGTCTCGCTGGCAAACACATTCTGATTCTAAACGACAATTTTGGTGCGCTGAGCTGCTGGTTGTCGGAGAAAAATCAAGTCACTATGATGAGCGATTCCTTCATCGCTCATCAAGGAACCCGATCCAACCTCAAACGAAATCACTGCCGTGATGTCACCTTGCTTCATACCATGGATGATATTCCGCAAGGCGTGGAATACGTTTTGATGCAAATCCCGCGAAACAACCGCCATTTGGTATGGCAACTTAGCCAGCTTAGACAAAAGCTTGATGCTCCAGTACCTGTGATTGCAGTGAACAAAGCAAAAGAAATTCATACTTCTACATTAAATCTATTTGAAAAGTATCTGGGGACAACAACCACGTCTCTAGCATGGAAAAAGCATCGTCTGGTTTTCTCACAAGCAGATACCACGACGAAGATTTCAGTAGAGCCTACCACCCGCTGGAGTATCGATGAGCACGACTTCGCGCTCGACAACCTACCTAATGTCTATTCAGGTGAAAAGCTGGACCAAGGAGCACGATTTATGCTTGATCACCTCCCTAAACATCTCGCCGACAGAAAAGTGCTCGATCTCGGCTGCGGCAATGGTGTTTTATCCGTAAAACTTGGACTATTGAACACAGACATACAACTCACTTGTGTCGATGAAAGTTTTATGGCGACAGAGTCAGCCAGAAGGAACCTAATTAATAGACTTGGGAAAGAGCGTAAAATAGACTGTGTGACCAACAACTGTCTAGACGGATTCGCAGCGGAAAGTGCAGATTTTGTCGTTTGCAATCCTCCTTTTCATCAGCAACAAGCGATTACCGATCATATCGCATGGCAGATGTTCTGTGATGCAAAGCATGTTCTCAGCAAAGGTGGGCAATTATTAGTTATCGGTAACCGCCACCTCGGCTACGATGTGAAGTTATCTAAGCTATTTGGAAAAACGAACGTAAAACTTGTCGCTTCAAATAAGAAATTTGTTATTTTACAAGCAACTAAATAGTTCACTATCATGTCTCTAATACGTTTAGAGTGACGATCAAAGGAAATTACAATGAGAAAACTGGTTCTAGCCGCGTCAATGGCCCTACTTACTGCTTGTTCTGCACCGCAACACGAACAGCTAAACTTTATGCCTCAGCCAGTTCTGAGCAACAATGACATCGTACAAAACGCAAGTTTCACTCTGACAAGTAAAGACGTTCGTTCAGCGCAGTATGTTGCTCTGATTGATAGTGGCCGTTCAAACATTGAGCCCATTCATTCTAAGCAGAATGTACGTATCGCCATTGAGAATGCCTTGTTGGAGCAATTCAAGTCTCAAGGATTCCGCAGCACGGTTAACAGTGAAAACTCAGTCAAAGTGGAAGTACAAGAGGCGCTAGTATCTGTCAAGCACTCCATAATGGAAAATGAAATGGATGGCAAGGTAGTCGTCGAAGTGACGGCTGAAACGCCTCAAGGCAAACTAGTCAAAACATACTCAGGCACAGCAAAACGCACAGGTGCTCTGAGTGCTTCAAATGAAGAGATCGAAATTGTACTCAATGATGTCACTAATCTAGTACTGAAAGAAATTTCAAGCGATCGTGAATTGAAAAACTATATGCAGGAGCGCTTCTAATGTGGAAAGTTGCTATTGCCTCTTTGGCTCTAGTCAGCAACCTTGTTTTTGCTGGTCCGAAAGTTGAGTTCGAAACTACACTAGGTGCATTTACGATTGAGTTAAATCAGGAAAAAGCGCCGCTAACGGTAGAGAATTTCCTCAAATATGTAAAAGATGGCAGCTATGTAGGCACTCAGTTCCATCGCGTGATTCCGGGCTTTATGGCTCAGGGAGGTGGTTTTGATCAAGACATGAAACAAAAGCCAACTTACGCACCGATAGAAAATGAAGCCTCAAATGGATTAAAGAACGAAACAGCAACCGTTGCCATGGCAAGGACTAACAACCCTAATTCGGCAACGCGTCAGTTCTTTATCAACTATGTCGATAACAGCTTTCTCGACTACGACCAACGTCCACCTGGTTATGCTGTATTTGGTAAAGTGACTCAGGGGTTCGACGTAGTACAGCAGATGTCTAAAAAACGCACCAAGACGGTCGGCAGATACCGCGACGTACCTGCCACTCCTATTGTGGTGACAAAAGTGACTTTGCTTCCATAATCTAATAAGGCTCCAGCTTACTAAGTTGGAGCCTTTTCAAATCCACCTTCTTTCCATAAATTGGCAAGCACTATTCAATTAACAAGGAAGACGTCATGTCTACCAAACCCTCTCCAATGTCTTGGTTGGAAACCATTTATAGTTATTATGATAAGCGCCTATTGTGGGTGTTTATGTTAGGCTGTTCAAGCGGCTTCCCATGGGTGTTGATTGGCTCAAACATGTCGGGTTGGTTAAAAGATGCTGGCTTGACACGCACAGCGATAGGCTACTTTGGCAGCGTTTTTGCTGTTTACGCGATTAATTTTTTGTGGGCTCCACTCGTCGACCGGGTCAAACTACCCGTTTTGCATGCTGTGCTTGGCCAACGCCGAAGCTGGATTTTCTTCTGTCAGTCACTAGTCCTTGTCGGTACTTTATTTATTGCTGGGGTGGACCCATCGCAAAACTTAGCCTTAACCTCAATGCTTGCCCTAGGCATCGCGATAGCATCGGCAACTCAGGATATTGCCATCGATGCTTTCCGCATCGATACTTTCCCTAAATCAGATTCATCCAAGCTACCACAAGCCTCAGCGATGGCAGTGATTGGTTGGTGGACTGGCTATTCACTACCGGGTTACGTTGCTTTCATCAATGCAGATTCAATCGGCTGGAACGGTGTCTACTATGGTATGGCAGGTATTGTCGGTATTTTGATGTTGTTTACTCTGCTAGTCGGCGAACCAAAGACCAATCGTGAAGCACTCCAAAAACAAGCCGAAGCACGTCATAACCAAATTGTAGGTTCTCAAACGCTCTCTTGGTTAAGCGTTACCGTAGTTGAGCCTTTCCTAGATTTCTTTAAACGTAATGGCGTCAAAGTAGCAATAACTCTACTTCTATTCGTCTTCCTGTTTAAAATTGGTGAAGCTTTCTTAGGCAGGATGTCCATCGCTTTCTATAAAGACGTCGGCTTTAGTAATGAACAAATCGGCCATTATTCTAAGTTGATTGGCTGGGGAGCCACCATAGTCTTCACTTTAGTTGGCAGCATGTTTAACGTTCGTTTTGGCATCGTAAGAGGTTTAATGATCGGCGGCATCGCTATGGCTGGTAGTAACTTAATGTTTTCTTGGATTGCCTCTGTGGGACCGGATGAAGATTTATTCTTAGCGACGATTATTGTTGATAACTTTACAACAGCATTTTCCACCGTCGCCTTCGTGTCTTTCTTAACCGTCCTCACAGGCCAAGCTTTCTCTGCAACGCAATATGCATTACTGGCATCGTTGGGTAACTTTGGACGGACCACATTAGCGTCATTCAGCGGTGAGTTGGTTGACTTTCTCGATGATTGGTCAATGTTTTTTGTCATTACATCGGTGATGGTCATCCCGAGCTTACTTATGCTCTATTCACTTCGTCACTACTTCGCTGACCTATTGAACAAAGCCAAAGAGCGAGATTGACCACAACTTAAAAAGTAGCCCTTCAAATAGAAAAAAGGCTTGGCAATTCGCCAAGCCTTTTGCTTTTGAGTCTATTATGGATACATACCTTTGCCGAACATGTTAAATATGCGGGCAACACCTTGAGTAAATATCATAGGTTCTGTGAGTACGGTAATACACAAGCAGTCCTCTCCTTTTTGAGTATAGGGACTGTGTTTTATCGAAGCATCTTTAACGAGGTAATCACCCGCTTCGTAATGGCCATCTTCGTCGCTAAAGCCACCATGCAATATCAGCGTCGATTCCATACCTCTATGAGTGTGCTGTGGAATCTTCACATCTTCAGCGATGTACATTAAGTTCACTCGTACACTGTTACCCATGTCTACTGGTGCGCTAAATACCTTGCCACCGTAGTTTTTCCATTCCCCCACCTTATCCCTGAAACGTGTAAGAGACAGTGGTAGCTGAAAGGTTTTGCCATTAACTTCAATGCTGGATGGCTTTCTGGTAGGCCGAACCGCTTGTGGAACTGGATCTGCCCTTAGAATATCGTTCAGCATACTGTCGAATGAGCTGTCGTCGAAAACATCAGTTTCCATTAGCGCTTCGCCACAAAGATTCTCAAGCTCTAATACTTGTTTTTTACAACTAGGGCAGCTCTCAAGATGAGTGGCGACAGTAAACCCATCGACAGCATCCAAACTGCCTTCAACGTAAGCCTGTAACATATGCTGATTTGGATGATAGCTCATAGTCTCTCTACCTCTATTGAATGTCGAAGCTTCTCTACTGCTAGCCTAAGCCTTGATTTCACTGTGCCGACTGGAATATCGTACATATCTGCAACCTGCTGGTGTGGCAACTCCTCTAAGTAGACGGCCTGAACAACCTTCTTTTGCGCCTCAGGGAGGACATCTAAAAACTTCACAACTTGCTCTTTTAGCATCTCATGTTCGGGCGCATAATGCTCAACCATATCTGGTGGACAATAATCATTGGGCCAAATGTCCTCAGAATGAATGTGCAGATCTTTACCACGTTGTTTGCGAAGTGTGTCGTAGCACAGGTTTCGCGCGATCGTATAAATCCAAGTCGACAGCGAGCTTTTCGATCCATCGAACAAGTGGCTTTTCTGCCAAACCGTGGTCATCGTTTCTTGCACTAGCTCAAGGGCCACTTGTTCGTTGCCCATATGCTTGTATGTGAACTGCTTCAACCGTGGAGCAAAATGCTTGAACACCAAAGCATAGGAAGCTTTATCTTTTTCTTTCACTTTTCCCATACAGAGCAGCCAGTCTTGTTTAGCAAAAGAGTCTGTGTCCTGAGCAGCCATATTTTTGGTCCTTTCCAGCGCTTTTGAAGTAGTACGTAAGAAAAAATGAATGGATCACTTTGTAAGTTTAGCTTTCAATGGAGCGGGTGAGAAATTCTATCGCTTCGTTGCAATCTTTTTGCTGCACAAGAAAGTCAAATTGTTTCTGGGGAATGGGCAGTATCTCAAGCCAACGCTGACTCACCCAGCTTGCATCGTCGAAGAAGCGTTGGTCATACAGTTCCCCAAGTTGAGGGAACTGACTGTAGACTGTTCGTAATTGCTCACTCAAATACTTGTGCTCGTTGGATAGCTGCGAAAACTCCCAGCTTGAGCGCCACTCAACGCGTGCTCTGCGTAACCCGTCAAACTCGGTTCTGATTCTTTTGATTTCGAAGCATCTTATCCCAACAACTGTGACGCCCAACAATCCATCATCAAGTAACTCAAAGTCAACGATTTTCGCGAGCGCCCCAAAAGACGATAAACGAGACATCGCTGGCGCTTCGTCATGCTCTATCAGACAAATGCCGAAAGTTCCGTCCGACTGGCTTGCCTCTTTTATCAATCTTTTGTATCTGGGCTCGAATATACGAAGCTTCATCCTTCCTTCGGGAAGAAGAATCGATCCCAGCGGAAACAACATAATTTCAGACACTATTTATCACCCTTAAACACTTTACAGTTGCTTACGTGGAAAGTGAGAGTTAGATCAATCACCAAATATGTTGATTGCTTGATCAGCATAAAAATCAGCGCAAGCGCTTGCGTAAACGATATCTATATCACTTTTTGTGCAAAAAAATCATAGTTCCGTTACATCGTTGAAAAATGATCATTAGTGAGATATTCGTCACTAGTTTTATGTATTTTTGCACTTCGTATCACTATTAATTGAGATTTTTATCGTTATTATGCGCTCCAGAAAAAGCACAGCAGAGATTGTGCAACAACGGCTATATGAACAATTTTTGATATTGAAAAACATAGAGAGTCCCACTATGCGTAAATCACTTTTAGCTCTTGGTGTCGTAGCAGCACTGTCTGCACCAGCAATGGCGGCCGATTACTCCGACGGCGATATTCACAAGAATGACTACAAATGGATGCAGTTCAACCTAATGGGCGCATTCAACGAAAAACCAGGTAACTCAACACACGATTACTTAGAAATGGAATTTGGTGGTCGCTCTGGTCTGTTTGATCTGTATGGCTACGTTGACGTTTTCAACTTAACGTCAGATCCAGGCAGTGATAAAGCAAACGCTGAAAAGATCTTTATGAAGTTTGCACCGCGTATGTCTCTAGATGCACTGACTGGTAAAGACCTTTCTTTCGGCCCTGTTCAAGAGCTATACGTTTCTACATTGATGGAATGGGGCGGTAACTCAGGTGTTAACTCGCAGAAAATTGGTATTGGTTCAGATGTGAATGTTCCTTGGTTAGGTAAAGTAGGCCTAAACCTTTATCGCACTTATGATGGTAATAAAAGAGACTGGAATGGTTTCCAAATTTCAACCAACTGGTTCAAACCTTTCTACTTCTTTGAAAATGGCTCATTCATTTCTTACCAAGGTTACATTGACTACCAATTTGGAATGGAAGATGCTGCAAATAACAAATTCGGCTCAACTTCTAGTAACGGCGGTGCAATGTTTAACGGTATCTACTGGCACTCAGATCGCTTTGCTGTCGGTTATGGCCTAAAAGCTTACCAAGATGTGTATGGTATCGAAGACACGCCTGCATTCCGCTCTTCAGGGGTCACTAACTACTTGGCAGTGACTTACAAGTTCTAAGCGACTAGAAAAGCTTCATTGCCTATAAATGGTACCTTCGGGTACCATTTTTTGTTTGCTTTCGCTTAAACGGTGATTATCCTTGTGAGAAATTATCTGTTCGGCAAACCAACGTGAATATCGTTATTCTTGGCCCAGGCGCTATTGGGACACTATGGGCAACTAAACTCTCCATCGCGGGGCATAATGTCGCCGTATGGTCTAACTCAACAGACCGTCACCTGAGTCTGCAGCTTGATGAATTACCGCCGATTCAATGTGATAACCGAGATATCACTTCCATTAGGCAGGCTGATTTACTGCTAGTCACCGTAAAAGCGTGGCAAGTTAAGCGCGCCCTTGAGCCGCTCAAAGCGCATATAACTCCAGAAACCATGATTTCCCTGATGCACAATGGCATGGGAACCGCAGAATGGCTGAGCAACACTTTTCCTCGCAACCCTTTACTCCTTGCGACAACTGCACATGGCGCCTATCAATCGGCCAAACACCAAGTGGTACACACTGGGTTAGGCATCACCCATATAGGTGGTATTAACCATTCAGGCAAACAATGTGACTTCCTCAGGGAAGTCTTACAGCACGCACTGCCAGAGGTTATTTGGTGTGACAATATAGAGCATGCATTATGGCTTAAGCTTGCCGTCAACTGTGCGATCAACCCCTTAACAGCCATATTCCAAATCAAGAATGGTGAGCTGGGTTCTGAGCGATTTAAAGAACAACTGACCAATGTTATCGAAGAAGTCTTTCGTGTCATGAACGCTTGTTCCATCCCTATCGACAAGTCCATACTAGTATCCACAGTTCACCAAGTGATCAATGCCACCGCAGAGAATATGTCTTCTATGAGGCAAGATATTCACTATCGACGCAGAACAGAAATTGATTTTATTACTGGTTACTTACTAAAGCAGGCTAAAATTCACAATATTCAAACCCCTGAAAACCAAACGCTATACAACCAGATCTACCACATCGAACAAAGCTGGAAACAACAATGAATATAAAAGTACTGGTCCCGATTGCTCCGGGAACGGAAGAAATGGAAGCGGTCACCATCATCGACATGATGGTACGAGCTGGCTACGACGTTACCGTGGCCAGTGCTGATTTTGCTGGTCGGCTGACAATGAAAGCTTCTAGAGGCGTCACGCTCACTGCTGATTGTAAACTCGTCGATATCGCCGATGAAGAATTCGATGCAGTGATCTTGTCTGGTGGCGTTGGTGGAGCTGAAACCTTTCGCGACAGTACCGTATTAGTCGAGATTGTTCGCCAACAGATGTATGAAGGTAAGCTCGTTGCAGCTATATGCGCAGCCCCAGCCTTGGTGCTAGCTCACCATAAGCTTTACCCAGACGCTTTAATGACATGCCATCCAAGCTTTGAGTCTCATATCACTAAAGAAAATTGGCGAGTTAAACGCGTTACCTACGATATCAATCACAACTTACTGACCAGCCAAGGTCCTGGCACCGCATTAGAATTTGCTATGGAAATCATCATTAATCTTTCAGGTAAAGAACACGCTTGGACGGTTGCAGAGCCTATGGTAACAATTCCGACACTGCAATATCACAAGCTGGGTGGCCTTGAGTCATGCTAGATGTTCATGCTATCCGTTTACAATTCCCTGCATTAGCTCAAGATGTTAATGGAGAACAATTAGTGTATCTCGATAGTGCAGCGACTACGCAGAAGCCTGATTGCGTTATTAGTGCCATTTCACACTACTATCGTTCTCAAAATGCCAACGTTCATCGTGGCAGTCACAGTCTGACCGCACAAGCAACCAGTGACTTTGAAGCCGCTCGTCAAACCGTCGCAGACTTTATTGGCGCGCAGAATAGCAAAGAAATCATCTGGACACGCGGAGCGACAGAAGCGCTCAACCTAATCGCACAAACCTATGCGCGAAACACACTACAGCGCGGTGATGAAATTCTGGTTAGTGAAATGGAACACCACGCCAATATCGTGCCTTGGCAAATCGTTGCAGAGCAGACAGGAGCAAAAGTCGTCAAAGTACCAATGACCGACAATTGCCGATGGGATATGGCGGCATTCTCCGCTTTGCTATCCGATAAAACGAAACTAGTGGCGCTGGCTCACATCACCAATGTGACGGGAACACGCCTTCCCATTGAGTCAGTAATAGCTCAAGCTCATCAAGTGGGAGCGAAAGTCATTGTCGATGGTGCTCAAGGCATTGTTCATGAAACGATTGATGTGAAGGCGTTAGATGCGGATTTTTATGTTTTCTCTGGACACAAACTCTACGCTCCTGCTGGCATTGGCGTCTTATATGGCAAACTGTCGCTGCTTGATGCTATGCCACCCTGGCACGGAGGGGGGAAAATGGTTGATAAGGTGTCATTTGCAGGGACCACTTTTAGTGAATTACCCGGAAAATTCGAGGCTGGCACACCCAATGTAGCAGGTGTGATAGCCCTAGCTACAGCGATCGACTGGTATCAGTGTTTTGAACAAGCCGACGTAAAAAATCACATTCGCAATCTGGTTCAAAACGCTTATCAAAGACTATCTCAAATTGATGATGTTAAGGTATTAGGGTATCAACAAGATGCTTCTTTGCTGTCGTTTATCATTGATGGAGTGCATCATCAAGACCTCGCGACGTTACTTGATCAACAAGGTATTGCCGTCCGCGCGGGTCACCATTGTGCTCACCCTCTAATGGATGCACTTGGTGTTAAAGGCACTGTGCGCGCCTCTTTCGCCATTTACAACACACAAGAAGACGTTGACAGGCTGGTCGCAGCTGTCGAGAAAGCCGTTGATATGCTTTAGGCAAGAGCGGGAACGCTTTGCTACGGATGCGGGATTTTGGAACGGACTGCGTCCTACGGTGAGCTGGATAACTAGATAACTAGATAACTAGATAACTAGCTTTACATTAATCGAGCCTCCACTCTTTATTTTTATGACGGTCATCCTCAAGAGGGAGGAACGACCGAGTTGGGGATCTCTTAAAGTAATTCGAACAATTGAAGAGATTCCCTACTCACTCCTTCGTCGCTCTATGGAATGACCGAAAAGAGGCTTCTTCTTTCTAGCAGGGCGAAGCCCGATCCCGTTCTCCCGCAACGAAGTGTTCCACAGGACAAAGTCCGTTCCCGCTTCCCTAAAGCTCATCAAACGCTTCAATCGCTTCAGAAAGCTTTTTCACACCATGGATCTGCATTCCCGGGATCCCACCTTTAGGCATATTCGCTGCAGGAACAATCGCTTTCTTAAAACCATGCTTAAAGGCTTCATTCAACCTCTCCTGCCCACTTGGAACTGGACGAATCTCTCCTGCTAAGCCGACTTCGCCGAATATCACCACATCTTTAGGTAAAGCTCGATCTCGAAAACTGGATAGAAGCGCTATCACTAATGCCAAGTCAGCGCTGGTTTCTGTTACCTTGACACCACCAACGACATTAACAAACACATCTTGATCCGCCATCTGTAAACCACCATGCTTGTGTAAAACCGCCAGTAAGAGCGACAAGCGGTTTTGCTCAAGGCCCACAGCAACACGCCGTGGGTTAGCCAACTGAGAGTAATCAACCAAAGCTTGAATCTCGACCAGTAGAGGACGAGTGCCCTCCCATACCACCATGACTGAACTGCCAGATGTTTCTTCTTCCCCTCGAGAAAGGAAGATGGCTGACGGGTTGCTGACTTCTTTGAGCCCCTGCCCTGTCATCGCAAATACCCCCAGCTCATTGACTGCTCCGAAGCGGTTCTTATGGCTGCGCATAGTTCTAAAACGATTGTCCGTTCCGCCATCAAGCAATACTGAACAGTCAATGATGTGCTCAAGCACTTTAGGCCCCGCTAACGTCCCGTCTTTCGTCACATGGCCGACAATAAATACAGAAACATTGTTCTGCTTAGCGTAACGAGTCAAGGCCGTAGCCGACTCACGCACTTGTGCCACACTGCCAGGTGATGATTGCACATCCGCAACATGCATCACCTGAATCGAATCGATGACCATGATCTTAGGCTGCTCTTTCTCAGCAATTTGACAAATACGATCGACGTTAGTTTCTGAAAGCATTTTCAGGTTGTCTTTAGGCAAACCGAGTCGTGACGCTCGCATCGCAACCTGTTGTAACGACTCTTCACCTGTGACGTATAAGGTTGGCATTTGTGAGGCGAGATAACACATAGTTTGCAAAAGTAGCGTTGATTTACCCGCTCCTGGGTTACCACCAATCAGAATGGCAGCACCCGGCACTACACCGCCACCAAGAACACGATCAAACTCTTTAAAACCACTGGTAAAACGAGGAACTTCCTGCAAATCAATGTCAGATAGGGTCTGAACCTGAGTTTCACCAGAGTTACCTGCGTAACCCGCTAACCGCTCATTGCGTGCCGCTGCTGGTGATGCCGCCAACCTGACTTCACTGATCGTATTCCACGACCCACAAGCATTGCATTGTCCTTGCCAACGCGGAAAATCTGCCCCACAGTCATTACACACATATGCTCTTTTTGCTTTCGCCATATCACCTCAGACCTGTATTTGTGACTATGCTATTATCATACGTCACCTATTCACCTTGATTCGGTGTAACATATCATTAAAGATCTTTATATCAAGGTCGATATTGAGAGTAAGGGACACGCTAACAAAAATATATGCAGCAGTCAGAGATTTTATCTTTAGCAGAACGATTGATTCCTGCTTACAACTCCGGTGATTTTGAATACCTTCTCGCCCAAATGACTGAAGGGGAGCCCCCATCGGTTAAAATTCTGGTCAAAATGGAGCTCAATCGAGTGATGGCTCCGTGTACTAAACCCGTAGACCTTCGCGGCCGAGTAAAAGGTGAGTGCCGCGAATACGAACTCGATGGTGTAAAACATTGGCTCGATGACGTTGCCTTCAACGCCTACCATAAAAATACTCGTAAATTTGGCGGCTATACTGAAGGGGTCTGGGAAGCATTATGTAATACTCATAATAATTTTCGAGTAATGCAAAAACGGGGTAAACCCCACGGCATTGAGTTTTCAGAAAAAAGTTCAGCATACGATGTTGAAGCGATTAATTTGGGTTACGATCTCAAGCGTCGTGAGAACCGTTTAAAACTCTCTTCTCAAATAGAATTTCAGATCAACAGAGATCAGCTCGTCCACGCCACAACTGTCGATATCTCGCCATCAGGAGCAAAGTTTAAGGTCCCATCCGCATTTAACTACAAACTCGGAGAGATCATAGCGGTACGTTTCGTTGAATTAATCAAAGAAAGTGAAGTCGAAGGGCTAGACACCCCTATCAACTATCGGATTGTTGGAATTGATGAATCTTACGAAAACGATGCTGTAAAATATCTACGGTTACTCAAACTTGACGAGTCAAACGTCGTTGAACAAGTTATCGAAGACAAACTGACAAATGATAGCCAACGAAGCCGGCATGACAATCAAGATAAAGTCATTCGAGCTCGCTCTCGAGGCTATGAGCATACATTCCTTAAGCACACCTGTAATTTACCTGTTTTCTTCAGTGGTAGTGAACTTAAACTCGCCTTAATGACAGAGAACAATCAACCCATTTGGCAATACTGGCAAGATGAGCGCAATCAACAAACCTTGACCAGCTTGTTTAATAAAGAACGTTTAGAACAGCTCACCAAGCCTGGTATGCGAGGTAGCAATAATGTGTTTTACTCCTTCACTCACAATCATCAAGGTAAGACCCTATTTTTCTCCATGATGATGCCAGAGGCGAGTAGAGAACTCCGTCAGCTTTTCTGGCACGTTGGGGCCAAAAAAGAGAGCTGGAGAGTGTTTCGATTACATGTTTTTGAACTGTCCAAAGAGGAACGGGTAGAGCTGTCCAAGCATTCAACTGAACTCAACTTTAAAACTAACTCGCTTAGCCATTGCGGTATTCTTCAGGAGCTATCTACTGAGTCTACTAACCAAGATTACCTTCTGACTGCAAAGCCTAGGATGCCGACTAGTGAACTCAATCGCTTTCGCCATGCCCGTAATCCAGAAAATAACCCTGTTTGTATCTACTTTGATGCAATATCCCGTAGGAAAGAACCACGTTTTCAATTTCGTTCTCCGATCGAATTGTCTTATCCTCATGATACCGTTCATACAGGGGTGACATTAGACATTTCTAAACGTGGAATTAGCGTCGCTTTAACTTCTCAAAGCGAGCTAAAAGCAGGAGATACATGTTCGGTTAACTTTAAAGAGCTTAGTCTGTACGATAAACAACTGCCTCTTAATAACGTTCCATACGAGGTTGTTCGAATTTCTCCAGGAGGGAAGCGCCTTCAGCTAGTTATAAAAGAAGACAGCAATACCATGCGCACCATTGCTTTTTTTGGACGGCTGATCGAGCATAATCAAGATAAACTGATTGCCCAAAAAGAACTGTTGCCCAGTAATCAGTTACTGGAAGGTTTGCACGACATCTTGCTGGATAAGATTGTGAGCTCGCCTATCTTCGTAGAAAAACGAGGGAAAAACCTTAAGCCTCGCGTGATAGGTATTAACTATCCTCTTGCTTCCCACCTAGTGGTATTCGCTAAACTTGGCCATGATGAGAATTTTTCCGTCGAGCCTATCTATAAAGGTCATACTAATACACTGCTCGCTCAACCAATGCGTCGTATTGATGGTGCACAGCCTCAGTTTCAGGAAATTTATTTATCAACCACAAGGTTTGGTACACGCATTCAATCTTATGAATCCAAATTGGTGAGCGAATTTGATTCGCTGAAAGATCGTATTGCTTTCATCAAAGATGCGCAAGGAATGGGAGAGTTTTATGCTCTTCGTATTTGTAGTGCTCCTGTTTTTGATGCCATGAGCGCACTACTTCAAGAGGATCTCAAAGAGCTGGCGGCTATCAGTATGAATCAAGCCAGAAGCTTAGAAAAAGAGCTCACGGGTATCATGGGGTATGGCGAAATAACGGATATCACAGAAGAAGTGCTTACTCGTCTTGAAATGACCAAATAAGAGTAATAAGAAAGCGAGGTTTTAAACCTCGCATCGTCACTATGGAGCAGGTTTAAAACTCAGTTTCTTCTGCTTAGACAGAGCAGCAGATAGAATACACAGTACACCTCCCAGTCCCACATAACGCACGGCAGTTTGCGCTTGTTGCTCCACTTTAGGTTTTGCATGGTAAGCGATACCAAGACCTGCAACGGACATCATCATCAGATCGTTTGCACCGTCTCCAACAGCGATAGTATTGTGTGGTTCAATATCGTATTGTTTGGCTAACTCTTCGAGGATATCCGCTTTAGTTTGAGCTGATACAACGTTACCAACCACTTGACCAGTTAACTTGCCGTCAATGATTTCCAGCTGATTAGATTCTGCATGGTCTAAATTCAATGTCTCTTTGAGATAATCTGAGAAATAGGTAAACCCACCAGAGGCAATTGCCGTTTTCCAGCCAAACTGACGTAAGGTACTTACAAGCTCAGGCAGGTCAGGCATCAATGGCAAAGCGTTTCTTACACTAGACAGGATACTTTCATCAGCATCAGCCAGTGCACTCACACGTTGACGTAAGCTCTGTTCAAAATCCAGTTCACCTTGCATAGCGCGCTCTGTCACTTCCGCGACTTCCTCACCCACACCAGCTAATTTGGCTATTTCATCAATACATTCAATTTGAATCGCAGTCGAGTCCATATCCATAACGATAAGGCCTGGCTTTGATAAATCGGGAAGATCATTAAGCGACGCATAATCCAGCCTAATGTCTTGGAGAACTTTTTCATGTTGAGCAGTCAGCTCACCCTGCATTAATGCTACTTCATAGCGGCCAACCTTCCACACATCAACGACAGCATTGTGTTGGCCAGTACAAAGGTCAATAGTTTCAAAATATTGCGATGACAAACACTCTGCGAACACAATCCAATTAGCCTTAGCTTTATCAAATTGACTAAATAAGCGTGTCTCGGGAATTCGATTGTATAGTGATGTATGTTTTTGAATAGAAAAGGTCTTAAACGTTTCCATGTGAATTATTCCTAAAAAATCTACTAACACGTTAACCTATTGCAATTTAGCTGTGCAAGCATCAATATGCTCTATAGAAGAATTAACCTTAAGTTAGGCGAGTATGGAACCCTCTCTGTTCTCATTTCGTATTGCCTTAAGAGCGCTGGCAATCCTCTCGTTGATAGCAATGATGGGAGTAATTGGTATTAACAGCGTCAAAATTACTAAAGGCAATGAACAAATTCAGAAAAACCAGTTGGAAACACTGATAAAAGTGTTGGTTTCTCAAGCTTCTTTATCAGCAGGTGATATGATAGCCAATCAAGATCAGGAGCGCTTGTTGAAGCTAACCAACCAACTGGCTAAAGACAATCTCGTGTTTGATGCCACCATCTATGACGCGGAAGGGATTCGCTTAGCCTCAAGCGACAAGGGGAAAAGTGTGCGTGAAGTTCTCGGTTTAGATACGCCACTTGAAACCGCTCGAATTGGTAAACAGCAATTAGTTGAACCCATTATGCACGACAATGCAGCCATTGGTTTTGTTCGTATTACCTTTGAGACGGGTAAAGTAACTGCTTTTTCTGATCACTACTACCGTAAAAGCGACCGTTACATGTATACCATGGTCGGAATGAGTTTTATCGCAGGCTTACTGTTGGCAGTTGTGGTGAGAAGAAAACCCAAACGCAACAGTGAAAATCTGCTTCTTAAAGAAATGAGTTAGCCAATTGCGAGTAAAAAAGAGGGGTAGTATTTAAGTCACTCCCCCTCTTTTACTATTTTTCAGCGATTAAGACTGTATCTAGGCATCATCACCTAACAGGATAGAGTCAAGCGCGATAATCATCATATCGTTAAACGTAGTTTGACGCTCATCAGATGTTGTCTGCTCGCCCGTTTTGATGTGATCAGACACAGTACAGATAGTCAAAGCTTTCGCACCGTACTCAGCACAAACGCCGTAGATGCCTGCCGCTTCCATCTCAACACCGACAATACCGTACTTGTCCATCACATCGAACATTTCTGGATCTGGTGTGTAGAACAGTTCAGCGGAAAACAGGTTACCGACTTTCACTTCGATACCACGTGCTTTCGCTGCCTCTTCTGCTGCACGGACCATCTTGTAGTCAGCGATAGCAGCAAAGTCATGGCCTTTAAAGCGAATGCGGTTTACTTTAGAGTCAGTACAAGCGCCCATACCAATTACAACATCACGTACTTTAATGTCTTCGCTAACTGCACCACAGCTACCTACACGGATGATTTTCTTCACACCGTAGTCTTTAATCAGTTCAGTAGCATAGATTGAACAAGATGGGATACCCATACCGTGGCCCATCACAGACACTTTACGACCTTTGTAAGTGCCTGTGAAACCGAACATATTACGCACATCACAGACCTGAACGACATCTTCTAGGAAGGTTTCTGCAATGTACTTCGCGCGTAGCGGATCACCCGGCATAAGAACGACATCTGCGAATGCACCCGTTTCAGCATTAATATGTGGAGTTGCCATGTCTGTTAATTCCTTAACTAAGTTAAATGTTGTCAGAGAGGTGGTTTACCTCTCTAACTCTCTCATTACAAAAAGTTTTTACCGTAATCCATTGGTGAAGTACCAAAGTAAGTCGCCAATGATTGACCAATATCCGCAAAAGAGTCACGCAGGCCTAGAGAACCAGCTGGCACTTTCTGACCATAAACAATTACAGGGATGTGTTCACGTGTGTGGTCAGTACCTGGCCAAGTTGGGTCACAGCCGTGGTCGGCAGTCAGGATTAGAACATCGTCTTCTTCCATCAGTTCCATAACTTCATGGATACGGCCATCGAAGTACTCAAGCGCAGCAGCGTAGCCTGCAACATCACGACGGTGACCATAGGCGGAATCAAAATCAACAAAGTTAGTAAAGACGATAGTATTGTCGCCCGCGTCTTTGATTGCCTGTTTTGTTGCTTCAAATAAAGCAGGAATACCTGTTGCTTTGGTCTTCTTAGTAATACCGCAGCCAGCATAAATGTCAGAGATCTTACCGATCGAGTGAACTTCACCGCCCTTCTCGTCAACAAGCTTCTGTAGAATCGTCGCTGAAGGTGGCTCAACAGACAGATCGCGGCGATTACCAGTACGCTCGAACTGGCCTTTACCCGGGCCAACGAATGGGCGAGCGATAACACGGCCGATGTTGTAGTCTTCCAGCTCTTCACGTGCGATCTGACAAAGCTCAAGCAAACGTTCTAGGCCAAAGGTTTCTTCATGACAAGCAATCTGGAACACCGAATCCGCCGACGTATAGAAGATAGGTTGCCCTGTCTTCATATGCTCTTCACCAAGATCATCCAGTACCTGAGTGCCTGATGCATGACAGTTACCAAGGAAACCGTCTAGACCAGCACGCTCAAGAATGCGATCTGTCAGCTCTTTCGGGAAGCTGTTGGCTTTGTAGGTAAAGTAGCCCCAGTCAAACAGAACCGGAACACCAGCAATTTCCCAGTGGCCTGACGGCGTGTCTTTACCTGAGGATAGCTCAGCAGCATGGCCGTAAGCTCCGATGATCTCCGCCTCAGTATCTAAACCTGGCGCAAAGCGACCCGTTGACTCTTTATGGGCCATTGCTAAACCAAGCTTTGACAGATTAGGCAACGTCAGTGGCCCTTTACGATCAGCGTTATCCGCTAGACCTTTATCACATTGGTCTGCGATATGGCCCAGAGTGTCTGAACCAACATCACCAAATTTCTCAGCGTCTGCTGTCTCACCGATTCCAAATGAATCCAGTACTAATATAAATGCTCTTTTCATTGCTCTTCCTCAGGCCCACCGGTAATCATTTTTATATGGCGGGCCTTAGTGTAATTTTTGATTAAACGTCTTCTGCGCGGATCTGACGATAAACCTCAGGCGTTGGAGTATACTCACCACCGATAGTAATAGCCTGCTTCAGCGCTTCAGCTGCTTCAAGCCATTGCTCTTCACTACGTGCATGAATCACAGCCAGTGGTTTATCACTCGATGCTTTTTCACCAAGACGGATGAACCCGTCAAAGCCCACAGCATAGTCAATTTCATCTGTTGCCACACGGCGACCGCCACCCATGGAAACCACCGCCATACCGATTGCACGAGTGTCCATTGCCGATACCACACCGTCCTCATCAGCGAAGACAGGTTTGATGATTTCTGCTTTTTCCAAATAGTTTTCGTAGTTTTCAACAAAATCGGTTGGGCCGCCTAGGCCTGCGACCATCTTACCAAAGCACTGAGCAGCTTTACCGTTATCTAAAACTTCCATCAGTTTGGCGCGTGCATCTTCTGTGTCGTCAGCCAATTTAGCCAACACCAACATTTCTGCACATGACGCCATCGTAACTTCAAGTAAGCGAGGGTTGCGGTATTCACCAGTCAAGAACTGAACCGCTTCACGTACTTCGACTGCATTACCCGCAGAAGAAGCCAGAACTTGGTTCATGTCAGTTAGGATAGCTGTTGTCTTGGTACCTGCACCGTTTGCTACTGCTACGATAGATTTAGCGAGCTCTTCCGAGGCTTCATAGGTTGGCATGAATGCACCTGAACCCACTTTTACATCCATCACCAATGACTCAAGCCCAGCAGCCAGTTTCTTAGACAGGATTGAAGCCGTGATCAGAGAAATGTTGTCGACCGTCGCGGTAATATCGCGGGTTGCGTATACACGTTTATCGGCTGGCGCTAAATCACCTGTTTGGCCAATAATGGCAACACCTGCGTCTTTCGTAACATCACCGAACACTTGATTGGTTGGCGTGATGTTATAGCCAGGAATTGACTCCAACTTATCCAGAGTACCTCCAGTGTGACCAAGACCTCGACCCGAGATCATTGGAACAAAGCCACCACATGCCGCAACCATTGGCCCAAGCATCAGCGAAGTAACGTCACCAACACCACCAGTTGAATGCTTATCTACAATTGGGCCGCCAAATTCTTTATGGCTCCAATCGATAACCATACCGGAATCACGCATCGCACACGTCAGCGCAATGCGCTCTGGCATTGTCATTTCATTGAAAAATATCGCCATCGCAAAGGCTGCGATTTGCCCCTCTGAAACGGTGTTTTTAGCCACACCTTGGATGAAGAAATTGATTTCGTCGGCAGTCAGGACTTCGCCATCGCGTTTTTTACGAATGATTTCTTGAGGTAAATACATTAGTTCCTCCCACACAAAACGGTGGTTAGTAAAGTAAAAAGTAATGTGGTGAGCTTTCGCTCACCACATTCAGACTTTTAATTAGTACGCTGCAGGATCTGCAGTTTCGTCTGTTACTTCTAATGTATTTAGTAGGTTAGTAAGCAGGCTAGAGGCACCAAAACGGTAATGGCGAGCATCTACCCAGTTGTCGCCCAAAATCTCATCTGCCATTGCTAGATACGCGGCTGCATCTTCAGCAGTGCGCACACCACCTGCTGGCTTGAAGCCAACCGATTTTGCAACTTCCATATCACGAATCACTTCCAGCATCATGCGTGCATATTCAGGTGTTGCATTGACTGGCACTTTACCCGTTGAAGTTTTAATGAAGTCAGCGCCTGCTTTAATTGAAATTTCAGAGGCTTTCTTAATTAGAGCTTCTTCTTTCAGCTCACCGGTTTCGATGATGACTTTCAGAAGAATGTCACCACACGCGGCTTTACATTGCTTAACGAGCTCGAAACCCACTTCCTCGTTACCTGCCATTAGAGCACGGTATGGGAATACAACATCCACTTCATCTGCACCGTAAGCAACGGCCGCTTTCGTTTCTGCAACAGCGATATCAATATCATCGTTACCGTGTGGGAAGTTCGTTACTGTAGCAATACGAACGTCTGGTGTACCTTGCTCGCGAAGTGTCTTCTTAGCAATAGGAATAAAGCGAGGATAAATACAGATCGCTGCTGTGTTACCGACAGCAGATTTTGCGTCATGACACAGTGAGATCACTTTTTCATCAGTATCATCATCATTCAGCGTTGTAAGATCCATAAGTTTAAGTGCACGTAGTGCTGCTGCTTTTAAATCGCTCATTTCTATCTCCGATCAATATTCATAAATATATCTGCTCAACCTAAATAGTTGACGCATTCATTAATGAACGGACTTGGTTCCCTGAAGACTTAGGGATAAACAGCGAATCTACCCCCAATTGCTATCCTTGTCACCGCACAGTACCAGTTTGGTCTATGGCACAACAATCTGCGATTGCGGTGTCTAACGGTATCTGTAGCCGATTGTCCAATGTACTGACATCGCTACAACCAACACCAATCATACTCCTTGTACTAACAGGTGCTAGCTAAAATCACTTTTCAATAATCCATTGATAAGTCACACCATTAAGATATACCCAACGATACCCGATAAGCCAGATAACGCGGCAATGCAGGTTTGGGCGACTTAATGGCAGAAAACAGGACTCAAACGACAAAACCCAGCAGGGTCGCGAGGTAAACTTCGTTAATGAGTTTTACCCTACTCTCTATATTTACATACATTATAGATATTCGTCGCAGAACTGTAGTGGTCCATAAAGCGCAAACGGTTTGTATCTCAAAAAAGATTCTAGTTAACGTTCACTCAATAATCTTACTGAATAATCGTTGCGAATCAGGTTATCTGAACTCAGTCCAAACTTGTCATACAAGCTAACGAAAGTTCTTGCCAACTTGTACGAGTTTTCTCTCCAAGCAGTGTGTGTAAAACAAGGTCACTATGGTTAAACCCCAGTTAACATCGTAATCGGGCTCACTCTATTGGAAGAAACAAAAAAGCCCCGTAGCACACAAGAATGTGTGTCTACGGGGCTTTTTAAAACGGCGTCTATATAATCTTTCGCTTACTTAATTAGAAAGATAGGAAGAAGCCAGCGATTGTCGCCGCCATTAGGTTAGATAGCGTACCAGCACAAACCGCTTTGATACCCATACGGGCAATGTCATGACGACGGTTTGGCGCTAGACCACCTAGACCACCAAGCAGAATCGCAATAGAAGAAAGGTTTGCGAAACCACATAGAGCGAACGAGATAATTGCTGCAGTCTTGGTTGACATTACTTCGCCAGTCTCTTGGACTACTTGCGCAGCGTCACCAACGTATGGTACGAAGTTTAGGTACGCGACGAACTCGTTAACCACTATCTTCTGACCAATGAATGAGCCAGCAAGTGTAGCTTCTTCCCACGGAACACCGATTAGGAATGCTAGAGGCGAGAAGATGTAACCAAGCAGAATTTCCAGTGTTAGTTCAGGCATATCGAACCAACCGCCAATACCACCTAGGATACCGTTGATAAGAGCAATTAGACCGATAAACGCTAACAACATTGCGCCAACGTTCAATGCCAGCTGCAAACCAACAGAAGCACCGCCAGCCGCTGCGTCAATGACGTTAGCAGGTTTATCTTCACCACCGTCAATGTCAGTGCCTAGCTTTTCATCAGGTGTTTCTGTTTCTGGCTTGATGATTTTCGCGAATAGTAGACCGCCTGGCGCTGCCATA
The DNA here is from genome assembly GCF_027587155.1 of Vibrio sp. T11.5. Taxonomy (NCBI): domain Bacteria; kingdom Pseudomonadati; phylum Pseudomonadota; class Gammaproteobacteria; order Vibrionales; family Vibrionaceae; genus Vibrio; species Vibrio sp. T11.5. The sequence continues at coordinate 57,733 of NZ_JAPPTP010000002.1, forward strand.
AATGATGCCGCAACTAGGTACTCTAGAGGTACACCCATAGAAGCGTAGCCCGCTAGTACACCACCAGCAACTGAAGCTAGACCACCACACATTACTGCGAATAGTTCAGATTGCGTCATCTTAGGAACAAACGGACGAACCACAAGAGGTGCTTCAGTTTGCCCTACGAAAATGTTCGCAGCCGCAGACATTGACTCCGCACGCGACGTGCCAAGTGCAGCCTGTAAACCGCCACCAAGAATCTTGATTACCCACTGCATGATACCAACGTAGTAAAGTACAGAGATAAGTGCAGAGAAGAAAATTAGCGTTGGAAGTACCTGGAACGCAAAAATGAAGCCAATACCGTCAACTGAGAAGTTAACTAGGCTGCCAAATAGAAAACCAGTACCGTCTTTACCGTAGTCGATAACACTTTGTACACCAGCTGAGAAGCCAGCTAGAAGGTCACGACCCCATGGTACGTAAAGAACGAAACCACCGATGATAAATTGGATAGCAAATGCGCCACCCACAGTTCTTAGATTGATAGCTTTTCGGTTATCAGACAGTAGTAATGCAATTCCTAGCAATACTGCCATACCGACTAGGCTCATAAACAGGCTCATAGTTTATGATTTCCTTATATGTTATTTGTTGGCGTGTTACAAAATGGAGCTCTAAAGCGGAGCCAATTATACTCATCCGTCCAATGATAAAGTAATGCTGCCCTCACAGTTTCTAATAAGATTCATCATGCGTTCACCCATTTACGTGAAGAAGATCACTTTATAGCGAACTGCAAATCATAAAAAGAACATTTTCTTTAGAAACTATTCACAAATACCGAATGCCGAATTGCTATTTTTCCAGATGCTTTCAGCAAGCGTTTGCTCATTAATACCCTTCAGCTTTGCGAGACATGACAAGGTTTGAGCTAACATTTCCGGATGATTAGGTTTACCTTGGTGCCCGTAAAGAGGCATGTCTGGCGCGTCCGTTTCCAGAACGAGACACTCCATAGGTAAGTTCATCACCGCTTGGCGCGTTTTCCGTGCTCTTGGATAAGTGATAACACCACCAATACCAATATAGAAACCCAACTCGACAAATTGCATTGCCTGCTGATAGCTACCCGAAAAACCGTGTAACACTCCACCGTAAGGAAATTTATGACGCTTTAGCAACTGAAGAACCAAATTGTGGGTTTTCCTCGCATGGAGGATCAGCGGTAACTTGAGTGTTTTCGCCAATTCAACCTGAGTAACAAACACTTGTCGTTGAATCTCTTCGTCAACAGCAACCATTGCATCTAAGCCACACTCACCAATCGCTTTACAACGTTCCAGCTTTGTTTCAAACAAAGTGTGTAACTCAGGTAACTGCTGCTGACTATCTTGCGTTAAAAAGTAGGGGTGCATGCCCAACGCAATATAAACAGATGGATATAAAGAAGACAGTGCAACTAATTGTTGCCAATTGGAGGGCCCAACAGCCGGAATCATGAACCGTTCAACGCCCGCTCGCTTTGCCAGTTGCAGTTGAGCCGGAAAATCATCTGAAAAGGGGGCGAAATCGAAATGACAATGGGTATCAAAAAGGCGCATTACCGCTGCGCCTTTTTATTAGATTGAGAAGCTTGCTGAACGGGGTCTGTGTGATAAGGAACACAACTGCGTTTGTTCTGCGGAGTTAGGCCCATCGACTGACACCACTCGTCGTATCGCGCAACCCACTGTTTAAACCAAGCTATCATCTGTTGATTCCTTTATTGCTCTTCGCGTTTAAAGACCAATTCGGTCGGTGAAGACTCATCTTCAACAAAATAATAGCCCGCTGTGTCAAATTTAGTCAGGTCCGCAACGCTCTCGATACGATTCTCAATGATGTATCGTGCCATCATGCCACGTGCTTTCTTCGCATAGAAGCTGATCACCTTGTACTGACCATTTTTACAGTCTTTGAAAATTGGCGTAATTACCTGAGCATCCAGAGATTTTGGTTTTACGGCTTTAAAGTACTCGTTTGAAGCAAGGTTAATTAGAACATTATCACCCTGTTCAGTAATAGCTTGATTTATCTTATCAGTAATCACATTACCCCAGAACTGATACAGGTTATTGCCGTTTTCATTGGCAAGTTTCGTTCCCATCTCCAAACGGTAAGGCTGCATTAGATCAAGTGGTTTTAATAAACCATATAAGCCAGATAACATGCGTAAGTGCTGTTGAGCATAATCAAAGTCATCGTCTGACAGGCTTTGAGCGTCTAAGCCAGTGTAGACATCACCTTTAAAAGCCAGAATCGCTTGGCGTGAGTTCTCCGTCGTAAACGTCTCACTCCACTCCTGAAAGCGGCCAACGTTAAGGTCAGCGATCTTATCGCTCACTTTCATCAAGCTAGCGACATCGGCAGGCGTTAGCTTACGACAGACATCAATCAGTTGTTTTGAATACTCTGTCAGTTCTGGCTGAGTAAATTTCTCTGTAGCCAGTGGAGATTCATAATCTAAGGTTTTCGCTGGTGAAACGACGATTAGCATGGCTTTACTCTATCTGTTCTGTTTTTATTCGCTATAGGTTACAAAAAAAGCCATGCTATGTCTGCATGGCTTTTTGAATCGTTTTAATAGAGGTTGGCTATTAATCTTTTTTGCTCTGATCCCAGATACCATCCTCAAGCTGAGATTTCAGCTCAGGAAAATCGTTCGAATCAAATGTCGGCACTTTACCTTCTTTTAGCTGACGGTTGTAATCTTTCGCCAGCTTAATCACGATGCCAGAGAGAAGCAAAATCGCCACCAGGTTGACAATCGCCATCATACCCATAGAAACATCTGCCAATGCCCAAACGATAGGTAGTGATGCAACGGCTCCAAACATTACCATCGCTAGTACAACCAGACGGAACACGCCCAGACCGGCTTTATGGTTATGCTCAAGGAAAATAAGGTTTGTTTCCGCGTATGAGTAGTTCGCTATAATAGACGTAAAGGCGAAGAAGAAAATCGCAACAGCTACAAAGATTCCACCCCACGAGCCTACCTGAGAGCTCAACGCTGCCTGAGTCAGTTCAATACCTGTGATCTCACCATGCGGAACGTACTCACCGGACATCAGGATAATCGCCACCGTCGCTGAACAGATCACGATAGTGTCCATAAACACACCTAACATCTGAACATAGCCCTGAGACGCAGGGTGTGGCGGATAAGGTGTAGCTGATGCCGCTGCGTTTGGCGCAGAACCCATACCGGCTTCGTTTGAGAAAAGACCACGTTTGATACCGTTAATCATTGCTTGAGCAATTGCATAACCTAAACCACCTGCCGCGGCTTCTTGCAGGCCAAAGGCACTCTTGAAGATCAAGCTCAGTACTGCCGGTAACTTATCGATATTCATAAACATAACGAATAGCGCCAGTAGCAGGTAAAGTAGCGCCATTGCAGGGACAATCATTTCTGCTACGCGCGCGATACGCTTGATGCCACCAAAGATAACCACTGCAGACAACAGAACTACGGCAACACCGACATAAGTTTCATCCCAACCAAATGCCGTATTCATGGCACCAGCAATTGAGTTAGCCTGAACCGCGTTAAATACCAAACCAAAAGCGATGATCAGGAAGATAGAGAACAATACGCCCATCCAGCGCATCCCTAAACCTTTCTCCATGTAGTAGGCAGGGCCACCACGATAGTTACCGTCATCATCTTTGGTTTTGTATAACTGCGCCAAGGTACTCTCGGCGAACGAGGTTGCCATACCCAGCATTGCGATCAGCCACATCCAGAAAATTGCACCTGGGCCCCCGGCGGTAAGAGCGACGGCAACACCCGCCATGTTACCTGTACCCACACGGGCTGCTAGGCTAGTACACAGAGCTTGGAATGATGAAATACCCGCTTTATCCGCTTTACGGCTGTTCTTTAACACCGAAAACATATGGCCAAAATGGCGGAACTGGATAAAGCCCAGTCTGAATGTGAAGTAGACCCCCACACCAACTAAGAGATAAACCAGAATAGAGCCCCAAAGTAGGTCATTCATCAAATTAATTAAATCTGTCATAAGATCCTCATAGTGAGTTTTCGCTGATCTCTGCTTCCCAGCCTTCCATCCAGTTGCAAACCAAGTGTCAATTTTGCTTAGTATTATTGTGTAATTATTGTGCAACTCAGATATGTAAAACGCGCCTCATGCTTCCATTTTACGTACCAGCGTATTTTTGACGGGCGGATAATGCAGTCAAGGATACCAAAAATCAATATGCATCATAATACATATTGTTGTTATTTTTCACTATAAAATCACCATTGATTAACACAAAAAAGAACATAAAAACCACAAAAACAGAACATTAACATCAAAATTTAACAACAATAAAGAACACACAACTCGATAAGAAATAGCAGAGCTGCAAATAATTGACACTCCTTTGTCATCAAGGACTCAGAGAAGAGAAGGTTAAGTGATTCGATCTGTAAATTCGATGTATCAACTCAGCCAAATAAACCTAATTGCATAGTTCAAGAAACCGCTGTTTTTTCACACACAGCGTTAACATACATCTTTTGAAAATTTAATCGTTTTCGGCAAACCGTTTGAACAAAAAACGACCAGGTATTGCTCCGTTTTTTGTGAAGACAAGTCTAAAACAACATGAAAACTTCATGGAATCGTAACAAATGAGAAACGAATCAAAGTTACGCTCCAAACAGAATGGTATTTAAACAGTACCCCTTCAAAGAGTAATCATTAAAAGAGGTAGCTTATGGAAGGCTTAAACTTTGAAGAAATCATGGAAATGGATTTTCCAAAAAATCGGGCAACACGTTCTAAACCCGCAAAGCGTAAATGGCGTGAAATCGAAGCAATAAAGGACAGGCAGAGACTTCGACGTGAATTAAAAGATATGGACATCGGATTCGACGATATTGATAATCTAGATTACTAACATTAGAAAAGAGGCGTATTAGCGCCTCTTTTTTGTTTATCGACACTTGAGCGTCAAACACACTCTTGATCGACCTGCCTAACACGTTGGGCTAATTGCTGATACTGCTCTGCAATGGTATGGCCAAAAACAGGATCGTCTTCAGTGACGCTCCAACGTTTCTCGACAACTTGCCAATCATGTAAAGTGAAACTCTTATTAATGAGAGGTAATATTGACTGCTCTTCAAGATCCATGTGGCGCTTTTGCGTCAGGACAAAATCTTCGAGTTGCTGTACAAACAGAGCCTGAGGTACCACAGCATCTTGGAGAATCATATCAACAGTATCGAGAAAAGCATGAGTTCTTTGTGACAATGTCTCATGCTCTAGTTCAAGATTCTCGATATCCGTGTGATGGCCGTAATGTTCTAGATAATAATGGTAGAGAATATCCTCTTTAGGGTGATGGACACGCTCAGAGTGGTGAGCCAGATAGTCCACTATTTCTCTCACTAAACTGTAATTGATGGTCTGTTCTTCCTTTAGCAGGGCAATCTTTTGCCTCAATACTGCCAGCAAACGAACCATGTAACCATGCTCTCGCCTTATCCTTTCAATCATCATAGCGCTTCTCCTTAACACCTACTTTTAATGAGTGTATAAAAGAAGCGCCAGTCAAGTTTTGACATTGCTCGAAGATTAAGCAATCCACATTAGGGAGAACTACATATTGACTTGAGTAGGAAGGTGCCAATTTATAGTTGGTTTACCTTGTGATCTAAGAATATGATTTGCTTGAGAAAAATGTCGACAACCGAAAAATCCACGATGCGCTGACAACGGAGAAGGGTGTGGCGCAGCTAATACATGGTGCTTATTACGGTCGATGAAACGCCCCTTCTTTTGCGCATGAGAGCCCCAAAGTAAAAACACTACGCCAGACTGATGCTGATTAAGCGCTTCAATGACTTTGTCAGTAAAGGTTTCCCAACCGGTTTTAGAATGCGAATGGGCTTTTCCCTGTTCAACCGTAAGAACAGTGTTGAGTAACAAAACACCTTGCTCAGCCCAGCTTTGAAGGTAACCGTGCGCCGGAATCTGAAAACCATCAATGTCCTGTGCTAACTCTTTATACATATTGACTAAAGAGGGAGGAGTCTTGATACCTGGTAAAACAGAGAAACACAGACCATGAGCCTGCCTAGGGCCGTGATAAGGATCCTGTCCTAAGATCACAACTTTCACGTCATTGAACTCAGTCGCCCGAAAGGCATTAAACACATCTTTTGCCGGAGGAAAGATCGCTTTACCTGATGCCCTTTCCGATTCAACAAAATTCAACGTCTGCTGAAAATAGTCCTGCTGCTTTTCAGCCCCAATGACGTCTTGCCATGTCAATGACGGGTTCATGTTTTGTTCCTTCTACTATTTGCGCTCAAACAATTGTCGCAAAAGTTAATGAAGGAACAAAGCGATAAAGTGAACTAGCTTTTTTGTGGGATCCGATAATGACCCTGACCCGTCACATGACGATTAGGAACAGGAAGGCGTGGCGAGCGTGCGATAGTATAAAAAGCAGTGTAAGGCATAGTGGCATCCTTATTTGTCTGAGTACATCCACTCACTATGAAAAATTAATGCCACTTTTAAATAGTTAGGCCATTTCCTTGAGCTGAGTAACATGATGCTGACGTATAAACTCAATTTCGTCAGGCCAACTTTCCGACTCTATTGTTTCTAGAATCAATGGGATATGGTCAAATCGAGCATCTTTGGCGATATACTCAAAACACGACCAACCAATTTCTCCTTTGCCTAATGCGTGGTGACGATCGACCTTCCCACCTAGGGCAATCTTTGAATCATTAATGTGCATTGCCCTTAAATAATGCATACCAACAACGCGCTCAAACTCCTCAAAAGTCGCCTCGCACGCATCAAAGCTGCTCAGATCATACCCAGCAGCGAAGGCATGGCAGGTATCAATACAGACACCAACGCGAGATTTATCCTTAACTTGTTGAATGATTTCTGCCAAATGCTCAAATCGCCAGCCTAGGTTGGTACCCTGACCCGCCGTATTTTCTATCACCGCGGTCACGTTTGGTACCGCTTGGTGGGCAATATTGATCGATTCCGCGATTCGCACTAAACACTCTTTCTCAGAAATTTTATTTAAGTGGCTTCCAGGATGAAAATTGAGTAAGCCTAGCCCAAGCTGATGGCAACGCTGCATTTCATCAATAAATGCAGCGCGGGACTTCTCAAGTTTTTCTTCTTCTGGAGCGCCGAGATTAATCAAGTATGAATCGTGTGGGAGTATCTGCTCCGCGGTAAAACCAAACAGGGTACAATTAGACTTAAATGCGGCGATGGTTGTTTCATCAAGCGGTTTGGCATTCCACTGGCGCTGATTTTTAGTAAATAGGGCAAACGCATTTGCTCCTATTTCATTTGCCCTCAATGGTGCCTGATCAACACCACCTGCTGCGGAAACATGAGCACCGATAAACTTGTTACCGTACGACTTTTCTAACATGTTGCTTTATCACTTTTGACTTTCAATATATGGTACGAATTACAGCAAGTTATTAGACTCATCTCAACAACCACACTTAATTTGTAGTAAAATTACAACAAAATAATAAATCCGAATCTATCACCAAGATCACAAGTCATTGCTATATATGATGTTATTGATTCAAATCAACATATTAACCACTAAGTTAACAATGATATTAGTAGTTATTTGACTTAAATCAAAACCACCCAAGTAATTTCGGGTTATATAATACGCAGCTCGACGAAATTCGAAAATTAACACCAATAAAACCACTAATGTGGATAGGAGACTGTGATGATTCAAGGCATTCAAATTACTAAAGCGGCAAACGATGCACTACTGAACTCTATTTGGTTACTTGATAGTGAAAAAAATGAAGCGCGCTGCGTGGCTGCAAACTCAGGTTTTGAAACTGACCAAGTTGTAGCAATCAACGAACTTGGCGAATACGAAAGCCGCGAAGTTGCGATCGAGAAAGCACCTCGCATCGAAGGTGGTCAGCACCTGAACGTTAACGTTCTTAAGCGTGAAACTCTAGAAGATGCGGTTGCAAACCCTGAGAAATACCCTCAGCTAACTATCCGCGTTTCTGGCTACGCTGTTCGTTTCAACTCGCTAACGACTGAACAACAACGAGACGTAATTGCACGTACATTTACTGAGTCTCTATAATTCAGTTAGTGGTACATTGAATATGACGACGGCGCCTTAATGGCGTCGTTTTTTTATGACTTTATAAAGAAGCAGTGCAAGCGAGTTTTTTTTCCGTTACATTAATTGACCCATTCCCATTTTTCATCAGTAGCTATGTTACTTGAAGGCATCGAGACTTTATTAGTTCTTAGTAAAGCGAAAACCATGAGCCGAACTGGCAGCTTACTGTATATCAGTCAATCAGCAGTCAGTAAACGAATCGCCAATTTAGAAAAAAAACTCGGTAAAAAATTAATCGAACCTTCTGGCCGTTCAATCAAACTGACACCCGATGGACAGGCTCTGATTGAAAACATAGGTCCTTCTTTTAGTGAGCTGCGAGGTCTGATCTATGAACAACAAGAGTTGGAAGATACATCCCTCATCAAGCTCGATAGCTCAAAATCTTTAATTGCTGGATATCTAGGCAAGACCATTGGCGACTACATTAAAAGCGATCAGTACATTACAATCACGACCAACCACACACCTCGTATTGTAGAACATGTTCAATCAGGTAAAGCAACGCTGGGCCTCTGTGCGGGTTTACTACCAGCCCACCATGGATTGATGACCTTTCACTTATTTGATGAGCCTTTCGCTGTCGTAAACGATGCACCTTTAAAGCAATTACCCGACAAGATCATCACAAACGATTTAACCAATCCCGCCAACAGCTATCAACTCATCACGCTAGAAAAGCTCGGTATCAAGCCAATCATGGAAATGGATGCTTACACCGCTGCGGCCCAGCTGGCGTTAGGCGGAACAGCGCCAGCGTTGATCCCTCATTCAATCATTAAAGCGCTCAATATCCCCGATAAACATTGCTTTTATTTCAAACAATTACAACACCTAATTCGACCTATCCATATTTGCGTCAGACAGAGTGTGTATCAATCACCTCGGGTTAAAAAACTGATAGCAACCATTGTTGATGCTGTTCCCAAAGCAGTTTAAATGCCATCGCCATCGACATCACGATCACTAGGGGACGGATCCATTTTTGGCCTTTGGTCACAACCACTTTCGCTCCCATTCGAGCCCCAAAAAACCCACCGACCGCCATTACCAATCCTAATTCCCAGATCGGTAATCCTGCCAACACAAAAAACAGTAATGCAGCGATGTTAGAAGTAAAGTTCAGAACCTTGGTGCGAGCGGTCGCATCGACCAACGAAAAATGCCCAATGGCAACAAAACACACAGTAAAAATGGAGCCTGTTCCCGGGCCGAAGAAGCCATCATAAAACCCAACCCCACCGCCTACGGACAAAGCAAACATCGCTTCTGACAGCTTGGCTTGCCCCGAGTGTTGTTTCGTTTTTGGCATCAGCAAAAAGTAAAGCGAGATAGCGACAAGAAGAATGGGAATAAGACTGGTCAGGGTACTTGCGTCTATATACTGCACCGCTTCCGCACCAATCGCTGAGCCAATGAAAGTACACAAAATGGCTAAGCGCATCTCTTTTATACTGACAATACCGTTGCGCACAAAATACCAGCTAGCAGAAAAACTCCCAAATGAGCTTTGCAACTTGTTTGTCGCTAAGGCTTGAGTCGGTGGAACCCCCGCCGCCAGTAGCGCAGGTAGCGTTAATAAACCACCGCCACCAGCCATAGCATCGATAAAGCCTGCAGCAGTAGCAACAAAGAAAAGTATGGTCAGTATTTCGAGGGAGATTTCCATAACTTATGTCTAAACGGCGAAACAATGGCCATAACCATAACACTGAGCTTTCCAGTCGGATAAGGAAAGCATCGAAATTGACCTATTCCATTTTTTCATCATTATAATACACAGCATAAAAAAGCCCGCTCAAAAGAGCGGGCAATGAGGTTGTCATATAGGCTCTGTTGCGAGCCTACTGGTTTTTATTACGCTTCGTTCTGTACCACTTTAGCGTGCAGCTCTTGAACTGAAGTCACTGACGTTTTAGCGTCAGCCGTGTGTGCCATACACACTGCAAACGCGGCATTCAGTGTCGTTGTGTAGTTCACTTTCTCAGCCAGTGCGCCACGACGTAGTACTTTTGAATCCTCAATCGCTTGACGACCTGCCGCGGTGTTGACGATGTAGGTGTACTCGTTGTTCTTGATACGGTCAAGAATGTGTGGACGACCTTCGTGTACCTTGTTCACTAGACGTGGGTTGATACCTGCTTCGCCTAGGATAACTGCTGTACCGTGCGTTGCATCCAGTTGGTAACCAAGTTTAGTTAGCTTAGACGCTAGGTCTACTACACGCTGCTTGTCACCTTCACGAACAGACAGTAGTGCGCGACCACCTTCTGGGTACACTGCGCCACAACCGAGTTCCGCTTTCGCGTAAGCTTCTGCGAACGTTGCACCGACACCCATTACCTCACCAGTAGAGCGCATTTCTGGACCTAACAGTGGGTCAACACCAGGGAACTTGTTGAACGGAAGTACCACTTCTTTCACTGAGTAGTAAGGTGGGATAATTTCTTTAGTAAAGCCCTGAGACTCTAGAGATTGACCCGCCATCACACGTGCAGCGATTTTCGCTAGTGGAGCACCTGTTGCTTTAGATACGAATGGTACTGTACGAGCAGCACGAGGGTTTACTTCGATTAGGTAAACTTCGTTATCTTTAACAGCAAACTGAGTGTTCATCAGACCGCGTACACCAAGTTCGAAAGCTAACTTCTCTACTTGCTCACGCATCTTATCCTGGATTTCCTGACTTAGCGTGTAAGCAGGTAGTGAACATGCCGAGTCACCAGAGTGAACACCCGCTTGCTCGATGTGCTCCATGATACCGCCGATAACTACGCGCTCACCGTCACAGATAGCATCGATATCAACTTCAGTTGCGTCGTCTAGGAAACGGTCTAGAAGCACTGGTGACTCGTTCGATACGCTCACCGCTTCGTTAAAGTAACGGCGTAAGTCTTGCTCGTCGTAGACGATTTCCATTGCGCGACCACCGAGCACGTATGAAGGACGTACAACCAACGGGAAGCCAATTTCTTTCGATTTCTCAACCGCTTGCTCGATTGTCGTTACTGTCGCGTTTTCTGGCTGTAGAAGACCTAGGCGGTCAACGGCAGCTTGGAAACGCTCGCGATCTTCAGCGCGGTCGATTGCATCTGGGCTAGTACCTATGATTGGCACACCTGCCGCTTCTAGAGCTCGAGCAAGTTTAAGTGGAGTCTGACCACCGTACTGAACGATAACGCCTTTTGGCTTCTCTACACGTACGATTGAAAGCACGTCTTCAAGTGTGACTGGTTCGAAGTACAGACGATCTGACGTGTCATAGTCAGTAGAAACTGTCTCTGGGTTACAGTTAACCATGATAGTTTCATAACCATCTTCACGTAGAGCTAGTGAAGCGTGTACACAACAGTAGTCAAATTCAATACCTTGGCCGATACGGTTTGGACCACCACCAAGAACCATGATCTTGTCTTTGTCTGTCGGCTGCGCTTCACACTCTTCATCATAAGATGAGTACATGTAAGCCGTATCAGAAGAGAACTCAGCCGCACAAGTATCAACACGCTTGTACACTGGGTGTATGTCGTACTGGTCACGCAGGCGACGAATTTCGTTCTCAGATACACCAAGAATTGAAGAGAGACGAGCATCAGAGAAACCTTTGCGTTTCATCTTACGTAGCACATCTTCAGTCAAGCCAGCAAAACCGCCAGCCTTGACTTGGTTTTCCAGGTTAACCAGTTCTTCAATCTGAACTAGGAACCAACGGTCAATTGCCGTTAGATTGAATACGCCATCTACTGACATACCAGCACGGAATGCGTCTGCGATGTACCAGATACGCTCAGCGCCAGCTTCTTTTAGTTCATGACGAATGGTTGTTAGTGCATCAGGCGCATCCAGATCAACCATTTCGTCAAAACCGTTGGCACCAACTTCAAGGCCACGAAGCGCTTTTTGTAGAGATTCTTGTTGGTTACGGCCGATAGCCATAACCTCACCCACTGACTTCATCTGAGTTGTCAGACGGTCGTTAGCACCGGCAAATTTCTCGAAGTTAAAGCGAGGGATCTTAGTTACTACGTAGTCGATTGTTGGTTCGAATGATGCCGGAGTCGCACCACCAGTGATGTCGTTTTGTAACTCATCAAGAGTGAAGCCAACGGCCAGTTTCGCTGCAATCTTAGCGATTGGGAAACCTGTTGCTTTAGAAGCAAGAGCAGAAGAGCGAGATACACGTGGGTTCATCTCGATGATAACCATGCGGCCATCTTTCGGATTAATACCAAACTGTACGTTTGAACCACCTGTCTCAACACCGATTTCGCGCAGTACCGCTAGAGATGCATTACGCATCAACTGGTACTCTTTGTCAGTCAGCGTTTGGGCTGGTGCCACTGTGATTGAGTCACCAGTGTGGATACCCATTGGGTCGAAGTTTTCGATAGAACATACGATGATACAGTTGTCCGCTTTGTCACGAACCACTTCCATCTCATATTCTTTCCAACCGATTAGTGATTCATCGATTAGAAGCTCGTTGGTTGGCGACAGGTCCAAACCACGACGACAGATCTCTTCGAACTCTTCTTTGTTGTAAGCGATACCACCACCAGTACCACCCATAGTGAATGAAGGACGAATGATACATGGGAAGCCGACCATATCGAGAACTTTGTAAGCTTCTTCCATCGTCTTAGCCGTATCCGCACGCGGACACTCTAGGCCGATTGACTTCATCGCTTTATCAAAACGAGAACGATCTTCTGCTTTGTCGATAGCGTCTGCAGTTGCGCCGATCATCTCTACGCCGAACTCTTCAAGTACGCCGTGCTTCTCAAGGTCTAGAGCACAGTTAAGTGCAGTCTGGCCACCCATAGTAGGTAGTACTGCATCAGGGCGCTCTTTCTCAATGATCTTGCGAACCACTTCCCACTGGATTGGTTCGATGTAAGTGGCATCCGCCATGTCTGGGTCAGTCATGATGGTTGCAGGGTTAGAGTTTACAAGGATAACTCGATAACCCTCTTCGCGCAGTGCTTTACATGCTTGGGCACCAGAGTAGTCAAACTCACATGCCTGACCGATAACAATCGGGCCTGCACCTAGAATTAGAATACTTTTTAAGTCAGTACGTTTTGGCATTCTCTACTACTCCGAATTAAGCGCTGTGTTGTTTGATTAGTTCGATAAAGTGGTCAAATAATGGTGCTGCGTCGTGTGGACCAGGGCTTGCTTCAGGGTGACCTTGGAAGCTAAATGCTGGCTTATCTGTACGGTGGATACCTTGTAGAGAGCCATCAAATAGTGACACGTGAGTTGCACGTAGGTTCTCAGGCAATGTTGCTTCATCAGCAGCAAAACCGTGGTTCTGAGAAGTAATCATCACAACATTACGATCTAGGTCTTTAACTGGGTGGTTAGCACCGTGGTGACCAAATTTCATCTTAACGGTTTGCGCACCAGACGCTAACGCAAGGATTTGGTGACCTAAACAGATACCAAAGATTGGCAAACCTTTATCCAAGAACACTTTGGTCGCTTCGATAGCGTAAGTACATGGTTCAGGGTCACCAGGGCCGTTTGACAAAAACACGCCGTCAGGGTTGAGCGCCAAAACTTCTTCTGCACTGGTTTCAGCAGGAACTACTGTTAAGCGGCAGCCTCGGTCAACAAGCATACGCAGGATGTTTCGTTTTGCACCGAAGTCATAGGCAACAACGTGATATGGCAATTCGCTGTCGTCTTGCGCCTCAGGAAGTCCACCCTCAAGCGTCCACGAACCTTGTTTCCATTGATACGCTTCTTTTGTTGTAACTTCTTTCGCAAGGTCCATACCTTTTAGGCCAGGGAATTCTTTTGCTTTAGCCAGCGCTAGAGCCTCGTCTAAGTTGTTACCCGCAACGATACAACCGTTTTGTGCACCTTTTTCACGCAGGATGCGAGTCAGCTTACGCGTATCAATATCAGCGATGCCAACGATGTTTTGCGATTTAAGGTAATCAGAAAGGGATTGTTCGTTACGAAAGTTAGAAGCGATGAGAGGGAGATCGCGAATCACAAGGCCTTGTGCATGAATGGAAGAGGATTCTTCATCTTCGGAATTGGTTCCGGTATTGCCTATGTGAGGATAAGTAAGTGTGACGATTTGTTGGGAATAGGAAGGATCAGTGAGGATTTCTTGGTACCCCGTCATCGAGGTATTAAAAACAACTTCACCAACGGACGACCCATCTGCTCCAATGGAAACTCCGCGGAACACTGTCCCATCTTCTAGGACTAACAGTGCTGATTTACTCAAGACAACCTCCAGAATAAAAATGCAAAAATAATAAATTAAACTGCAAATCTGCCTTCCTTCACGCAATAAAAAAGCGTTTTCAGGTTATTTAGACAAATTGGCGGTATTCTAATGAGGCGATAAAGAAGTGTCAACAGAGACACGAAAATAAATTTAATATTTAGAGCAGTTAAAACCAAAAATGTTTTTAGATGGCTAAAATATACAGTTTAGTCCGACTAACAAGGAGATAAGACGAACTATTTATGAAATGGAGTATTTTCAACATATCTGAGATCACAGTTTTTATTATCACCTTAGCGCAAACGTTGAACAACACACAATTACCATAACTTTTAAGCAACTAAGCAAAAATAAACACACAAACAACCAAAAAAACACACTAAACTTAGATGCAGATATCATATGTCAACTTGTTTATTGGATTACTAATTTAAGCCAGATACAAAAAGCGCCGGGCAAACCCAGCGCATAATTATTTACTTTCAGTTTCTAGTTTCACTTTAATACTAAGATGCAGGGTAATTCCCTTCAAACTAAAGCTCGTTTAGACCCAATACATCGGTCATAGTGTAAAAACCCGCTGGCTTCTCATTAAGCCAAACCGCTGCCTTAATTGCACCATTAGCGAAAGTCATGCGATCTGTAGCTTTATGGGTCACTTCCACACGTTCGCCAATATCAGCAAACATTGCTGTATGCTCACCAATGATGTCACCAGCGCGGATGGTCGCGAAG
This sequence comes from Vibrio sp. T11.5, assembly GCF_027587155.1. Classification (NCBI taxonomy): domain Bacteria; kingdom Pseudomonadati; phylum Pseudomonadota; class Gammaproteobacteria; order Vibrionales; family Vibrionaceae; genus Vibrio; species Vibrio sp. T11.5. The sequence continues at coordinate 72,911 of NZ_JAPPTP010000002.1, forward strand.
CCAATTTCATCTTTAGTACGCTCACCTGTGATACCTTCACGAGCGTAGACCGCCACATCACTTAGCTTATTACCCATTGCATCAGCAATCGCTTCTCCCATACCAATTGCAGTACCTGATGGCGCATCTACTTTATGACGATGGTGTGCTTCTACAATTTCAATATCGCAATAATCGCCCATTACCTTGGCGGCTTTTTCGAGGAGCTTGAAAACCAGGTTTACTCCCACAGAGTAGTTAGGTGCCATGACCACAGGTACATGCTGCGCAAATGCGTCAATTTGTTCACGCTCTTGCTCGGTAAAGCCTGTCGTACCAATAATAATACCCTTTGCGTGTTGCTTACATAACTCAAGGTTAGCAAGGGTGCTTGAAGGGGCAGTAAAGTCGACGATCACATCAAAGTTATTAATATCTTTTGCCAAATTATCAGTCACTACAATGTCAAACTTTCCTTCACCACACAGCTCCCCAATATCTACGCCGACTAAAGATGACTCTGGTCTCTCGGAGCCTGCACCTACTTGAGCCTGTTGGTTCAAATAAGTGGCTTTAACTAAGTTTCGGCCCATACGACCAGCAGCTCCGGCAATTGCAATACGTACCATTGCACCTCTCCATTATTATCATTAAATGTGCTTAGTAGATTAAAACTACCAACATTAACCATTGCTGGCTAGATCCGGATGATCTTTCATCACAAAATTTTTATCAAAACGAACGACACTTACCTACCTCTGTGCAAATTCGTTCATCACTCGATGTAAAATGGGTATGTTAGCTTCCGGGAATGCATAGCGAGTAAGCTCAGTTATTGGTACCCAAACGCCTTGTTGACCTTCTTTACCGTACGGAGCATTCTCGAATCTGGTCACACTAATGAAATCAAACTTGAGCGACTTTTCTGGGTAGTCATATTCAAGGTGTTCGAATAGACTCTGCTCTGTCACCTTAATACCGACTTCTTCTTCGAGTTCTCGAACAATAGCGTCTTCTATGGTTTCACCTAATTCCACTTTACCACCAGGAAACTCCCAGAAGCCCCCCTTATGTTTATCATCTGGCCTCTTGGTAATAAACACTTCCGATTGGTCGGAATTAAAAATGATGGCCGCAACAATATGAATACGTTTCATAGTAATTTTCCTCAAAAAAAGAGCCGCTTAAGCGACTCTTTACTTTTCATGTACGGTTTCAAATTAGCTATTAATTTGACCGTGACATTGCTTGTACTTCTTACCGCTACCACATGGGCATGGCTCATTTCGGCCAACTTTGCGTTCTTCACGAACCGTTGGCTGATGTGCACCATCATGGTTTTCGTCGTCGGAAAGTTGATTTTCAGCAGATGCATGCTGAGCTTGAGCACGACGAGCCGCTTCTTCTGCTTGGGCACGGCGCTGCGCTTCCATACGCTCAACTTCTTCCTGCTGTTGAACTCGCACTTTAGACAGTATGGTAATGACGTCTGATTTAAGCGCATCTAGAAGACCTTCAAACAACTCAAACGACTCACGTTTGTACTCTTGCTTCGGGTTTTTCTGAGCATAGCCACGTAGGTGGATACCTTGACGCAAATGATCCATTGCCGCCAAATGCTCTTTCCAAAGCGTATCCAGCGTTTGTAGCATAACGGATTTTTCAAAGTTACGTAGAACCTGCTCACCCACCACCGCTTCTTTCTCTTTATAAACGGCAACAGAAGTTTCAAGGATCTTCTCACGCAGTGCTTCTTCGTATAACTTATCGTCTTCTTCAAGCCACTGTTTGACCGGCGCATCCAAATCAAAGTCGTTCTTCAGACGCTCTTGAAGGCCTTCTACATCCCACATATCTTCCAGAGATTGTGGTGGAATGTATTCGTCGATAATAGCACTGATCACATCAGCTCGATTTTGCTCAACCATTTCACTGATGTCTTCAATACTCATCAGTTCATCACGAAGCTCATAAACCACTTTACGCTGATCGTTCGCCACATCATCGTATTCAAGTAGCTGTTTACGTATGTCGAAGTTGCGACCTTCAACTTTACGTTGCGCTTTTTCAATGGAGCGAGATAGCATCTTAGATTCAATCGCCTCACCTTCTTCCATACCACTTTGGATAAGACTAGCCATGCGATCTGAGGTGAAGATACGTAGTAAGGAGTCTTCCATTGATAAATAGAAACGCGAAGAACCTGCATCTCCCTGACGACCCGAACGACCTCGTAGCTGGTTATCAATACGACGAGACTCGTGACGTTCAGTACCAATGATGTGCAGACCGCCAGCTTCAAGAACTTTGTCGTGTATTTCTTTCCACTCTGCTTTGATCGTTTCGATTTGCTCTTGTGTTGGATTCTGCATTGAATCCACTTTCGCCTGCCAGCTTCCGCCTAACACAATATCAGTACCACGACCAGCCATGTTAGTGGCGATTGTCACCGCGCCAGGGGTTCCTGCTTCAGCAACAATTTCTGCTTCACGTTCGTGAAATTTTGCATTCAAAACGTTATGTTTGATCTTCGCTTTTTTCAGCGCATTAGACAGCAGTTCAGACTTTTCAATCGAAACTGTACCCACTAGAGAAGGCTGACCTTTAGCAACGCGCTCTTTAATATCTTCAATAATCGCATTGAATTTGTCTGCTTCAGTACGATAAACCACATCCGGCATATCGTTACGAATCATGGGTTTGTTGGTTGGGATCACAACCGTCTCTAGGCCATAAATAGACTGAAATTCAAACGCTTCAGTATCCGCAGTACCCGTCATACCTGATAACTTTTCGTATAAACGGAAGAAATTCTGGAATGTAATAGATGCGAGCGTTTGGTTTTCGTTCTGGATCTTCACACCTTCTTTGGCTTCAACAGCTTGATGAAGACCTTCAGACCAACGACGGCCTGGCATTGTACGGCCAGTATGTTCATCAACGATCACCACCTCGCCATCTTCATTGACGATATAGTCTACGTTCTTTTCAAACAGTACATGGGCACGCAGGGCCGCATTAACGTGATGCAACAGGCTAATGTTCGCCGGAGAGTAAAGTGTATCTCCTTCTTCCATTAAGCCATTCTTGATCATCAGTTCTTCAACAAACTCTTGACCCGTCTCTGTCAGATGGACCTGCTTCGATTTTTCATCGACGGTGTAATGGCCATCACCACGATACTCTTCTGAATCTTCCTGATCTTGTTTCTGAAGATTTGGAATAAGTGTGTTAATACGCGTGTACAGTTCAGAACTATCTTCTGCAGGGCCAGAGATGATCAATGGCGTACGTGCTTCATCAATAAGAATCGAATCTACTTCATCCACTACTGCAAAGAACCGAGCACGTTGAACACGGTCTTCGGGACGGAAGGCCATGTTGTCACGCAGGTAGTCAAAACCAAACTCATTGTTGGTTCCGTATAGAATGTCCGCTAAGTAAGCTTGTTTCTTTTCTTGTGGAGGCATATTTGGCACATTGACGCCAACGGTCATCCCAAGAAATTCGAAGAGAGGACGGTTTGTTTCTGCATCACGCTTTGCTAGGTAGTCGTTGACGGTAACAACGTGCACTCCCTTTCCTGCAAGAGCATTAAGATAAGCAGGTAATGTTGCAGTCAGTGTTTTACCTTCACCGGTGCGCATTTCAGCAATCTGACCAGCATTCAGTACCATACCACCAATAAGCTGGACGTCGAAGTGACGCATACCATAAACACGCTTTGATGCTTCACGTACTGTCGCAAACGCTTCTGGCAGAAGTTTATCTAAGGTTTCACCCTGTTCAAGACGCTGGCGGAACTCAACCGTTTTAGCTTTCAATTCTTCATCAGAAAGCGCTTCGAAGGTTGGTTCATAGTTATTAATTTCTTTTACAATTTTTCTAAGGCGACGTAACGTGCGGTCGTTGCGACTGCCAATTACCTTTGTCAGTAGCTTAGTTATCATTTGCTATGCATCTCTCTTTACTTAGATCGGGCCCGATCTACATTCTGTGCCTTCAGTCTCTAACAGTTTTGAACTAAGAATACTGAGATAAATCACTTTACTCAGATATTGTGATGAGAACTATAGATTTCAAGGCTTAAGTGGCGGTTAGTTTAAGGAATTTTGCCTCTAACGACCAATAATAAGGTGATTTGTTTGAAGCATTCTTTATTTTTGTTCGCTATATGATGGATGTTTATCTTCTGAGATTAAAATATGCCCACCAGTAAACCGAATAAATTTATTTATTGGACCTAAAGATTCAAATTGATCGGCAAGATCTTTTGAACCGTTGGCAGATCTTTGCCATGCGGCAAACGACGAAAACAAAAAAACCAGGCTTTCGCCTGGTTTTTTAAATCTTTTGCTTTTTACGCTACAACCATGCTTGGTTGCGCGAAAGCAACTGGTGAAACTGCTTCTTCTTCAAACGTTACCCACTCCCACGCTTCTTGATCTGCTAGAACAGAACGTAGTAGTTGGTTGTTTAAACCATGACCAGATTTAAACGCACGGAACTCACCAATGATTGGGTGGCCACACATGTATAGGTCACCAATAGCATCCAATACTTTATGAGTAACAAATTCGTTTTCGAATCGCAGACCTTCTTCATTAAGAATACGGTATTCGTCTAATACGATGGCACAATCAAAGCTTCCACCTAAACATAGGTTTTGAGATTGTAAGTATTCAATATCGCGCATAAAACCGAAGGTGCGTGCACGAGATATATCTTTGACAAAGCCTTGTGATGAAAAATCAAACAATAAATGTTGTTCATCTGATTCAATTGCTGGATGGTTGAACTCAATCTCGAAATCCATACGGAAACCATTGAAAGGTACAAACTCTGCCCATTTATCGTCATCTTCAAAGCGCACAGGTTTCTTGATACGGATAAAACGCTTAGGTGCGTTCTGTTCTTCAATACCAGCTTGTTGCAGCAAAAACACAAAAGGGCTAGCACTGCCATCCATGATTGGAATCTCTGGCGCATCAACCTCAACAATAATGTTATCGATACCCATACCTGCAAGTGCAGCATTTAAGTGTTCGACTGTTGAAATGCGTACGCCTTCGTCATTAACCAAAGCGGTACAAAGCATGGTATCACGAACTGATTCTGGATCTGCTGGAAAATCGACAGGTGGATTAACATCTGTACGACGGTAAATAATACCTGTGTTTGCAGCCGCTGGGCGAAGAGTAAGTGTCACTTTGCGACCAGAGTGGAGTCCCACACCAGTTGTTTTCACTATTTCTTTCAGAGTACGTTGTCTGATCATCTGCTTGCCTCAGTACTAATTGCTACAAAACGCGGTCAATGAGTAATATTGACCGCGAATCGTACCATAATTTTGAACAGTGTCAAATTATGACTTAATTTTAGTCAGCCTGACGACGTAAGAATGCTGGAATATCAAGATAACCAGTGTCCTTATCAGCTTTAGGGGCGGCACTTTGTTGACCAGCACCTGAGCTCGAAGGAGCAGAACTTGTCGGCTGAGGAGTCACCTGAGGTTTCTCTTGCAAACTTGGTGCCGGTTTTTCTTCCACTTTATTGACAGCTGGCTGCTGAGTAGGTGCAGCTGGCTGTGTTTGTGGTTGTGCAACAGAAGAAACTTTCGTTTTTCCACCAGCCACCAAAGTGATGTCAGGCTTTTTCTCTGTGCCAATACCAGTAGCAACAACAGTTACGCGAATTTCATCAGCCATATCAGGGTCTAACGAAGTACCAATAACAACTGTAGCATTATCTGAAGCAAATGCTTTAACCGTGTTACCCACTGTTTCAAACTCATCCAGACGCATATCAAGACCAGCTGTAATGTTAACAAGAACACCACGAGCACCAGCGAGATCGATATCTTCCAGAAGTGGGCTTGAGATAGCCATCTCAGCCGCTTCTTCAGCACGATCTTCACCTTTGGCAACGCCGCTACCCATCATTGCATGACCCATTTCAGACATCACAGTTCGAACATCTGCAAAGTCGACGTTAATCATGCCCGGACGAGTAATAAGTTCTGCAATACCTTGTACTGCATTCTTAAGTACGTCATTCGCGCTAGCAAAAGCTTCGAGTAGAGTGATGCCACGGCCCAATACTTTGAGTAGCTTTTCGTTTGGAATCGTAATTAATGAGTCTACCTGCTTAGACAACTCTTCAATTCCTTGCTCAGCAAAAGCTAAACGCTTCTTGCCTTCAAAGCTAAATGGCTTAGTCACGACGGCAACAGTGAGTATACCCAGCTCTTTTGCGACTTCTGCAATAACTGGAGCAGCACCTGTTCCTGTACCACCGCCCATGCCAGCTGCGATAAATACCATATCGGCACCATCGAGCTCTTCTTTAATTCTATCTCGATCTTCGAGAGCAGCATCACGCCCAACCTGAGGGTTAGCGCCTGCACCCAGACCTTTAGTGATATCACCACCAATCTGGATCACGCTATTCACGCTTGTTTTACGAAGCGCTTGCGCATCAGTGTTGATGCTAATGAACTCCACGCCTTCGATGGATTCACGTACCATGTGTTCAACGGCATTACCACCACCGCCACCAACCCCAACGACTTTAATTACTGCGTCGTCAGACATTTCCATCATCGGTTCAAACATGTGTTATCTCCGTTTATCCTGCTGCTCAGGTTAAAATTCTTTTTGTATCCAGTTACGCAAGCGTCCAAAAAATGACGTTACAGATTGGCGTTTAGGCTCATTGTATTCTGTATCGTCATTGATCTGGCTGTCTCTTGCATAATGAAGTAAACCCACCGCCGTAGAGTGATACGGCTCTTTTACATAGTCTGTAAGTCCGCTCACCTCGAGAGGTTTGCCAACTCGCACTTGATTACGGAATACACGTTCCGCGCACTCTACCAATCCTTCAATCTGCGCAGCACCACCAGTGAGCACCACACCAGCTGCAAGATGATGTTTAATCCCTTCTTCACGCAGCTTCTCCTGAACAGTATCGATAGTTTGATTAACCAGCCCCATCAACTCAGTATAACGAGGTTCAATCACCTCAGACAAAGTTTGTCTTTGCAAACTGCGTGATGGACGCCCTCCTACACTAGGAACGTTAACCGTGTCGTCCTTGCTGACCAACTCACTTAGAGCACAGCCATATTTCACTTTTATTTCTTCTGCATCGCTAACAGGAGTACCAAATGCAAAAGCAATGTCACTTGTCACAGCGTTACCTGCGTAAGAAAACACTTCTGTGTGACGTAAAGCACCACCTGTCCAGATTGACACATCCATAGTGCCAGCACCAATATCGACAACACAAACGCCTAGCTCACGTTCGTCTTCAGTGATCACAGCGTTACTCGCAGCTAAACCCGAGTAAACTAGGTGCTCCACTTTTAAACCACACCGCTCAACAGCTTTGATAATGTTTCTCGCCATATCATTGTGGCAAGAGATCAAATGCACGCTCACTTCCATCCTTACTCCTGATAAACCTAGCGGATTTTTAATCCCTTCTTGGTAATCGATAGTAAATTCTTGTGGAATTACATGCAGAATGCGCTGTTCGTCACCTATTTTGATAGATTTAGCAGTATGGATTGCACGGTCCATGTCCTCTTGAGAAACCTCTTCATCGGAGATGGTTCCCATGCCTTTCTCTATTCGGCTAGCAATATGTCTACCAGAGATTGAAATAAAAACATGACTGATTTGGCATTCGGCCATCAGTTCAGCTTGATCAACCGCTCTCTGGACAGACTTTACAACGGATTCAAGATCGTTGACGCCACCCTTGTCCATTCCTCGCGATGGACTACTACCTGCACCGATTATGTTTATCTGACCATCAGGCAGTACTTCTCCAACCAGAGCCGATACGGTTGCAGTACCTATATCAAGACCAACAATAATGTTGTCATCAGCGGTCTTAGTCATCTGTGCTCTCTTGTTCTAAATCTTGCTCAGGGAACCACCCAACGGAAGCTCCCGTATCATACCTGAGGTCAATATAACTGACTCTTTGGGAGTCGCTACCTAAGTTTTTGTACAAAGAGAGGAATCTTTCCACCCTCTCTTCTAAAGATTCTTTACCTAGTTCTAGCCTGATACCGTTATCAAGGATAATCTGCCATGCACGGCGTTCATTCAGTAATAACGAAGAAATCTTTAGGTTTAATACTGCAAATTGAGGATTGATTTGTTGCCATATTTCCAAGACTTCTTGGTTCGTGTCTATGGGGCCATAGAGCTTAACTCGCTCTTCCTCTAACTTGCCAATATCTCCATTAAATACCAGTCCCCGACTATTGAGCAGCTCATTACCATTCCAGATAGCGACCGCTTTATACTCGGTCAGAAAAACTTTTACAGTATCAGGCCACTGTTTACGAATCGATGCATGCGAAACCCAAGGAATAGCTTCAACCGTATCCTGAAGTACTTTCACATCTTGTGACATAAAAGTACCAACATGCTGTAACCTAGCGAATGCGCGCTGAACGTCGAGAGGGGAAACGTATTTCAAATCCCCCTCTAAAACGATGTGAGATAAAGGTAGACGCTTATCATCCCACATCCAAGATAACGTGGCATAAAGGGTAGACCCTATCAACATCAAAACCACCAGCAAAAATGCACCGCCAAAGGTGTGCTTTTTCACTAGTGGTGAGTCAGTAAAACGACGGCCTTCATTCACAGCACTTTCAATCAAGTCCGCTGTCCCTACTATCAGTTCGCAACTCTAAGCCCTATCTCATTTTTCGTAAAAAAGGCAAAAGCAATTACTTTAACCTTCGGATTATACTGGCGTCATTGAAAGTATCAAACACTGAAATTGAGAAATCGCACTTTAATTGCATTAATTAATCGAATTAATCGAAATCTCATATTTAAATCATGCCATTTGCATCTTATCGATACTTAATTCAAAAGCAGCTAGCTGCTTGGCTACTTTGCCAATATCTCCAGCACCTTGCGTTAGTACCAAGTCACCATCTTGCAAAACATTCGCTAAAACAGAGGGTAAAGTGCAACTATCTGAGACAAAAATGGGGTCAATTTTACCTCTACTACGAATAGTGCGGCATAAGTCACGGCTGTTAGCTCCAGCAATTGGTTTCTCACCGGCAGAGTAAACGTCGAGTATCAAAAGAACATCGACTTGCTCTAGCACATTAGCAAAATCATCGTACAAATCCCGCGTTCGACTATAACGATGGGGTTGAAAGATCATCACCAAACGCTTGTCTTGCCAGCCATTGCGAGCAGCATGAATTGTGACATCTACTTCGGTCGGGTGATGACCATAGTCATCCACCAACATCGCGCTGCCATTGCCTGTATCAAATTCGCCAAGGTGTTCAAAGCGGCGTCCTGTTCCTTGCGTTCCGGCCATAGCACGTAAGATAGCTTTATCGTCTATATCATCTTCCGTAGCAACGGCAATCGCCGCAGAAGCATTAAGTGCATTGTGGCGGCCAGGAATATTCAGTGTAATATCCAGATTTACACGCCCTTTACGCACCACGGTAAATTGTCCCTGCTGGCCTTCCTGACGGTAGTTTTCAATACGAACATCTGCGTCTTCAGAAAAGCCATAAGTGATGACTTGTCGACTCATTTTCGGGATCAAATCTCGAACTACCGGATCATCAATACACACAATCGCTTGCCCATAAAAAGGCAAATTGTGAAGAAAATCGATGAATGTTTGCTTTAGAGTTTCAAAGTCTCCGCCGTAGGTATCCATATGATCGGCTTCGATATTGGTTACGATACTCACCATAGGTTGAAGATGAAGAAAAGACGCATCGCTTTCGTCCGCTTCAGCGATCAGGATACGACTCGAACCAAGACGTGCATTCGTGCCAGCGCTCTTAACTAAGCCCCCGTTAACAAAGGTAGGATCGAGGCCTGCTTCAGAATAAATTTGAGTAACCAGTGCAGTCGTCGTGGTTTTACCATGAGTACCAGCCACGGCAATACCGTGACGGAAACGCATAAGTTCTGCCAACATTTCCGCACGGCGCACAACAGGTATTCTCGCCGTTCTTGCTGCTTTAATCTCAGGATTTTCTTCATTGATAGCGGTCGAGACAACGACAACACTTGCTTGCTGAACGTTATCTTCAGTATGACCAATAAAAATCGTCGCACCTTTTTTAGCAAGTCGCTCAGTGACAGGGTTTTCAGCTAAGTCAGAACCAGTAATTTGATAACCTTCATTGAGTAGAACCTCAGCGATCCCACTCATTCCTGCGCCACCGATACCGATAAAATGAATACATTTAACACGGCGCATTTCTGGCACCATGGCTCGAATTTGCGCTAAATCTTGGGTATGTTGAATTGTCATGAATATTTCTCTTTAATTCGCGAGCGCAATGATAGCTTCAGCGACTTTGGTATCGGCATCTAACTTGGCAGCAGTTCGGGCACTTTGTGCCATCTCAAGTAGCTTCGTGCGATCCAACTGGTGAATTTGTTCGGTTAATTTTTCGATTGTGAGATCAGGTTGCTCAATCATTTTTGCTGCACCACATTCAACTAAGTGATCGGCGTTCAATGCTTGCTGCCTGTCTTTGTGCATAAATGGAATAAACACAGCGCCAACTCCAGCAGCCGACACTTCGGAAACCGTCAGAGCTCCCGAGCGACAAACTAACAGATCTGCCCATGCATAAGCTTGTGCAACATCATCAATGAATTCTATTGCCTGAGCATTTTCAACATTAAAAGCTTGGTATGCTGCAGACACTTCTAAGTGATTATTTCTACCTGCCTGATGGCAAATTTCATACTTAGAGCCTAACCTAGACATGACTTCCGGCATTGTAATATTGAGAATTTTCGCGCCTTGGCTCCCACCCATCACTAGGATACGGATTTTCCCATCGCGCTCCATCATTCTCTGTTGTGGACAGGGTAATGCTACCACATCCTCACGAACAGGATTACCGACCACCTCAGCATCTGGGAAAGCCCCTGGAAATGCTTGAAAAACCTTAGATGCAATGCGCGATAGCCACTGGTTAGTTAGTCCTGCCACCGCATTTTGCTCATGCAGAATAACGGGTATTCCCAGTATCTTAGCCGCAATACCGCCCGGACCGCTAACGTATCCACCCATTCCAAGTACAGCATCAGGTTGCCATCGTTGCATATGTTTCTTTGCTTGCAGTATAGCATTCGCAATTTGAAAAGGCGCTTTGATAAGTCGACTCAATCCCTGACCACGTAATCCTTTGACTTTAATAAAGTCAATATCGATACCGTGCTTAGGTACCAGTTCCGCTTCCATGCGATCGGCCGTTCCAAGCCAACGAATTTCCCATCCTTGCTGCTGAAGCTTCTTCGCGACAGCCAATCCAGGAAAGACGTGACCACCAGTGCCTCCGGCCATCACCATTAATCGTTTATTCTCTTTCATTTTCTTCTTTCTGTTGCTGCTCGCTATGCAATGCGATCAATCGACATTCATGATCTATACGGAGCAATATCGCGACGGCTGTCGACATTATAATCAGACTGGAACCACCGTAACTAATCAAGGGTAACGTCAGACCTTTCGTTGGTACCATACCAGCCGCAGCACCAACATTAACCAAAGTCTGAAAAGCGAACCAAATTCCGATTCCAAACGATAAGTAACCTCCAAACAATAAATCGTGTTCAAAGGCTTTACGGCCTATCAGAATCGCTTTAACAACCAGACTAAAAATCAGCATTAAAACCAGTACTACACCAACAAAACCCAACTCTTCAGCTAGCACTGCAAATACAAAATCTGTGTGCGCTTCTGGCAAATACTCTAACTTCTGAATCGAATTACCCAGCCCCTGACCAAACCATTCACCTCGACCAAACGCCATCAGTGACTGAGTTAGCTGGTAACCACTACCAAACGGATCTTCCCAAGGATCAAGAAATGACGTCACACGACGCATTCGATAAGGCTCGACTAAAATAAGTCCAACAACAGAGACAATCCCTACGACCATCAGTGCCAAAAACTGAGTGAGCTTGGCCCCAGCAATAAAAAGCATACCAAACAAGGTGACAAGCATTACAATGACGGTACCAAGATCCGGCTGAAGCAACAGCAAACTTGCAAGGGTGCCAAACACTATAATGGGTTTGATAAAACCACCAAAAAAGCTTGATCGAACTTCTTCGTGTTTGCGGACTAAGTAATCGGACATATAGATAAACAGAGACAGCTTGGCAATCTCAGCTGGTTGAAGGTTAAACAGCCCCAGGGGTATCCAGCGGGAAGCACCATTAACCGATTTACCCGCCACGAGTACAACCACTAACAGAAAGAAAGATAGCCCGAGCAACGCAGTACTGTACTGAGACCATTTTCTCAGCGGCACCTGCAAAATGACGCTAGCTGTAGACAGTGCCAGTAGCAAAAAGACAGCATGGCGAAACATAAAATGGAACGGTTGATCTGTTAAACGTGAGCTGATCGGGAATGAGGCTGAAGTCACCATAACTAAACCAGTTAACATCAAACCTAAAGAGATCCACACCAATTGACGGTCAAAAAAGGCCTCTGGAGACGAGGTTGTCATCCACAGTTTGGTAGTCGAAAATAAGTGTCTTATCTGCATTCCAGTCGGTTCAATTAAGCATATTGCTTAGCGAGGGCAGCAAAAACCTCACCACGTACCATAAAATTCTTAAACTGATCAAAGCTCGCACATGCTGGAGACAACATAACCATATCTCCTGGCTCGACCTGTAAGCTGACCCATTTTACAATCTCTTCAAGAGTCTCAAATAGTTTGGCGTCTGGATGTAACGGCAGAAACTTATCGCCGTCAGCTCCAAAACAACATAGCTGAACATTCAATGGACTCAATACTGACGTTAATTCAGAAAAATCCGCCCCTTTTCCGTCACCACCGACTAACAAATACAGCCTGCCAGAGAGAGTTAAGCCGGAAAGTGCTGCCAATGTACTTGCTAAGTTGGTAGCTTTGGAATCGTTGACCCACTTAACACCCTTATTATCCATGACAACCTGACATCGATGTGTCAGGCCGCTGTAAGTCCTAAGTGCATCTATTCCGTGAGAAATAGCAATACCGGCTTGTTCGAGTAAGGCAAAGACAACTAATGCATTAGCTAAGTTGTGTCTTCCCACTAGGTTAAGCTCATCAGACGCCAATATTTTTACATTTTGGTGACACAAGTACTCTCTTTCATCCACCACTTTGATATGGAACTCGCAATTTTTTTCTAGGCTAAATTCGACGAGAGGGGCATGCTCCTTATCTGGATAGGTAGCGAGATCATCTGCATTGACAATACATGCCTGAGCATTATCAAAAATGCGAAGTTTAGCCCGACGATAGTCTTCCATACCGTCATAGCGATCCATATGATCCTCAGACAAATTTAAGAATGCCGCCGCTTTAAGACTTAGGCTAGATGTTGTTTCCAACTGAAAACTGGATAACTCAAGCACATACAATTCGGCTTCTTGCTCAAGCAAGTCCAACGCAGGTACACCAATATTACCGCCAATGGCAGTTTTTACTCCCGCAGCATTGGCGACCACACCCGTCAAATCGGTCACAGTGCTCTTACCGTTTGAGCCTGTTATTGCCAAAACTGGCTTATCTACCTGCCACGCGAACAGTTCTATATCACCAACGACTCGAATATTAGAGTCTATAGCATGTTGAATTTCTGGATTGGTCAGGGCAATACCAGGATTGGCGACGATCAAATCGGCTGCCATCAACCAGTCCAAATTCCAACCACCAGAATGAAGTTCAACTCCCTCTGGTAGCGCTTCACTACCCGGTGGGTTATCGCGTGTATCAATGACGCGAATAGTTAAAGAGTAAGGTAATTTTACCAAGTATTTAACAACCGAGAGCCCGGTAATACCGAGCCCCACAACGACAACACTCTCTATGTTCTGCCAACGATCCATAGTCAAATTCTGATTTCCCTAACGTACTTTGAGTGTTGCTAAACCTACAAGGACCAGAACGATAGAAATGATCCAGAAACGTACAATAACACGTGGTTCGGGCCAGCCTTTGAGCTCGTAGTGATGATGAATTGGAGCCATACGGAAAATACGCTGACCACGTAACTTGTAGGAACCAACTTGAAGAATCACCGACAGAGTTTCCATGACAAATACCCCCCCCATGATAACTAACACAAACTCTTGACGAACAAGCACTGCAATTGTGCCCAGCGCACCACCTAGTGCCAGTGAACCAACATCGCCCATAAAGACTTGGGCTGGATACGTGTTAAACCATAAAAAACCTAGCCCTGCACCAACTATTGCCGTACAAACGACCACCAGCTCAGAAGCGTGAGGTACGTGAGGAATATGGAGGTAATTTGCGAAGTTAACATTGCCAGTAGCCCAAGCAATCGCGGCAAAGCCTGCTGCGACCAAAACTGTAGGCATAATGGCCAAGCCATCAAGACCGTCGGTCAAGTTAACGGCATTACTAGTGCCAACAATAACGAAGTAAGTCAAAACAATGTACATCAGGCCAAGTTGAGGCATGATGTCTTTGAAGAAAGGCACAACCAGTTGAGTCGCCGAAGTTTCATTTCCATGCGCATACAAGCTGAAGGCAACAACCAAAGCAATAGCCGATTGCCAAAAGTATTTCCATCGCGCAATAAGTCCATCGGTATTTTTACGCACAACCTTTCGGTAATCATCAACAAAACCGATAGCACCATAGCCAATCAGAACAGCCAACACCGCCCAAACGTATGGATTAGAAAGGTCAGTCCAAAGTAAAACCGTCGTCACTATTGCAGTCAGGATCATGATTCCCCCCATTGTCGGGGTCCCACGTTTACTGAAGTGTGACTCTGGACCTTCGTTGCGCACGACCTGACCAATTTGAAGCATCTGTAAACGGCGAATCATGAGCGGCCCCATCCAAAGTGATATGCCTAACGCAGTCAACACACTTATGATAGCCCGAAACGATAAGTATTCGAACAAACGGAAGAATGAAAAGTATGGCTGTAGGAGCTCTGCAAGCCAAATGATCATGTATACATCTCCTTCAAAGCAGCGGCGATCTTGCTCATGCCTGCACTGTTTGCTCCTTTAACCAGTAATGTCTGAGAGCCAGTATTCAGGTTGAGCTGCTGCTCAATAAACTCAATCATGCTGTCATGAGTATCAAAGTGCTTACCCTTGCACACATCGCTGATCGCTTGAGTATCAGCACCGTAAGTAAGCACATATTCAAATTTAAATGGGGCCGCATGTTCACCGACTTGGCGGTGAAGTGCAAGACTTTCATCACCTAACTCCGCCATATTGCCCAAAATCAACCACCGTATGCCATCGAAGCTATTTAATAGATCTGCAGCTGCTTTCATAGCAGGGACGCTGGCGTTATAACTGTCATCAATCAGCCTTATGCTATCGCTTAGCTCAATCGTTTCAACTCGACCTTTCACTTTTGATAAGTTGGCTAGACCTGATGAGATCATCTCTGATGTTGCCCCTAGCTCTATTGATAAAGCTACTGCTGCGAGTGCATTTGCTACATTGTGCTGACCGATCATCCCCAGCTTGACATCAAATGATGTATCTGGTGCCTCAACGGTAAAGGATGCCTCACCATTCACATTCATTGTTACATTACGCGCTTTATATTCCGCACTGTTATCACACAGTGAAAATGTCTTCACCGTTTTGTCAGACAGTACTTCTCGCCAGTAATCTCCACCATGGCTATCTAGGTTTACAATAGCGACAGAACCTGGTTTAAGCCCCTGATAAATTTCACCTTTAGCACGTTTAACGCCATCCATTGAGCCGAAACCTTCCAAATGCGCAGCTGCAACGTTATTCACCAATGCGACATCTGGGCTAACCAGTTGTGTCGTGTAAGCAATCTCTCCAATATGGTTGGCACCCAATTCAATGACGGCAAAGTCATCTTCCGGTTGAGAACGCAGCAAAGTTAGTGGAACACCGATATCATTGTTAAAGTTGCCAGCGGTATAAAGCACTTGGCCTTGCTGGCTCATAATACTGGCGACCATTTCTTTGACTGTCGTTTTGCCGCAGCTTCCCGTAATCGCTACAGTTGGCGTTTGACACACTTGATGAACAAACTGACCCAGCTTACCCAGTGCAACTTTGGTGTTTTCAACCAACAACTGAGGCACCTGAACGTCGACCGCTTTGCTCACCAACAACGCACTCGCTCCAGACGTGACAGCCTGACCTGCAAAGTCATGGGCATCAAATCGTTCACCCACCAATGCGACAAATAAAGACCCTGACTCAATCGTTCTCGTATCCGTTGAGACAGATTGAATAGCAGTATCGTCACCGATGAGTTGGGCGTCCAGTACATCAACAAGTTGGGACAGCATTAGAGTAATCATAGTGTTAGCTCCAGAAGTCGTTGGGCAGATTCGCGATCAGAGTAATGAATGGTTTCATTAGCCATCACTTGGTAGTCTTCATGGCCTTTACCAGCGAGCAAAATAATATCGTCGCCACTACTGTGCTTTAGTGCCTGAGCTAAAGCGTTATAGCGATCATGTTCAACAATGGCATTTTGAGGTGAAGCCATACCCGCCAGCATATCTTTTACTATCGCTGACGGCGATTCGCTGCGAGGATTATCATCCGTTAGAATAATCACATCCGCTAAACTTTCGCCAATTGATGCCATCATCGGGCGCTTGCCAGTATCTCTATCTCCACCACAACCAAATATTGCCCACAATCTTCCTTTACAATGGACCCTCAGCGCAGATAGCGCTTTCTCCAAGGCGTCAGGAGTATGTGCATAATCAACCACAACTTTGGCTTTGCCCTCTGCCTGAAACAATTCCATACGCCCTAAGACAGGTTTAAGTTGGCTGGCAGTGTCTATCAACGCTTGTTTTTCTATTCCCATAGATAGCAGCGCAGTAAAAGCCACCAGCACATTGCTGGCATTAAATGCTCCAATCAAAGGTACTGTAAAGCAGCCTTCCCCATACTGACCGGAAAATTTCAGCGAAATACCCGCTTCAGAATATTCGACATGGCTAGCAAATACGCCATTGCCGTTTTGAATCGGAGATAAAGAGACCGGAATACAATTGCCGAGCTGTTTAACCCAGCTTTCCCCAATGGGGTCATCAAGATTGATCACAGCCTGAGCGCAATCATGTTGAGTAAACAAGGACAGCTTGGCTCGTGCATACTCTTCCATTGTGCCATGGTAATCGAGATGATCACGACTGAGATTAGAGAATACACCAACCGCAAAGCTGAGCGCTTTCACTCTGTCTTGAACCAAACCGTGAGACGAAATCTCCATCGCGGTATATTGTGCACCTTGTTTTTCTAAATCCACCAAAGTTTGCTGAACGTCTAACGCATTGCCCGTTGTATTCAAGGCTGGCTTCAACGAGTCTAAAAAACCGTTGCCTGTCGTTCCCAATACCGCCGCTTTTTTACCAGTCAGCTCTAACCATTGAGCAATTAGCTGAGTGATGGTCGTTTTACCGTTAGTTCCTGTCACTGCGATAAGTTGATTGCGCTCAAGAGGTTGAAAACGGTTTGCAAGTCCTGACAAATGGCTGGATAGCTGCTTGATGTAAATAACAGGAACATCACCAATCCATGTCACCTTACCGTGGACGGCACTCTCATCCGCTTCAGCAATAATGGCGTTAGCTCCGTGCTCAACCGCAGAGTGAATAAACTGCCGCCCATCGACAGCATGACCTTTAATGGCAACAAAGGTAGAACCAGGAGCCACTTTACGACTATCGAGAACCAATCTCTCAATAACAATGTCACCTCCTGCCTGGGACGACAAGTCAGCCAAAGGAGCAAGCAAATTAGCCAGTGTGAGTTCTTTGGTCATCTAACACCTCACTTATTCTTCTTTAAATCTGTTTTCATCAGGAGCAACGTTGAGGATCTGCAGTGTGCCCTTTAATATCTCAGAAAACACGGGGCCAGCAACGGAACCGCCATAGTAGTTGTCTCCTTGAGGCTCGTTAACCACTACCACTAGAGCTACGCGTGGATTACTGACAGGCGCCACACCTGCGGTATAGGCAAAATACTCATCACCATATCCCCCTGCAATCGCCTTGCGTGAGGTACCTGTCTTTGCTGCAACACGATAACCAGGCACCGCCGCTTTGGTTGCAGTACCACCAGGCTGAGTTACGGTCTCTAACATATTCAGCACCATATGTGCATTGTTCTCATCAATCACCTGACGGGATAGGTCCTGTTGGTTGTTTTCGATAATATGGATGGGTTGATACTTGCCGAAATTACCCAGTGTGGCATAAGCATGCGCAAGTTGAAGGGGTGTAATAGTCAAACCATAACCAAATGCCAAAGTTGCAATTTCAAATTTGGACCAACGACGTCGATCGGGGAAAATACCTGATGTTTCACCCACTAGGTTCAGCCCTGACATTTCACCAAACCCGATAGAACTGTACATACCAAGCAAGGCTTCTAAAGGCATATCGAGCGCTAGCTTAGCAACACCGATGTTACTCGATTTTTTCAAAATCGTCGTTAGATCCGCTTTTCCTACTTTGGATGTATCACGTACTCTCTGGCCACCAATTGGCATAATGCCACTGCCAGTATCAATGATCGTATTTTTATCAGCGACCCCATTTTCCAGCGCGGCTAAAACAACAAAAGGTTTCACCGTTGAACCAGGCTCAAACGCATCGGTGATGGCCCGGTTTCTCATTTTGGCCGATTGAAGGTCAGAACGGTTATTTGGGTTGTATGAAGGAGCATTGACCATCGCCAACACTGCACCGGTTTTTACATCCAATATCACCGCTGTTCCCGAGGTAGCGCGGTAATCAGCTACAGCTTGCTTGATAGAACGATAAGCAATGGCCTGAATACGTTGATCAATTGTCAGCTCGAGCGGTTTACCTTCTTCTCGCTCTTCCAATGAAATGTTTTCAACTACCCGACCATATCGGTCTTTACGAATGATGCGTTTACCCGCTTCTCCCGTCAGCCATTTATCATAGCTACGCTCAACACCTTCCAATCCGTGGCCATCAATACCAGTCACACCGACCAAGTGAGCACTAACTTCACCTGTCGGATAATAACGTCTGGACTCAGCTTTCAGACCAACGCCTGCAAGTTTCAGTTCACGGATATAGTGAGCCATTGCTGGGCTAACTTGACGTTGAAGATAGACAAACCGGCGGGATTTGTTACGACGGATTTTGTTGACCATTTCTTTACGGTCAAGGCCGAGAACATCGGCCAGAGCATACCAACGATCCATGTTAGCAAAGCCGTCACGTTTAAAAATAGTTGCCGGATCAGCCCAGACCGCCTCCACAGGCACACTAACAGCGAGAGGCTCACCATTGCGATCAGAAATGATTCCTCGGGCAGAGTGAATAGTTTTCGCTCGGATAGAACGTAAATCACCCTGCTGAATGAGATTGTCAGGCTCAACGATTTGAATGTAGGCTATGCGGGCTACCAGAGCTGAGAATGCCCCTAAAACAAACAATAGGACTAAATAAAAACGCCAACGGATCAAGCTAGGCTTCTCTGTATTCGCCGGTTTCTTGGTAGGAGCGGTGACTTTACTTTTACTCATGGGAGGTCAATTACCACTTCTTTATCTGAATCCGGACGTTTCATTTGCAGTTCATCTTTGGCAATTTCTTGCACTCGACTATGCTCGGCTAGCGCCGTTTCTTCAATCAGCAAGTTGCGCCACTCATTGTCTAGCCTTTCTCGTTCCTGCAAGGCTTGATCTTTTTCGGTAATAGCTTGTCGTGTGTGGTGTGTCGTGAAAACAACGCCCATGGCGGATGCAAAGATCAAAATCAATACCAGCAAAGGCATTCGCCCCACTGTCAGAAGGTCGACAACAATCAGTTTAGCTAGATTTGACTTGGCTTTACTCATTGCTATCAGAGTTTCTCCGCAATACGCAGTACAGAGCTACGAGAGCGAGTATTGATATCAATTTCTCGCTTAGAAGGCTTAATTGCTTTTCCTATTGGCTTTAAGTTAGCACTACCTAGGGCTTTGATTTGTGCTTCTGTCATTGGAATTCCATGAGGGACTTCAGGACCTTTGCTCTCTTTGCGAATAAAGCGCTTCACCATGCGATCTTCAAGAGAGTGGAAACTGATCACGGACAGACGGCCTTCAGCAGCTAAAATACTAGCAGCGCCTTTTAACGCGGTATCGATTTCTTCAAGCTCACTATTGATGTAAATACGGAACGCCTGAAATGCACGCGTAGCTGGGTGTTTTTTCTCTTTAAAACTCTTTGGCGCCGCGTCGGAAATCAGCTTAGCAAGCTGACCTGTACGTAGCAGCGGTTCATTTTCTTCGTTTTCACGGTAAGCCACAATCGCTTTCGCAATTCGACGAGCATGTTTATCCTCACCAAACTCACGAATAACCCAAGTGATGTCATCTAGATCGGCTTCCATTAGCCACTGAGAAACAGGGATCCCTGATGTGGGATCCATGCGCATATCCAGCGGGCCATCTTTCATAAAACTGAAACCACGCTCAGCATCATCGAGCTGAGGAGATGAAACACCAAGATCAAGCAAGACACCATCAACTTGACCAACTAAGCCTCGCTCTTTTGCATACGTCGCCATGCCTGAGAAAGGGCCATGAATAATCGTAAATCTAGGATCATCGATCGTTTGAGCTTCTTCAATGGCTTGCGGATCACGATCGATACTAAAAAGACGACCATGCTCTCCCAGCTGAGAAAGGATTTGACGACTGTGCCCACCACGACCAAAGGTTCCGTCAATGTAGGTACCATCAGGCTTAATGGCTAAGCCATCGATAGATTCATGCAGTAATACAGAAATGTGCTTAAATTCTTCGGTCATGATTTTTTATCTCGCTCTCGCACTGCGCGCTCAAACTTTCCAGTGTACTGATTTAGAGGGTGATCGCCACCCATTGCAGACTGGAACACGTGATATTGCGCTAAGTTTAGTGCTTGCAGAATTAATTTCGTCAATAAAAAGCAAAAAACCCATCATAACGCTGAGGTTACGATGGGTTTCGAATAGGTGGAGCCGACATGTAAGCCGGGTTCTGTTCCGCTTATGCGGTGGTAGCCATTCGTCTAGGCCAGCAATCGCTCACTGGCTCAAGCAACCTACCCGCTTCCTTACGCGAGCAACGCAATGTGGAAGCCTATTTGGTCTTGCTCCGGGTGGAGTTTACCTTGCAGCGAACTGTTACCAGTCGCCCGGTGCGCTCTTACCGCACCCTTTCACCCTTACCTGTACCCTTAGGCCATCGGCGGTCTTCTCTCTGCTGCACTTGTCGTAGGCTTGCGCCTCCCAGGCGTTACCTGGCACCCTGCTCTATGGAGCCCGGACTTTCCTCCCCTTCATCAGTCTCCCCAACACAAGGCTAGGGACATCAATGAAGCAGCGACTACCCAGTCAACTCCGATGCGGATTGTATAGAGATTGCCACTCAGTGTCTAGCGAGATCACACATTTGCCGTAAACCAACAACCAAGTGATTAGAAAACGAGCGACAACGTATTCACTCTAGACTCAGTTGAGGTTTTCTAGCCCCCATTTATATAAGGCATTTTTCTTCAAGTTATAGATTTCAGCAGACATGGCTGCAGCCTTCTTCAAAGGCAGTTCTTTTGTCAATATGGCCAAGGTACGAGTCGCTTCTTCCGGAAGAGAATCTTCAATAGCCGAGCGATAACCATGAATAAGTAGCGCCATTTCGCCTCTTTGCTGGTTCTCGTCTGATTTAACCCATTCAACGAGCTCCCCCAAAGGTAACCCGTGAATCGTTTCAAACGTCTTAGTCAGTTCACGAGCCAGAACCACTTCGCGCTCAGGGCCTAATATCTCCAACATATCTTCCAGAGAATCCACAATACGATGTGGGGACTCATAAAAGATACAAGTACGCTCAGCTTTTGCTATCTCAAGAAATTTATCTTTGCGACCTTTACTTTTTGCTGGCAGAAAACCTTCGAAACTAAACCTATCAGAAGGTAGTCCAGAGGCACTTAACGCAGTGACAACTGCACAGGCACCAGGAAGTGGCACAACTTTAACGCCAGCCTGACGACATTTGGTGACCAAATGATACCCTGGATCACTAATTAGTGGCGTTCCTGCATCAGACACTAAGGCAATTGAGTGTCCGGATAATAGCTTTTCGACCAACATTTGCGCTTTTTGCTGTTCATTATGGTCATGCAATGCAAAGGTTTTTGTCGGAATGCCGAAATGAGACAACAGTTTGCCAGTATGGCGAGTATCTTCGGCAGCAATGAGATCGACATCGGTTAAAACATCAAGTGCACGTTGAGTGATATCCCCTAAATTTCCAATTGGGGTTGGAACAATGTAGAGAGTTGGGACCTCAGTTGGTAAGGTTTTGTTATCTGTCATTTGTTTACCATCACTTCAACGATTAATATAGACACAATTTTATACGGAATTAGTTAATTACTCATGGCCATAAAAAACCAAAAGCGACTTAGTGTAACACGCTTACTGACTCCTGTAGCCCTCGCTGTCACACTAGCAGCCTGTTCTACAACCCCCTCAACACCAACCAGTGTAGACATTACGCTCGATCCAAACCAGTCTATGCAGACTTATCTAATGCGAGCAGACAGTAGTGAAGGAAGTATTCAGAACGATTGGTTGGTTATGGCATTGAAAGCGGCCGTTGAATCAAGTGACATTGCTCAGGCTAAGCTACTACTCAAGCGACTAGCAAGACAAAACCTTTCCCATCTGCAACAAGCAGAATGGCAGCTCGCTAATGCAGAAGCCTTAATCAAACAAGAGCAATATGAGCAAGCACTGAACACACTTAAGTTCAATACATCTTGGAAACTGGCCAATGAGCAGTGGAAAAGTTATCACCAGCTTCGTGCCAAGCTGTTCTCTCAACAAGGCCAATACTTTGAAGCCGCTCGTGCATTAAATGAGTCAGCGGAGTTTGTTAAAGATTCTGAGCAAGAATTTATCGCACAAAGTGTGTGGAACAACCTAAGCCAATACAGTCAGTACCAGATCACCCAATTCTCTGCAGAGCCTGATGAAGCTGTTCTGGACGGTTGGCTGCAGTTAGCTATTTATACAAAAACATTATCCGGCAATATTCCTCAGCTTAAAAATACTCTCGAAAAGTGGTTGGAAGAAAATCCAGCTCACCCTGCTGCAGTTTACACGCCTAAAGCAATTAGCAATATTCTCGCTCTCGATATTGTAAAACCCGTCAGTACAGCCTTGCTTCTGCCTTTGTCTGGTAAATTCGCTAAACAAGCTCAGTTGATTCGTGATGGCTTCATCTTAGAAATGATGAACGACACGCAGCGTGATGAGAACGCTAATTTGACTGTCATTGATACCAATACCGTGACGCCAGAGCAGCTAGAGCAAACTTTAGTAGAGAAGAACATCGACTTTGTCGTTGGCCCACTTATCAAAAGTAACATTGAAAAGCTACAGCAAGCCCAAACCAGCTTTTCACGCCCACTGCCCACTTTAGCGTTAAATATTCCAGATGACCTAGAACCAGGCAATAACACTTGCTATTTAGCACTCTCACCAGAGCAAGAAGTTGCTCAAGCGGCAAAGCACCTGTTTGCTCAAGGCTACCGCTACCCATTAATTCTTGCCCCTCAAGGCAGGCTTGGTACACGTGTTGTTGAAGCTTTCGAAAAGGAATGGAAGCATTACAGTAAAGATAAAGTCGCAGTCAATCTGTTTGGCGACAAACGCCAGCTTCAACGTGATATTAATAAAGTCTTTGGCTTACAAGAAAGCCAACAGCATATCGCGCAGATGGAATCATTACTTAATATACCTCTAGAGAGCCAGCCGCGTAGCCGTCGTGATATAGATGCTGTATATATCGTCGCAGGTAGCTCCGAACTAACATTGATTAAGCCATTTATAGAAGTCGCAGTAAATCCAGATACGACGCCACCCAAACTGTTTTCAAATTCACGCAGTAATAGCGGGCGTCAACAATATGAAGATCTAACTGGAGTCATGTATAGTGACATCCCTCTTCTAATACAGCCAAATGCAGCACTAGAGGCTCAGATGGAACAACTTTGGCCGAAAGACTCTAATGCGGAGAAACGTCTTCAAGCTCTCGGAATGGATGCCTATTTACTCATGGAACAATTACCACAAATGAAAGTTGTCCAGGGTCATACTTTACAGGGTAATACCGGAGTCCTAAGTATCAACGAAGACTGCGTAGTGCAACGAGAAATCAGCTGGGCTGAGCATGGCGTGGCTAAATAGACGTCATAGTGGCAAGCATTATGAAGCTCTGGCGGAGCAGTACTTGGTTCGTCAGGGCTTATCACCAATAGGAAGAAACTTCCATTCCAAAGGGGGTGAACTCGATCTTATAATGCTTGAAGGCTCAACGGTAGTTTTTGTTGAAGTACGCTATCGTGCAAGCCAACATTATGGTCATGCGGCAGAAACGGTCACCTCAAGTAAGATAAACAAACTCATTAACACAGCTAACGTCTGGTTGATGAAGCAAGGGAAATCTGTTCATACCACAGACTTTCGATTTGACTTGGTGGCGATGCACCAGCAAGGTAAACAAATCGAATGGATAAAAAACGCAATAACCCAAGGATAATCAATGCTAGACAGCATTAAAGACAGCTTCACTGAAAGTATTCAGATTCAAATCGCAGCAGCAGAAGCTCTGCCCGATGCAATTACCCACGCCGCCCAAGCAATGGTAGCGAGCTTATTAAACGGCAACAAGATCTTATGTTGTGGCAATGGAGGGTCGTCTTCTAATGCACAGCAGTTTGTATCCTGCCTCCTAAACCGTTTTGAAACTGAACGACCGAGTCTACCTGCTATGGCACTCACTGCCGACAATACAACGCTGACTGCCGTCGCCAATGATTACCATTATGAAGAGATCTTCTCAAAGCAGGTCAGAGCGTTTGGCCAAGCAGGAGACATTTTACTGGCTATATCGACCAGTGGTAACAGTAAGAACATCATCAAAGCTATGGAAGCGGCGGTTACACGTGACATGACGATAATTGCTTTCACAGGTAAAGACGGTGGTGAAATGGCTGGTCTGTTAGGTGAGAATGATGTTGAGATTCGGATTCCATCTCACAGAACTGCAAGGATCCATGAAGTGCATATGGTGACACTCCACTGCTTATGCGATCTTATTGATCAAGTTCTATTCCCTGCGCACGAAGAGTAAGCTATGAAACACCTTAAAGCTTTTGTTATTACTTGTATTTTGCTAAGCACTACTGGATGTGCTGGTTTGTTTGTTGCCGGCGCCGCCACCACAGTTAACGTTGTGACTGACACTCGTACCACTCAAGAAATGTGGAACGACAATAACATCGAATTTGAAGTAGCCGGTCTGACGAACAAACCTCCTTTTCAGCGCGAAGTCCGAATTACAGCAAGTTCTTATGATGGAACCGTAATACTAATGGGCCAAGCCAGCAATCAAGATCTACTCAATCAATTTGTTGCTACAATAAAAGACTTTAAAGGTGTGGAAAAAATCCATAATCAGGTTCGAATTAAAGCACCATTGTCCGTTGGCCAAATAAGTCACGACAGTTGGATCACAACTAAGGTCAAATCTGCTCTTCTAACAAATGGCCAACTGAATGGCGTGAAAGTAAAAGTCATTACTGAAGACAAAGAAGTGTTTTTGTTAGGCTACGTTTCTCCAGAGCAAGCGACTATTGCAGTGGATGTTGCGCGAAACATTTCAGGGGTAAAACAAGTCATTAAGGCGTTCAAGACTGGAAGCTAGTGTTATTTTATTACTCAATTTAAGACAAAAAAGCAGCGGTAACGCTGCTTTTTTCACTTTACAACTCTTAAGCTCGGACGACCTTTTGGTCGAGGTGGCTCATCATCTGGAGTGTTTTCTTCTTCTTTGTTACTAGTCTCTATAGCCAAAGATAACCCTGAATCTTCTTCTGGTGAATCTTCAACTTCAAACACTTCTTCATCAAAGTCGTTCATGTATGCATCTTCAGGCTCAAACATAGTACCAGCACCGTTTTCACGCGCATAGATAGCTTGGACAGCATACAGTGGAACAATAACAGAATGAGGACGGCCAGAGAAACGAGCGTTAAAAGTGATTGCCTCGTTACCTAGCTCAAGGTTGCCTACTGCTCGTGGAGCAATGTTCAGAATAATTTGTCCATCTTGAACAAATTCAACTGGAACACGAACGCCAGGAAGGGTAGCGGCAACAACCAGATGAGGAGTCAAATCATTATCCACCAGCCAATCATAAAATGCTCTAAGCATATATGGTCGGCGTGGTGTCATTTTTTCTATGTCCATTTCGCTTCCAATTAGCGACTCAGACGCATTTCACGTTCAGCTTCTGTCAAAGAGGCTAAGAATGAATCACGCTCAAATACGCGGTTCATGTAAACCTTCAGCTCTTTGGAACCAGGACCGGCAAGTTCGATACCTAGCTGAGGCAAACGCCACAATAGTGGAGCTAAATAACAATCGATCAGACTGAATTCTTCGCTCATGAAGTATTCAAACTCTGCAAAGACAGGGCCAAGAGTCAGAAGGTCGTTACGTAGTTTGTTACGTGCAGCTTCAGCTTCTTCAGCATTGCCTTTCACCACTTTTTCTGCCAGTGAATACCAGTTTTTCTCAATACGATAAATCATCAAACGACTGTTACCACGAGCAACTGGGTAAACAGGCATTAATGGAGGATGCGGGAAACGCTCGTCCAGATATTCCATGATAATTTTTGAATCGTAAAGCGCTAGCTCGCGATCAACCAAGGTTGGCACTGATTTATACGGATTTAGCTCAATCAGCTCTGCAGGAAGATTCGCTTCGTCGACGAGTTCAACTTCGACACTCACCCCTTTTTCAGCTAGAACGATACGTACCTGATGGCTATACATATCAGATGCACTTGAAAATAGAGTCATCACAGAACGTTTATTGGCAGCTACAGCCATGGAGCCCTCCAGCACACTTACAGATATAAAAATAATGGAGGCTAAGCCTCCATTATCAACAATAAAAATTGGGAATTAGCACAGCATGATAGCACAATTAGTGCACATCACGCCAATACTCTTTCTTAAGTAGAACCACCACGATGGTGAAGATAACGAGAAATGCCATTACCCACCAACCAAGAGCATGACGCTCCAGTTTCACAGGGTCACCTGAGTACTCAAGGAAGTTCACTAGATCTCGAACTGCATCGTTATACTCTTCTTGGTTAAGCTCGCCAGTACCATCGCTTTCAACACCAACCACAACCTTATGCTCTTCGCCATCAACGATTTGAGTATCGTAAACTGGCTTGGGAATGCCCTGAAGCTCTTCCAATACATGCGGCATACCGACACTTGGGAAAACAATGTTGTTCACTCCAAATGGACGAGATGGGTCCTCATAGAAAGAACGTAAGTATGTATATAGCCAGTCAGAACCACGAACACGGGCAACTAGCGTAAGATCTGGTGGCGTTGCACCAAACCATTTCGCGGCTGATTTGTCCGGAATCGCGTTTTCCATCAGATCACCAACTTTCGCATTTGGGTCGAAAATCAGGTTTTCCTTTAGCAACTCAACTGGAATACCGATATCACGAGCAACACGCTCGTAGCGTTGGTACTGCGCTGAGTGACAGCCGAAGCAGTAGTTCATAAACAGCTTGGCACCATTTTGTAGTGAAGCTTGGTCACTTAGGTCGTTGTTTGCTTTATCAAGCGGTACATTTGCGCCCGCTGCCATTGCCAGGGAAGGCAGCATTGCAAACAAAATTACAATCCATTTTTTCATTTGAATGTCACCCTTTCTGGTAGTGGCTTAGTCGCTTCGTTCTTACTGTAGAAGTACAGAAGGACGAAGAACATGAAGTAAGCTAAGCTAAAGATCTGAGCTAATAGCGTGTATGTTGGCGTCGCTGGAAGCGCACCAAGAACACCTAGGGCAATAAAGCTGATCGTAAACTGGATGATATTGAATAAATGGAACTTACTGCGGTAGCGGTAAGAGCGAACTTTACAACGGTCTAGCCATGGTAGAACAAACAACACGACAATAGATGCTCCCATTGCGATAACACCTAGCAACTTATCAGGAACTGCACGTAGAATCGCGTAGAACGGTGTGAAGTACCATACTGGTGCAATGTGCTCTGGTGTTTTCAGTGGGTTAGCAGCTTCAAAGTTAGGCGGCTCAAGGAAGTATCCACCCATTTCTGGATTGAAGAACAACACGTAACAGAACAGGAATAAGAATCCTGCGACACCAACCATGTCCTTCACCGTACCATAAGGATGGAAAGGAATAGAATCAATAATGTCGTATTTCTTAGTGTAATCTTTGTGGAATGGGAACTGAGTTTTGTAGCCGTCGCCCATCGAACCTTTAGGTAGCTTAGTTTCGATACCATCTGGGTTGTTAGACCCTACTTCATGCAAAGCCAATACGTGTAGAACGATAAGCAGCAGAAGTACGATAGGAAGTGCGATAACGTGCAGTGCAAAGAAGCGGTTCAGAGTAGCGCCTGAGATAACGTAGTCACCACGAATCCATAACGTTAGGTCATCACCAATAACCGGAATCGCACCAAACAGTGAAATGATTACCTGTGCACCCCAGTAAGACATCTGACCCCATGGAAGTAAGTAGCCCATGAAAGCTTCAGCCATCAACACAAGGAAGATAAGCATACCGAAAATCCACAGAAGCTCACGAGGCTTCTGATAAGAACCATAAATCAGGCCTCGGAACATGTGTAGGTAGACAACAACGAAGAACGCAGACGCGCCCGTTGAGTGCATATAACGAAGTAGCCAACCGTACTCTACGTCACGCATGATGTATTCGATAGAAGCAAACGCGCCATCGCCAGATGGAACGTAGTTCATTGTTAACCAGATACCCGTTAGGATTTGGTTAACCAACACAAGCATTGCTAGTGAGCCGAACAGATACCAAAAGTTAAAGTTCTTCGGCATCGGATACTCAGAAAGGTGCTTTTTGTACGCATTCATTGCGGGTAGACGTTTTTCTACCCAATCAAGTAGAGCTTGCATTATGCCTCCCCTTCTTCGTCAACACCAATAATAATCTTAGTATCACTCAGGTACATGTGCTTCGGAACAACCAAATTAAGTGGAGCAGGTACACCTTGGAATACACGACCAGCCATATCAAACTTGGAGCCATGGCAAGGACAGAAGAAACCTGATTTAACACCCTGAACCTGTTCACTGAAACTGTCCGGTAAATAAGTTGGTGAACAACCAAGGTGGGTACAGATACCTACAGCAACAAAGTACTCAGGCTTGATAGAACGGTAGGCATTTTGAGCATATGCTGGTTGCTGCTCTTCACCTGATGCTGGGTCACGAAGCTGACCGTCGATACTTTTCAGCGCGTCTACAATGGATTGTGCACGGCGGACAACCCACACAGGTTTACCACGCCATTCGACACGAACCATCTGCCCTTCTTCAAGTTTACCGATATCAACTTCAACAGGGGCACCCGCAGCTTTTGCTTTTTCACTTGGGTTCCAAGATTTAATAAAAGGAACGGCGACAGCAGCTGCTCCGAGACCACCCACAACCGCGGTTGTAGCTGTCAAGAAACGTCTGCGACCGTTATTTAAAGGCGCATTGCTCATCCAAACATTCTCCCATTTGCTCCTTTTGGATTATTATTATTCCGCTTAAAGAGCATGGCTAACAAAATACGAATTTAGTTGTATTTATTTGATGGCAAATGATAAATAAAACCCTACTTTTTGACAAGATAAAGCTACCTTTTTGTAACAACCGTGAAGTAAATCGCCTATGAGGTCACAAAAGGGGAATATGTCAGATAAAAGTTAGTGAAACGGGTCTGGGAGAAGGGATTCTTTTGCTGAGAAAAACAAAAAGCCTGGCAAGAAGCCAGGCTTTTGGGACCACATTCCGGTGAGAACACCGAAGGCCAATCTTTTCGAAAAAAGATTAACGCTTAGAGAACTGTGGACGACGACGTGCTTTACGTAGACCAACTTTCTTACGTTCAACGCAACGAGCGTCACGAGTAACGTAACCAGCGGCACGTAGAGTAGGACGTAGAGACTCATCGTATTCCATTAGAGCGCGAGTGATACCGTGACGGATAGCACCTGCTTGACCAGAAATACCGCCACCTTTAACAGTAACGTATAGGTCTAGTTTCTCAGTTAGTTCAACTAGCTCTAGAGGCTGTTTAACAACCATACGAGAAGTTGGACGACCGAAGTACTCATCAAGACTACGCTTGTTGATTACGATGTTGCCGCTGCCTGGTTTGATGAAAACACGTGCAGCTGAGCTTTTGCGACGGCCAGTGCCGTAGTATTGATTCTCTGCCATTTTCGAAATCCCCGATTAGATGTCTAGTACTTGTGGTTGTTGAGCAACATGGTTGTGCTCAGCACCAGCGTAAACTTTCAGTTTACGGTACATAGCACGGCCTAGAGGACCACGTGGTAGCATACCTTTAACTGCTAGCTCAATCGCCATCTCTGGCTTACGATCAATTAGCTTCTCGAAGCTGATTGATTTTAGGCCGCCAGGGAATTCAGTGTGACGGTAGTAAATCTTACCTTTAGCTTTGTTACCAGTTACAGTAACTTTCTCCGCGTTTACAACGATGATGTAATCACCAGTGTCAACGTGTGGAGTGTACTCAGCTTTATGTTTGCCACGTAGGCGAGATGCAATTTCACTTGCTAGACGACCAAGAGTTTTACCTTCAGCGTCTACAACGTACCAGTCGCGTTTTACAGTTTCTGGTTTAGCAACGAAAGTTTTCATGCTAATAATAACCCGTTAATTTAAATTTACACTTCAGGAGCATTGCTCCCACTGACTAAGAGCCCAGTCATCACCCCTTCGAGTGGATGGCACTCTCGACCCTAGATCCGCTATGGATTTGGTCTGCAGTAACGGTGGGTCGCAGGATTATAGAGAAGTCAGTTGAAAAAATCACCTCTTTTCGGATAAAAAGTTTAATTTTTTTTCAGTCTTCGTAGAAACACCCAACCCCTTATGCCAAATGCTCTTTCGCAAGATAATCATGGCTTTGCATTTCGATCAATCGAGACTGGCAACGTTTGAATTCAAATTCCAATTGTCCCTGAGTGTATAACTCCTCTAACGGTACTTGTGCTGAGATAATCAATTTGACGTTTCGCTCATAGAACTCGTCCACCAGCGCAATGAAACGACGAGCTGCGTCGTCGCTTGCCCTCCCCATTTGTTGTACATCGGCCAGTAGCACCGTATTGTAAATTCTTGATAACTCAATGTAATCATTCTGACTTCTGGCCGATTGACACAACTGACTAAAAGTGGCGTGCAATACCCCTTCGTAAGAATTCACGACTTCTATCTGACGATGATTAATTTCTATGTTTTTTTCACCCTGCTTGTTTTCACCAATAAGCTGTTCAAAGTAATGGCACAGGTTGGTGTTGGCCTTCGTATCTAATGGGAAATGGTAAATCTCTGCTTGTTCCAATGTTCTTAGTCGGTAATCGATACCGCTGTCTACATTCAATATCCGGCAATTAGCGTTGATTAACTCAATGGCTGGTAAGAAACGTACTCTTTGTAAACCATTTCGGTAAAGATCTTGAGGTGGGATATTAGACGTAGCTACAAGCACTACACCACGCTTAAACAAGGCTTGGAATAAAGTACCTAAAATCATTGCATCAGTGATATCTGAAACAAAAAACTCATCAAAGCAGATAATTTCTGCTTCTGATTTAAACTTATCCGCTACTAACTCCAGAGGATCATTCACCTCTCCCAATGTGTTCAGCTCATCATGTACTCGATACATAAATCGGTGAAAGTGTACCCGCATTTTTTTTTCACAGGGCAAAGCTTCATAAAACGTATCCATTAAATACGTTTTTCCACGCCCTACCCCACCCCAAAAATACAACCCCTTAGGGGCGACAGGTAACGAGGCTTTTTTACCGAACCAACTCTTCCACCTAGCAACAGGTTCAACTGAGGTGTTTACGTATTGAACAAATTCATGGTAGAGATTATCCAAAGCTGTCACTGCTTGAAGCTGCGCTTCATCTTGTTGAAAGCCATGTTCTTTTACATCTTTTGTATAGATCTCTATGGGTGTCATTACTTCACTCACGTGCTATAGAAGGATTGAAACTGCTATGCAGAGCACACGCATTTTTCTTTATCGTCTCGAGTTCTCATAGTAACATGTCCGATGAGCATGTGTAACCAGCCGGTAAAAAACATGTTAAATAACAATGATAAGGAGCGAATATGCCTTGGATTTATGCCCTCGTAGGTTTGCTTGTTGGCGCTGTTTTAGGAATCATCATCTCGCGCATTTCCACTCCGGGATACAAAAAACAGAAGACCATCCAGAAAGACTTAGAAACTGCTAAGTTCGAGCTTGAGCAACAAAAACAAGATCTTGCCGATCATTTTGCTCAGACAGCCGAAATGTTAGATTCACTGGGTAAGGAATACACTAAGCTGTACCAACATATGACGAAAACGTCTGCAGAACTGTTGCCAAACATTCCTGAGCAAGACAATCCGTTCAATAAAAAAGTCGCGGATCAATCTCAAACTGAACAGTCCGCTGAGCCCAAACAGCCATCACAGGCGTTTAGTGAAGCACCTAAAGATTACGTTTCAGGAGCAACGGGCATGTTAGCAGAAGAGGAAAAAGAAGTTCTCGACTCAGCACAGGCAGTAACTGCAAAAGCGTCGTAGTTCTATTTCACTTCTTGCTGAACTTTGCAAAGGTTTTTGAGTCATAACTCCCATAAGTGTCGATTGATTTCTTATTTTTCAAACAAATATTGAATCTCAGGCCTTAACTTAACTAGGAGTTATCAGATGAAAAAACCTTTGCTTGCTTTAACCGTCCTGTCTTTAAGCTTAAGTTCAATCATCACACCCATACAAGCTACAGCGGCTCTCCCTCTATCTGTTGATGGAGAACAATTACCTAGCCTTGCACCAATGCTTGAAACCGTAACCCCTGCGGTGGTCAGTATTTCAGTAGAAGGCACTCAAGTATCTAAGCAACGTATTCCCGAGCAGTTCCGTTTCTTCTTCGGACCTGAATTTCCAACAGAACAATTGCAAGAACGTCCATTTAGAGGGCTCGGATCCGGGGTTATCGTTAATGCAGAAAAAGGCTATGTGGTCACCAACTACCATGTCATTAATGGCGCAGAAAAAATTCGCGTTAAACTGCATGATGGCCGTGAGTACGATGCTGAGCTAGTTGGCGGAGACCAGATGTCAGATGTGGCTCTTCTGCAACTTGAGAAAGCTAAAAACTTAACGGAAATTAAAATTGCAGATTCCGATGCTTTACGTGTCGGTGACTTCGCTGTCGCGATTGGTAACCCATTCGGCTTAGGTCAAACAGTAACTTCAGGTATTGTCTCTGCGTTAGGTCGAAGTGGTTTAAATATCGAAAACTTCGAGAACTTCATCCAGACCGATGCAGCCATTAACAGCGGCAACTCAGGTGGTGCTCTGGTTAATCTGAAAGGTGAACTGATTGGTATCAATACTGCGATTCTGGGTCCAAACGGTGGCAACGTTGGGATAGGTTTTGCCATCCCATCTAACATGATGACAAACCTCACCGACCAAATCTTAGAGTTTGGTGAAGTCAAGCGCGGAATGCTCGGTGTACAAGGGGGAGAAATCACTTCCGAACTTGCGGAGGCTCTAGGTTATGAATCAAGTAAAGGGGCTTTTGTCAGCCAAGTGGTTCCAGACAGCGCTGCTGACAAAGCAGGCATTAAAGCTGGCGACGTCATTGTTTCTGTCAACGGCAAAGAGATTCATTCATTTAGTGAGCTGCGAGCTAAGGTCGCAACACTTGGTGCTGGCAAAAAGATCTCACTCGGAATTATCCGTGATGGTAAAAAAGAGAACTTTGAGGTCACCCTAGGCGAGCAACAAAACGTGAAAGCATCAGCAGATAAACTGCACGAAGGGCTGTCTGGTGCTGAGTTAACCAATACAACATCGAGTGACTCAGTCCAAGGCATAAAAGTCGCTTCAGTAGAAAAAGGCTCGAAAGCTGAGGCTTATCAACTTGCAAAAGGGGACATTATCATTGGTGTAAACCGTAAGCGTGTCAAAAACCTTGCAGAGTTCAGAAAAGTCCTTGAAAAACAACCTGGTGTTTTGGCTTTAAACATTCAGCGCGGTGAACGCACGATTTATTTGGTTGTGCGTTAAAAACGAAAAATCCATGTCAAAGGATGGTAGGATCTTCTACCGTCCTTTTATTATTTTCTCATCTAATGCTATCCTTTCGCCACTTGTCTGAATTTTGAAGTGGTTAGGAAAATATGCTGCAATTCTTGTTGCGTTCAATCGGTTTAGGGTTGGCGACAGCTGCTCTGTTACTATTAGCGATCCCCTCTCTACGTTCCAGTATTCTTCCTCAGACTTTCAGCAATGAAATCAATATCACTTCAGCTCAAGAGATATCCTTTAATGGTGCGGTGCGAAAAGCAGCCCCTGCCGTAGTAAATATATACAGCCGAAAATACACGGAAGACGATCGTTCTAAACTCCTGACTCAAGGGCTAGGTTCTGGAGTCATCGTTAGTGAAAAAGGCTACATCATAACCAACTATCATGTCGTCGCTCAGGCTGATCAGATTGTAGTAGCACTTCAGGATGGACGGGTAGCTGCCGCTCAATTAGTGGGTACTGACAAACGCACTGACATCGCGATTTTGCGTGTCGAAGGCAGCAATCTCCCCGTGATACCACTCAATCCTAATTACACTCCAACCGTAGGCGATGTGGTTCTTGCTATTGGTAACCCATACAATCTAGGTCAAACGACAACCTTTGGAATTGTTTCTGCGACTGGCCGTTCTTCCATTAGTGCAGGTGGACTACAAGGCTTTATTCAGACTGACGCGGCGATCAATGAAGGTAATTCTGGAGGGGCGTTAGTCAATACAAGAGGAGAGTTAGTTGGGATCAATACAGCCTCATTCCAGCAAGCAACTGAACTAGAAACCTACGGCATTTCTTTTGCTATTCCATACGCGCTGGCGAATAAGATCATGCAGAAGATCATTGCCGACGGTCGTGTTATCCGAGGCTATATAGGTATCGACGGTCAAGATATTAATTCCGTCACCTCTCGTTTATTGGGTAATGAGCATTTGGGCGGCATTGTTGTATTAGGCGTTGACCCTAACGGACCTGGTGCAGACGCAGGATTTCAGGCTCAGGACATTATTCTTAAAATCGATGGACAAAGAATTAATGGTCGTCAAAGCGTAATGGATATTGTCACTGAATTGAGACCAGGGACTAGCGTCGATGTACTGATTCTACGTAAGGGTAAAGAACAAACACTTAACGTTATGATTGCAGAAGACACTCAAAAGATTTAAAAATTGAATAAAAAAATCCCATACTTTCTAGCATGGGATTTGTTTTTACTCGCTGTCTTGCTCCATTGTAGAGCCTTCGATTTCTATGCGTGTTACTCTTTGTAATCCTCTAGGTAATAGACTGCCTCGACGGCCTCGCTCACCACGGAAGTTGTCCAGATCGGCGCTCTTCAAACCTAGCTTACGCTTACCTGCATAAAGAGTGATTGAAGCTCCTTGAGGCAAGGATATCAAATGTGATACCACCTCTTCGCGCTCTTTGGCTTTAGCAGCAGGAATATTGATGATCTTATTACCCTTACCTTTACCCAATTGAGGAAGATCCTTGATAGGGAATAACAGCATTCGACCTTGGTTGGTGATCGCTAAAATTTCATCATTATCTAGATCACTAATGGTGTCAGGAGTAATCACTTCCGAGTTTTGTGGTAATGTAACCAGTGCTTTACCACTACGGTTTTTTGATAAAAGATCACTGCCTTTACAAACGAAACCATAGCCAGCATCAGAACCCACTAACCACAATTGCTCTTCTTCCCCCATTACCACATGACGGATATTAGTTCCTGCACTAATGTTAAGACGCCCAGTAATCGGCTCGCCCTGACTACGGGCTGACGGTAGAGAATGCGACTCGAGTGAATAGCTTCGACCATCACTGCCGAGGAAAACGGCCTGCTGATTACTCTTACCACGAGCATGAGCAAGGTATTTATCACCCGACTTATAGTTCAGGCCATCCGCATCAACATCATGTCCTTTAGCATGACGAATCCAACCTTTCTCAGAAAGCACAACCGTAATTGGTTCACTAGGGACTAAGTCACGCTCTGTTAGCGCCTTGGCTTCTGCGCGCTCAACCATTGGCGAACGGCGATCATCGCCATACTTGTCTGCGTCCGCTTTGATTTCTTTCTTCAGAAGCGTATTGAGACGTCGCTCAGAACCTAATAGTTGCTCTAGCTTTTCACGTTCTTTTTCTAGCTCTTCCTGCTCTCCACGAATCTTCATCTCTTCCAATTTCGCTAAGTGGCGAAGCTTGGTATCGAGAATCGCATCGGCTTGAATATCAGTAATACCAAAACGTTCCATCAGCACCGCTTTAGGATCGTCTTCAGTACGAATAATCTCAATCACCTCATCAAGGTTAAGGTATGCAACCAACAAACCTTCCAAGATGTGCAAGCGAGCCATAACTTTATCTAAACGGTGTTGCAAACGACGACGTACAGTCGCACGGCGGAATTCGATCCATTCAGAGAGAATTTGAACGAGCCCTTTCACCTGAGGGCGGTTGTCTAAACCAATCATGTTTAGGTTTACACGGAAGTTCTTTTCAAGATCGGTTGAGGCAAATAGATGGTTCATCAACTGGTCACAGTCAACGCGGTTTGAACGCGGCACCACCACGATACGAGTCGGATTCTCGTGATCGGATTCATCACGCAGATCGTCAACCATAGGCAGCTTTTTAGCACGCATTTGGTTAGCGATTTGCTCTAGTAACTTAGCGCCGGACACTTGGTGTGGCAGAGCGGTAATGACGATCTCTGAACCTTCTTTATGCCACACAGCACGCATTTTAATGCTGCCGCGACCAGTACGATAAATCTTCTCTAAGTCTGCTTTAGGCGAAATGATCTCTGCTTCTGTTGGGTAATCAGGCCCTTGAACAAAGTTCATTACATCTGCAAGTTCAGACTTTGGATTGTCGATCAGGTGAATCGTTGCTTCCGCCACTTCACGTACGTTGTGTGGTGGAATATCCGTGGCCATACCTACCGCAATACCTGTCACACCGTTAAGCAGGATGTGGGGTAAACGTGATGGCAACATTTGCGGCTCTTTCATTGTGCCGTCAAAGTTCGGCTGCCATTCCACGGTGCCTTGACCTAGCTCGCCAAGCAAAACTTCCGCAAACTTAGATAGTTTGGCTTCGGTATAACGCATCGCCGCGAACGATTTAGGATCGTCAGGCGCACCCCAGTTCCCTTGACCATCTACGAGCGGATAGCGATATGAAAATGGCTGAGCCATCAATACCATAGCTTCGTAACAAGCAGAATCCCCGTGAGGGTGGTATTTACCTAACACGTCACCAACAGTACGTGCTGATTTTTTGTATTTTGCCGCTGCCGAAAGGCCAAGCTCCGACATTGCATAGATAATACGACGCTGAACCGGCTTTAAACCGTCACCAATATATGGCAACGCGCGATCCATAATGACGTACATCGAATAATTGAGATAAGCGTCTTCGGTGAACTTGCGCATTGGCAACTGTTCAACGCCATCAAATGTGATTTCAGTAGACATCTGTTAAACCTCTGCCATG
This sequence comes from Vibrio sp. T11.5, assembly GCF_027587155.1. Taxonomy (NCBI): domain Bacteria; kingdom Pseudomonadati; phylum Pseudomonadota; class Gammaproteobacteria; order Vibrionales; family Vibrionaceae; genus Vibrio; species Vibrio sp. T11.5. The sequence continues at coordinate 110,709 of NZ_JAPPTP010000002.1, forward strand.
TCGCCGTTGTTTTGTAACCAAGAGCGACGATCATCAGCACGCTTCTTACCAAGCAGCATATCCATCATTTCCATAGTGGCTTGGTTGTCATCAATGGTTAGCTGAACTAAGCGACGAGTATTTGGATCCATCGTCGTTTCACGAAGTTGCAGTGGGTTCATCTCACCCAAACCTTTGAATCGCTGTACGTTGATTTTTGCTTTCTTCTTCGACAAGCGCTCTAGAATGCCCTCTTTCTCATCGTCATCAAGGGCATAGAAAACTTCCTTACCACAGTCGATACGATAAAGAGGAGGCATGGCGACATAGATATGACCCGCTTCAACCAGAGAGCGGAAGTGACGCGTAAATAGCGCACAAAGTAGCGTTGCGATATGCAGACCATCCGAGTCCGCATCGGCAAGGATACAGATCTTACCGTAGCGAAGACCTTCAAGATTCTCGCTATCTGGATCAATACCTAGTGCCACTGAGATATCATGGACTTCTTGAGAAGCAAGTACCTGATCAGGAGAGACTTCCCACGTATTAAGAATTTTACCGCGTAGTGGCATTACCGCTTGGAACTCACGGTCACGAGCTTGCTTAGCTGAACCACCTGCCGAGTCACCCTCGACGAAGAAGATTTCAGTGCGGTTTAAATCTTGAACCGAACAGTCCGTCAGCTTGCCTGGTAGAGCTGGGCCTGAAGCCACTTTTTTACGCACTACCTTCTTACTTGCACGCATACGACGGTGAGCGTTAGCAATACAGACTTCAGCAAGCTGTTCAGCAAGTTGTGGTTTTTCATTTAGCCATAAGCTGAATGAATCCTTCACGACTCCAGAAACAAATGCAGCGGTTTGACGTGAAGAGAGACGCTCTTTAGTCTGACCAGCAAATTGGGGATCCTGCATCTTAACCGACAACACGTACGAACAGCGATCAAATACATCATCCCCCGTAAGCTTAACGCCACGTGGCAACAAGTTGCGGAATTCACAGAATTCACGCATTGCATCAAGTAACCCCTGTCGTAGACCGTTAACATGAGTACCACCTTGTGCGGTAGGAATGAGGTTAACGTAGCTTTCGGTGATCATCTCACCACCTTCTGGCTGCCAAATGACAGCCCAGTTTGCGGCTTCTGTTTCAGCAGAAAATTCGCCAGTAAATGGCTCTTCGGGCAAAACTGTATAGCCTTTCACGCCTTCCGCAAGATAATCTTTGAGACCATCTTCATACAACCATTTATGCTCGTTACCATTAACCTTATCAGAGAACGTGATTTCCAGTCCTGGACAAAGCACAGCTTTGGCTCGAAGGTTGTTAATCAGTCGGGTGACTGAGAAGTTTGCCGAGTCAAAGTACTTAGCGTCCGGCCAGAAGTGGACGCTAGTACCTTTGTTACGACGTCCACAAGTCCCTGTCACGGTTAAATCAGAAACCTTATCACCATGTTCAAATGCAATGTCATACACCTGACCATCACGGCGCACTGTCACTTCCACACGCTTAGACAAGGCGTTCACCACGGAGATACCTACCCCGTGTAGACCACCAGAGAATTGATAGTTTTTATTCGAGAACTTACCACCTGCGTGAAGCTTACATAAAATAAGCTCCACACCAGAGACTTTCTCTTCTGGGTGGATATCAACGGGCATGCCTCGACCATCATCGATCACTTCAAGCGACTGGTCAGCATGGAGAATTACTTGAACTTTTGAAGCGTGTCCGGCGAGCGCTTCATCGACACTGTTATCGATGACTTCTTGTCCCAAATGGTTAGGACGCGCGGTATCCGTATACATCCCTGGTCGGCGACGTACTGGCTCCAAACCATTAAGAACCTCAATGGCTCCTGCATTATATTGTTCAGTCATAATACGGAATTTCGTTATATAAAATAAATGGGTTACTGAGCCAGCAATTTTTTGTTCTTTTTATCAATGAGCCTAAAAAGTAGCAAAAACGGCCAAACTCTCGTCGTTCTGAATCCAGCTCAATACAGGTGAAACATAGTCTGGAAGAGAGGCAATGATGTCAAGCGGGATAACGAAGTAACCACTAAAATTATGACTCTTCCCTCAAGGAGTGCTAGAGCTGAAGAAATTCGATAATTTGTTGGGGGTAGCGTTCGAAGTTAATAAAACTATGATCCCCCCCTTCTTCAACAGTTTGCTTAGCTCCTAAAAATTTATCGACTGCCTGATGATAATCCAGCACTTCATCCTTAGTTTGCTGCAAAAGCCAGAAATCCTGAGGTCGCTTGATTGAAGGTGTATCCAATACTTTAAGCTCATCAATGTGTCTATCTTCTAAAACATAACGTTGATGTGTATAGGGGTTTTCTTGTTCACCTAAGTAATCAGCGAGCAATTCATAAGGTTTTACTGCTGGGTTAACAACCACAGCTCTGAAGCCAAATTGAGCATTCAGCCACATAGACATGTATCCCCCAAGAGAGCTGCCAATCAAACCAATACGATATTCATTGATATGTTGTTCAATAATGTCCAATAAACACTCAGCGGCTTGTTTCGGGAAGCATGGTAGCTGAGGCACAACCACCTTAATATCAGGATAATATTGCTTACAATACTCCTTCATAACATTAGCTTTATGAGACAAAGGAGAACTGTTAAAGCCATGAATATAAAGAAGTAATGAAGGTCGCATAGAGATCCTTAGTAAGAAGAATTCAAGTTTAATAGCCCGTTGAATGAAAATCAGGTTGGAAGCTACCCACAGGTAGCCGTTTCACTTCAGTCTCGACAGTACCGTCGTCGTGTAACAGAAGTTCACGCCAACCTGGAGCCTGATTATCTAAAGCAAAATCATCGCAGTGTGGTTTGAACTGAACGCAGGTGGATGGCGTTGCCATAACACGAACGCCTTTACGAACGACATTCATATCTTGATGCACATGACCACATAAGACAGCTTTAACATTATTATGTTTATCAAGAATTTGCCATAAATCTTCTGAATCTTTCAAGGTGTGCTGATCTAGCCAAGCACTACCAACCAGTATAGGATGATGATGAAGTAAAATCAGGGTGTAGCGTTGAGGGTACTGAGCGAGTTTTTCCTCAAGAAGCATAAGCTGCTTGTCGCTCAAACGACCATGCGGTACACCTGCAACCTGAGAGTCAAGCACAATCATCTGCCATTGTTCACCCAACAGTGCATGTTCAATCTGCTGAATTTGCTGAGAAGGTATCACTGATGTCATGCTCGGTTTGAAATCATGATTACCCGGCAGCCAGAAACATTTTTTCTTGAGTGGGATAATACCTTTCTCAAACCGTTGGTAAGAAGCTTCGCTATGATCTTGTGAAATATCCCCTGTCGCCAAAATGGCATCATAGGCAGGATTTTCTTCGACAATAGCGTCAATGACAGCTTTGAAACTGTCGCCTGTATTCACACTCAAAAGGCTTCCATCTGCTGCTTCAAATAGATGAGTATCTGTAATCTGGAGCAGTCTAATGCTGCTATCTGATGAGCTTGACGTTACTTTCAAAACTAAAACCTAAATATTGATCGGCGTCCGGCTGATACCATGCCTTAAGCAAAAAGATAACCAATCACCCAAGAAACGATTCAATTGTACTTTCTCATCTTGTTGAACCATTTTGTCATTGGGATATTCGTATCGAGCATTCACTCGTTTTAAATGTTCGCACTCGCATACCTCGGCTACACGAGCATCGTGATAGAGCCTGACAGACATTTTTGGCAATGGAAACACCGGTATATCATCACTTTGACAAATATCGACCAAAGTTGTGTACTTTGTGACTTCGACCACTTGAATTTGATACGCCATGTCAGCAGCTTGATAGCAGCGTAAATCTCCGACCTTAGCTCCAAGTGGAAGTAAAGCGTTGAGCTTGGCGTAATTGGTTTCATAGGTACGCATCAAATCTGCTAAATCAACGTGATACGCCTTTTTTACTGCTGCTTGTGCCATTGTTCTCTTACTGCTTGGTAGTTGAGCTGTAACCACTGCAAAGCAATGATCGAAGCACCATTTTCAAATTTCCCGTCCGTGACCCATTGATAGGCGACCTCGCGATCAACCACATGAACTCGGATATCCTCACCTTCATAGTCTAAACCATGAACGCCATGTGCGGAGGAAGCTTGGGCTTTCCCAACGTACACATCCAGTTTCTCTGAGCAGCCTCCAGAAGAAGGATAATAGGACACCACTTTGATTAACCCATCAACTGAAATGCCGGCTTCTTCTGCCGCTTCGCGACGAACTACCTCTTCTGGTGACTCTTGTGTATCAATAATCCCGGCGACAATTTCTAGTTGCCATGGATGAGCATGCTCCAAAGCCCCCACTCGAATTTGTTCAATCAAAACAACCTGATCCGTCACTGGGTCATATGGCAGTAGAGCCGCAGCGTGTCCTCGCTCGAACATTTCACGTTCAATAACTTCACTCCAACCTCCTTCAAACAATTTATGTCGAAAGCGATACTTAACCATCTTAAAAAAGCCCTTAAATAGAGTTTCTTTTGAGATAATTTCGACATCTTGTGGAGTAAATTCACTTTGTTGACTGTCAGATAGTTGCATTCGGTACCTCAGTGAGTGAATCTTATAGTTTACTCAGACAAAAGCTTAACTTCCAAGGATATGGCTCAACTTTTTATACAATTTTTGTATTCTGAGTTAAATTGATGAATTAAATATATTGCACAAGTGGATAGTTAAGTGTAAAAATTTGCAAAGTTTTGCGTGAATTAGCATCAGTATGAGTTAAACTCTCGATGAGTCACCTTTTTCATATTTTGGCAGGAATAGGACCTATGAAAAAACTGCTTCCACTATTTATCAGTGCAGCACTAGGAAGCCTGAGCACAAATGCTTTCGCTGACACACTGACGGAAATTTATAACCAAGCAAAAGATAACGACCCAACATTACTTAGCGCAGCAGCTTCTCGCGATTCTGCATTTGAAGCGGTGACTTCTAGCCGTGCAACCTTACTACCTCAAATTAGCTTAACAGCAGCTTATGACGTAAACCGTGGTGAACGTAACAGTGCCACAAACGATTCTGAGGCTTGGAATGCCGCAGTAGGCTTTACCCAAGAGTTATACAAGCGCTCAAGCTGGATAACTCTAGATACAGCGGAAAAAACGGCACGCCAAGCTGACGCGACTTATGCAGCAGCCCAGCAAGATCTCATTCTTAGGGTTGCCACTGCCTATTTTGAAGTGCTAAGAGCAAAAGACAATTTGGTTTTTGTTCAAGCCGAAAAAGCGGCAGTGGGTCGCCAATTAGAGCAAACTAAACAACGTTTTGAAGTAGGCCTTTCTGCCATTACTGACGTACATGACGCGCAGGCGCAGTACGACTCAGTGTTAGCTGATGAGGTATTAGCTGAAAATAGTTTGGTAAACAGCTACGAAGGTTTACGAGAGATCACCGGCCTAGAACACGCCAATCTAAATGTATTAGATATTACTCGTTTCTCTGCGACTAAAACTCAAACGCCAGTCGACGCTTTAGTTGAAGAAGCTCAGCAGAAAAACCTGAGCCTACTGTCTTCACGTATCGCACAAGATATCGCCAAGGATAATATTTCACTTCAAAGCTCAGGTCACCTACCTTCATTAACTTTGGATGGTAGCTACAGCCTTGCCGAACAAATGAATAGTACCCCAAGCTCTGGTGATTATGACTCGGATGGCTTTAACATCGGGCTAAATTTGTCGGTACCTCTATACACGGGTGGTTCAACTACCTCTCTCACCAAGCAAGCTGAATTTGATTACGTAGCAGCGAGCCAAGATTTAGAAGCAACTTACCGCGGCGTAGTAAAAAACGTACGTGCTTTTAACAATGACATCAGCGCTTCAATTGGAGCACTGCGTGCTTATGAACAAACCGTTGTATCGACTAAGTCTGCTTTAGAAGCCACTGAGGCAGGGTTCGATGTTGGTACTCGTACTATCGTTGATGTTCTCGATTCGACTCGCAACTTGTATGATGCGAACAAGAATTTATCTAACGCACGTTACGATTACATTTTGAGCGTATTAAAACTTCGCCAAGCCGTCGGAACTTTAAGCGAACAGGATGTTCTCGACATCAATGCTGGTTTAAAAGAGGTGCCAGCGAGTAGCTAAAAACGAAAAAGGTTGATGCCAAGGCATCAACCTTTTCGATCTCTGGGAGACCAGTGACTAATAGACTGTATCTATTGCTACTTCTTTTTCTACCAGCCACTCGACCTTATCACCGTTCTTAAGCATGACAGCCACATCCACTGGTTGATCTGCATTCACAGCAAACTGCCACACAAAAGCGACCTCCCAGTGACTTTGATTGTGCGTGCGTAATTCCAGTAATTCGCCATCAATAGTCCAGCTATCATCACCTTGCTTAATAGAAATACTGTCAACTTCCAGAGTTGCCGGTAATAGCTTGTCAGACTCTAGATTCAGCGAACCATGGAGCGTTTGATCTTGGACTTCACCTAAGGTCGGCATCTTATTCAACCAAAGGTTACTCTTCAAGCGTACCGTCGCTTCTTCAACTGTTGCTTGGTTTCTTTGTTCCCAACCGACTGGTGCGGTTGAACACCCTGCCAAAAGCACTGCGCCAAGAGCGACTAATGCGATTTTTTTCATTGTTATCACCTTTGAGCCAACCACTCTTTCAGAATCTGAATATCATTCTGATATTCATTCTTTATTTCTTCAACCCAGTCATCGATATTTTCCCACCATGCAGGCAAGTCAGGGGATTGTGCTTTCTGAGCAATTTTCTGAATATGTTTGAGGCCGATAGAGCCCGCTGCGCCTTTAATCTTATGGGCTTCAGAAACAATACCGTCTTGATGCTTCGCTGTCATATTCGAATTAAGCACTTCAATGTATTCTGGCATCATGTTCTCAAACATATCAATACTATCCAGCACTGGCTTAGCACCAACAATACCCACGTAAGAGTCCAGCATCTCTAGGTCCAGCACTCTGCTATATAATTCGTTAATTTCTGGAATATCGACCTCTTTATCAGGCTCTGGACGTTGGTATACTTCACCCGAAGTAAACTTAGCAATCACTTCCTGCACCGCGATCACCGATAGGGGTTTACTAATCGCATCGTCCATGCCTTTTTCAAGATACTCATTTTTATTCTTTAGTACATTAGCAGTAAGGGCGACCAAAGGAGGTAAATCTTTATAGGTTTTACGATAAAATTCTGCGACATCGAAACCTGTCATATCCGGAAGCTGTATATCGAGGAAGGCTAGATCATAGATCTCAGGGTCAAACATTTCGATTGCATCTTGCCCGGTCATGGCGACACTAACCTCATGCCCCATACTTTCAAGCAGCGAGCGCGCAACAGTGATGTTGAGTTCAATATCTTCAACCATAAAGATATTAAGTTCCTTACGCTCAGTATCAGGGACTCCAGACTCTTCAACGGCCTGAGATAGAGGGACATGAATAGTCACGGTAAAGGTACTACCAAAGCCTTCCTCGCTGCTTACCGTAATATCTCCATCCATCATCTTAATCAGTTGTTTAGAGACGGCAAGGCCAATCCCAGTGCCAACAGCATGCAGATTATCTTTGCCCGATTTAACTTGATAATACATGGCAAAAATCTTTTCCAATTCGGCTTCCGGTATCCCAATACCACTATCTTCAATTTCCATTGTAATGCGAGCAAACTCTTCATCGACTTCAGCTTCTACCGTCATTACAACACCGCCCTCTTTGGTGAACTTCATGGCGTTGCTAATCAAATTCCACAACACCTGCCTCAATCGGGTTGCATCTACATCAATCGCCGTTGGAAGTTCACTAAGACGCTCAAGGTCAAAGCGCAGACCTTTCTGAGACGCCATTAAGGCAGAAATGCTCTCTATTTCAGCAACAAACTCTTCAAAATTCAGTGACGACGGGAAAAGCTCAAGCTTACGGCGATCAAACTTATCCATATCAATAATATCGTTAAAAATATTACCAAGAGTAATCGCACTAACATTAATAGTTTGCATGTGGTTTCGCTGCTCATCTGTCAATGGCGTATCAAGCAGCATGCGGCTCAATCCAACAATACCATTAAGAGGTGTTCGCAGTTCATGGCTGATGGTTGAAATGAAAGTCGTTTTATCTCGACTCGCTTTCTTCAAAGATTCTTCGTGACGCTTACGCTCGGTAATGTCACGCCCAAAACCAACCAACCCAAGATGACGGCCATCCTTGCTATAAAACGGAACTTTACGCAATTCAAAATAGTTCTTGCGACCATCTGGGTATTCCAACCATTGCTCATAGGTCAACGCCTGATTGTCTGCAAACACCTTTTCATCTGTATCAACAATCTGCTGAGCAACTTCTCTGCTATAAACGTCCCATGGTGTTAAACCCACTAATTGATTTTCTTTTTTACCAGTCAACTCTTCCATGGCACGGTTACAGCCAGAGAAAACACCATCAGCATTGCGGTAATATATAAGATCAGGAGAAGCATCTATAAATGAACGAAGTAGCGCGGTTCTTTCAGCTAACTCAAGTTGAGTACGCTCACGCTGATAAACCTCATTTTCAAGATCTTTCATGGCTTCTTCGCGTGCTTCTTCAGCTTTAATACGCTCTTCAATTTCCTGATTGAGCTTGGCAATGTTTTGCTGCAGCTTATGATTTAAGTCCTGATCCCGAGAGCGCATATCTTTGAGTTTAGAAACGAGCTTGGACAAGCGTTGGCGTGACTCCTCAAGCTGATCGACTACCACTGAAAGGAAGTACACAGCCCAAGGTGTGATCAGCAGACCGAAAAATACAGAGCGAACGATATCAATGTCATCCACATGGCCACTCAAAACTAACGTAATGCCAACCTGAACGACAACAGCTAAAGCGACTAATGCCAATGCAAGTAAAATTGAGAAACGCAAAATGCCGAGCTTAACCAAAAGATCGACATAATACTGAGCGAGGTTTTTTATCGGTTTCATGGAGCGCTCCGTGCGACAAGGTTAGGTAAATACTACCTGTTTTCACTGAGCACGGCTAAGGGAACCTAGGTCCTGACGACGTTAATTGTCTGATGTGTGATGGACACAAGTTTGATTACGTCCATTTGCTTTCGCCTGATACAAAGCACTGTCAGCCAGAGCAATCAAGCTTTCGCTATTGTCCATAGGTTGAGGAGAAAGAGTCGCGATACCAATACTCACGGTCAAGATGGAGGAGGCTTCTGAAGCACAATGTTCTAAATGCAACAACTTCACTTCTTGGTGAATTTTTTCTGCAACCTGCAAGGCACCGTCAACCGTTGTATTGGGTAAAATAAATCCAAACTCCTCACCGCCATATCGAGCCACGCAATCACTGGTTCGAAATAACACTGACTTGAACACTCCTGCAACTTTAGCTAGGGCTTCATCACCTGTTTGATGTCCATAATAGTCGTTGAAGCCTTTGAAATAGTCGATATCACATAACATAACGCTTAGAGGCTGACGCTCACGTATATGCAATGGCCACAAGGTCGCTAACTGTTCATCGAATCGACGTCGATTCGGAATTTGCGTCAAACTATCAATAAAGCTGAGCCGCTCGAGTTCCTGATTCGCCTCTTCAAGTTTTTGCGCAGCAAGATAACGATCAGAGACATCCCTAGCCATGATCAAGACACCATTCGTACCTGAAGCAGGATCGCGAAAAGGCGATTTGACCACATCATACCAAGTGAACTCACCGTTACTATTGATTGCCTTATCAATATAACGTAATGATTTTCCTTCATACAGCACCTTTTGATCCGTTTCAGACAAACGGCTATATACATCATCAGGAATCACATCTTGCAACCGTTTACCGATTAGATCATCAACATCAGAAATACCAAGAGCGCGAACAAATGGCTTATTACATGCCTGATAGACCATATTCTCGTTAAATATACCTATAGAGTCAGGGCTGGACTCTAGAATATTTTGCAAAATGGTATCGCGCTGAGCCAAAGCCACTTCAGTATCACGACGCTTGTCCATCTCATTACGGAGGTTTTGTTGCATATTGTGCCAGTCCGTCACATCATGACTGATACCTATGCTTCCCATCGTTTCTCCTGAAGAAGAAATCAAAATATTCTGATAGGTTTCGAGTAGGCAACTGCGGCCATCGGCATTTGTGGTCCAGCGGCGTTTATTTGCCCGTCCTTTAACAACCCCTTTAATGTCCTCACTGCCTTCCTCAGCACGTACGCCCCAGAAACGTTCAAATGCACGATTCGTTGAAATTAATTCACCTTCGTTATTTTTTATAAAAACCAATTCAGAAAGGTTATCCAATGCACTTCTGACCACTGAAAGAGACTCAATTTCTCGCGCCATTTCATCCTCAGTTGCTTGGTAGGAAGACAGATATAGCAGCCAAGAAACACGTCTCCGGTAAATGGTTCTACGGCCACTCATCTCTACCTTAACACGGGTATTTTTCGACACCTGCCATTCTATAGGAAAGCGCTTAAACCCTTCGCCAGAGAACTGGTTGATTATCGATAGTAAGAATTGACATGGAACGGTGTCGGGCAAAAGATACGATTTACCTACCCGGCGAATTGCCAGCAATTGCATGGCACCCTTATTGGCAAGAAGTAACTTACCAGACTGAGCTTCAACTAATATCAAGGCTGTCGGTGTATCCTGAACCAACGCCTCAATATGTTTTTGTAAGCGAGAATAGAGCACAAAGGACATAATCACACAAAACAGAATGACAACAAGGCCAAAACCATGCCCATGGGAGGTATCCAATAACCAGTAAAACACCTGCTCCATTCTAATACTCTATGTCAATCTGCAACCTAATACTAAGGTTACAAAAGATATCAGCTTATTGCTGATTTTTCTGTATTTATTGAGGGTTTTGTATATAAAAAAGGTTGGTTAATTAAGGAACCTTGTGGCCCATCACGCTCAAGCGTACGTCCAATTTCTGTCATGGATAACCAACGATTCTCACACCATAAAGGGGCAAGCAGAGTTGGACGCCGGGCTGCCGATGAAACCCGATGAAACACAATATCGGGTGGTGTCATGCGGATCATGGCGCTAGCAGTATCCACATATTGCTGCAGAGAGGGAGCATTAAGCTTGCCTGCCTTCCAAGCTTTAGCCATGGTACTACCTTCTACAATGTGCAAGCTGTGAAGTTTGATCCCATCAGTTCCGACATCAATAACTTTACGCATCGTATCAATGTTATCTTGGTGGGTTTCTTTCGGTAGGCCAACTATTAAGTGGGTACAGACTTTAATACCTAAAGCTCTCGCTCGTTTAGCGATGCTAGCATAACAATTAAAATCATGGCCGCGATTTATACGCTTAAGGGTGTGATTGTTCGCAGTCTGAAGACCGAGCTCAAGCCAGACTTCATAACCTCGCCGCACATAACTCGCCAAAAGCTCTAACACTGCATCAGGAACACAGTCAGGTCTTGTTCCAACGCACAGTCCAACAATGTTTGCCGCTTTTAATGCCTGTTCATACATACGTTTCAACACTTCGACTTCTGCATAGGTGCTGGTGTAGGCCTGAAAATAAGCAAGATATTTTTCCGCTCTGCTGATTTCACCAGCGCGATCTTTGAGCTGTTCACATATGCTCTTGATCTGATTTTTTTCGTCTGAAAAAGAAGCAACATTACAGAAAGTACACCCTCCTCGGCCTATTGTTCCATCTCTATTTGGACAGCTAAAGCCAGCATGTAACGTCAACTTATGTACTTTCTCCCCGTAGCGGCGCTGAAGATCTTGCCCAATCGTATTGACTAGTTCGTGAAGTTGCAATTCCCACCCCAAACAATAATAAATATCATTCCCATTAATGTAATTAAATTACACAAATGAAAAAAACAAAGGTTGAAAGTTATCGATTTAAAACGGATAGGGAGTTATCCAAAATCAATAAACATGCATAAAATGAAGCAATAAATACCAATGTTAAGCAAAAGTTAAACATAAAGATCAAAATCAGACATAAAAAAGAACGCCATCACCTCGAATTTCGATTGCATTTACGCCTAACAAAATTGTAGGATAATTTCAGATTTTAGTTTTATTTGTGCATTAAATTACACATTTAGTTACTAAAACATCGGTGTTTTCCAGCTCTCACCTATACAAATCACTAGATTGTGATACAAAAAACATGGATTTCACCAAGGATTGTTTTTCTCGCAATATTTTTCCTGCGAGGTACGGAATGGAGTCAAAGTCGCCAACCTAGGCAGGCTGCGAATCATAAAAATAAAGGACTGGACGCAGAACTAGTATCAGCTAGTACATTTGCGTCTACTGAACTGGAAGGATGTATCTATGGTAGATAGAGAGCAAAGTTCACAGGGTCTGTATACTCCTGAACTGGAGCATGACGCTTGTGGTATCGGTTTTGTTGCTCACCTCAAAAACCGTAAATCGCACGAAGTAGTAACTCAGGCATTGGATATGCTGGCACGAATGGAACACCGCGGTGGTCAAGGTTGTGACCCATGCAGCGGTGACGGTGCGGGTATCTTGCTACAAAAACCTCATGAATTCCTGTTAGAAGAAGCGGTTAAGCTAGGCATTAAATTGCCTTCGTTTGAAAAGTATGGTGTTGGTATCGTTCTTTTCCCGAAAGACGAATACAAACGTGAGCAATGCCGTGACATTCTGGAACGTAACGCACAACGTCTAGACCTTGAAGTCATCGGCTACCGTGTACTACCAACTGACAACTCAATGATCGGTGCAGATCCACTAAGCACAGAACCTCAGTTTGAGCATGTGTTTATCTCTGGTGGTCCGGGCATCACACCCGAAGAGCTTGAGCGCAAACTGTATGTACTTCGTAACTACACTGTACGTGTTTGCCTAGAAAGCGTTTCGAACATTGGTGACGACTTCTACATTAACTCGATGTCTTACAAGACATTGGTGTACAAAGGTCAGTTAACGACCGAGCAAGTACCTCAGTACTTCCTTGATCTGCAAAACCCGACCATGGTGACTGCACTGGCACTGGTGCACTCTCGTTTCTCTACCAATACCTTCCCGAAATGGCGTCTTGCACAGCCTTTCCGTTACATTGCACACAACGGTGAAATCAATACAGTTCGCGGCAACTTGAACTGGATGAAAGCCCGCGAAGCAATCCTAGAATCAGACCTGTTTACTCAGGCTGAAATCGACATGCTTCTTCCAATCTGTCAGGAAGGGAGCTCGGATTCATCTAACTTTGACATGGCACTTGAGCTCCTAGTTCTTTCTGGTCGCAGCCTGCCACAAGCACTGATGATGTTGATACCAGAAGCATGGCAAGAAAACAAAAACATGGATCCTAAACGTCGCGCGTTCTATCAGTACCACGCGAATATCATGGAACCATGGGATGGTCCTGCTTCAGTATGTTTTACTGATGGTGTTCAAGTTGGTGCGACACTTGACCGTAACGGCCTACGCCCTTCTCGCTACACAGTGACCAAAGACAATTTCCTCGTGATGGCATCAGAATCTGGTGTTGTGGATATTGAACCAGAGAACGTTGAATTCCGCGGACGTCTACAACCAGGTCGTATCTTCGTTGCAGACCTAGAGCAAGGTCGCATCATTTCTGACGAAGAAGTGAAAGACAGCATTGCAACGGCGCAGCCTTACGAGCAGTGGGTAGAAGAAAACCTACTGAGCTTGAAGAAGCTACCAGATGCGAGCAACCAGTTCAGCCAACCTTCTCCTGAGCGTTTGCTGCACCGTCAACAAGCTTTCGGTGTGAGCACTGAAGAAGTGAACGAAATCATCGTTCCAATGGCGAATGACGCGAAGGAACCATTATCAGCTATGGGTGCCGACTGGCCTCTTGCGGTTCTATCTCATCAGTCTCAGCACCTTTCAAACTACTTCAAGCAGCTGTTTGCACAGGTAACTAACCCACCGATCGACCCGATCCGTGAGCGTATGGTTATGTCGCTGAATACATACTTGGGTAAAGACCACAACCTTCTGACTGAAACGCCACTTCACTGTCAGAAAGTCGAGTTGGAATCACCTGTTCTGGCGAACTCCGAGCTTGAAAAACTGCGTGCTATCGATAACGAGCACCTACAAGCGAAGACGTTGGATATCGTATTCCAAGCCAATGAAGATCAAGGCAAGCTTGAGCGTGCACTAAAACGTATCTGCCAATACGCAGAAGACGCGGTTGTCGATGGTTACTCAATCATCTTACTAACTGACCGAGCAGTGAACTCAAACCATGCGGCGATTCCAGCAATGCTGGCTGTTGGTGCTGTGCACCACCATTTGATCCGCAAAGGTCTACGTGCGAAATGTGACATCGTGGTTGAAACCGGTGACGCACGCGAAACGCACCACTTTGCAACGCTACTTGGTTACGGTGCGAATGCGGTTAACCCTTACCTAGTGATTGAAACCATCATTGAACTTCAACGTACCAAGAAGTTGGATCCAGAAGCGAACCCTCGCGATCTGTTCAACAACTACCGTAAAGCGATCAATGGCGGTCTGCTGAAGATCTTCTCGAAGATGGGGATTTCTACGCTACAGTCGTACCATGGTGCGCAAATCTTCGAAGCCTTGGGGATCCACAAGTCAGTAGTAGACAAATACTTCACAGGTACGGTTTCTCGTATTCAAGGTCTAACCCTTGATGATATCGCCAAAGAAGTTTTGATCCGTCACCGCATCGGTTATCCACAACGCGAAATTCCAATTCAAATGCTGGATGTTGGTGGTGTTTACCAATGGAAACAGCGTGGTGAGAAGCACCTGTTCAACCCAGAAACCATTTCTCTACTGCAAGAGTCTACGCGCAACAAGAACTACGATCAGTTCAAGCAATACGCGACCGCTGTAGATAAACAAGGTGACAACGCGGTAACCCTGCGTAGCCAACTTGAGTTCATTAAAAACCCAGCGGGCTCTATCTCTATCGACGACGTCGAGCCAATTGAAAGCATAGTGAAACGCTTCGCGACCGGTGCTATGTCATTCGGTTCTATTTCGTACGAAGCACACTCGACACTGGCTGTTGCGATGAACCGCCTTGGCGCGAAATCGAACTCCGGTGAAGGTGGTGAAGACCCAATGCGTTTCGAGCGCAAAGAAAATGGCGATTGGGAGCGCTCAGCAATCAAGCAGGTCGCTTCAGGTCGTTTCGGCGTAACCTCTTACTACCTAACCAACGCTGATGAGCTACAGATCAAGATGGCTCAAGGCGCGAAACCAGGTGAAGGTGGTCAGCTACCAGGCGATAAGGTAGACGATTGGATCGGTGCAACACGTCACTCAACTCCGGGTGTCGGTCTTATCTCGCCACCGCCACACCACGATATCTATTCAATCGAAGACTTGGCTCAGCTTATCTATGACTTGAAGAATGCGAACCGCGCGGGTCGTGTAAACGTTAAACTGGTATCGGAAGCGGGCGTCGGTACTATCGCTTCTGGTGTTGCTAAAGCGAAAGCAGACGTTGTACTTATCGCAGGTTTCGACGGTGGTACTGGTGCATCACCAATGTCTTCAATCCGTCATACTGGTCTTCCTTGGGAACTTGGTTTGGCGGAAACGCATCAAACGCTACTGAAGAACGGTCTGCGTAACCGTATCGTGGTTCAAGCGGATGGTCAGATGAAGACACCTCGTGACCTTGCAGTGGCAACACTACTTGGTGCAGAAGAATGGGGTGTGGCAACCGCAGCATTGGTGGTTGAAGGATGTATTATGATGCGTAAGTGTCATAAGAACACCTGTCCTGTCGGTATCGCGACTCAAAACAAGACGCTTCGTGAGCGCTTTGATGGTCGCGTAGAAGACGTCGTCACCTTCTTCCAATACATGGCACAAGGTCTGCGTGAAATCATGGCTGAACTTGGCTTCCGCACTATCGATGAGATGGTCGGTCAAGGCCAGAAACTGAAAATTCGCCAAGACATTTCTCACTGGAAATACAAGAATCTAGATCTGTCTCCTGTTCTCCACGTTGAGCAACCACGCGAAGCCGATGGCGTATTCAACCAAGCTCAGCAGAACCACAATCTAGAAGAAGTGCTAGACCGCAAGCTGATTCAAGCAGCAATTCCCGCTCTGGAGAAAGGCGAAGCGGTGAATGCAGAATTCCCTATCGTCAACACGGACCGCTCTGCAGGTACCATGTTGTCGAACGAAATCTCGAAAGTGTACAAAGATGCGGGTCTACCTGAGCCAATGAACGTGAAATTCAAAGGTTCTGCGGGTCAGTCATTCGGTGCATTCCTAGCTAAGGGCGTGAAGTTCGAAGTGGAAGGCGACGCGAACGACTACTGGGGTAAAGGCTTATCTGGCGGTACATTAGTACTTTACCCAGATGCGAAAGCAAGCATTGTCGCGGAAGACAACATCGTGGTTGGTAACGTGTGTTTCTATGGTGCAACTTCGGGTGAGTCTTTCATTCGCGGTATGGCTGGTGAACGTTTCTGTGTTCGTAACTCAGGCGCGAAAGTAGTAGTAGAAGGCGTCGGTGATCATGGTTGTGAATACATGACAGGCGGTGCAGCGATTATCCTTGGTTCAACAGGTCGCAACTTTGCTGCTGGTATGAGTGGCGGTGTCGCTTACGTATGGGATAAATCAGGCGACTTTGAGTCGAAACTGAACCCAGAGCTAGTAGACCTAGATCCAATAGAGCATGAAGACCGAGAGCTATTACTCGACATGCTAACCAAGCATATTCAATTCACAGGAAGTGAAGTTGCTCAGTCTTTCCTAGACAACTTTGAAGCAAGCCTAGCCTCTATGGTTAAGGTGATGCCACGTGACTACAAAGCAGTTCTTCAAAAGCGTAAAGCTGAAGCACAGTCTCAAGGAAACGAAACTCAAGTGGAGGCCGTATAATGGGTAAGCCTACTGGATTTTTAGAGCATGGTCGTGAACTACCACAGAAGATCGACCCAGTTGAACGCATCAAGAACAACAAAGAGTTCGTTCTGAACGAGGAGTTTGGAGACAAGATCAATACTCAAGCTTCTCGTTGTATGGACTGTGGTGTGCCGTTTTGTCATAACGGCTGCCCTATCGGTAATATCATCCCGGAGTTTAACGATGCCGTTTATCGTGATAGCTGGGAAGAAGCATGGAACATTCTAAGCTCAACCAATAATTTCCCAGAGTTTACTGGTCGTGTTTGCCCTGCTCCATGTGAAAGTGCTTGTGTACTTGGCATTAACCAAGATCCAATCACTATCTGTAATATCGAGAAAACCATCGTAGAAACGGCGTATCGTGAAGGGTACGCCAAACCAAAAACACCACGTTCTCGCACTGGCAAAACCGTTGCGATCATCGGTTCGGGTCCTGCTGGCCTTGCGGCGGCTGAGCAGCTAAACAGTGCAGGTCATACCGTGACGGTATTCGAGCGAGACGAGAAGGTCGGTGGCCTGCTACGTTTTGGTATCCCAGATTTCAAACTAGGTATGGACGTGATTGATCGTAAGATCAACCTGATGGCCGAAGCGGGCATCGAATTCAAAGTAAACCAACACGTTGGTGTTGATGTGAATGCCCAGCAACTGCGTCAAGAGTTCGATGTGGTTCTGCTAACGGGTGGCTCAACTGTCCCACGTGATTTGCCTGTTCCAGGTCGTGAGCTAAAAGGCGTTCATTTCGCGATGGAATTCCTAGGTCAAAACAACCGCCGCGCCAACAACATGGATCTTAAAACCGAAGAGATCCACGCAAAAGGCAAACATGTTGTCGTCATTGGTGGTGGTGATACTGGTTCTGACTGCGTAGGTACATCAAACCGCCACGGTGCAGCAAGCATCACTCAGGTTGAAATCATGCCGATTCCACCAGAGAAACGCCCTGCTAATATGCCATGGCCACAGTACCCGATGATCTTGCGTACTTCGACATCTCATGAAGAAGGCGTTGATCGCCACTGGAATATCCTAACCAAAGAGTTCATTGGTAATGACAAAGGTGAAGTCACTGGCCTTCGATTAGCTGATATCGTTTGGCAAGATGCAAAACCAGGCGAGCGTCCAAACTTCAAAGAAGTAGAAGGCAGCGAGCGTGTAATCGCGTGTGATCTGGCATTCCTAGCCATGGGCTTCCTACACCCAGAACCAACAGGGGTACTTGCTCAACTGGATATCGCGCTAGATGAGCGTGGTAACGTGGAAACTCAGGGTTTTGCTACAAGCCAAGAAGGTGTATTTGCTGCTGGTGATATGCGAACAGGCCAGTCTTTAGTGGTTCGTTGTATCAATGAAGGTCGCGAATGTGCCCGTGCGATCGATGACTACCTAATGGGTGGGACTCATCTTGAAGCGAAAGCCGATTCACTAATGCTATCAGCATAAGTCGAATCAACTCCAGCATCAGACAACAATGAATAATTCTGGAGTTAAAACGAATAACTAATCAATCCTTCCAAACTATCCAACTTGACCAGCACATTGTGCTGGTCTTTTTTATTCCAACCGAATTCAATTGTTGCAAAATTGTAACAATCAAAAACATATACTCATGATATATAAGTACTTTTTAGGATATTGGTGGGTAAATATAACATTGATGTTATATATCACCAAAAACTTGACCTTTTCTATCATACGCTATACGTTGTGAAGTCGATGAAAATGATTTCGTCTTTATTTAAAAAATAATAACAAACCATTCTGCGTATATTTATGCGGAATGTGACAATTTGAAAGCATAGTTAGTCATACATACCAACCCTTGTGATGTTGGTAGTTCTGTCTGGAAGACAGAGAAGCAAAGGGAGAATTGCAATGGCTTTATATGATCCTAGTCTTGAAAAAGACAACTGTGGATTTGGTTTGATCGCTCATATGGAAGGACAACCAAGCCACAAACTGGTTCGTACAGCAATTTCGGCATTGGATCGCATGACCCACCGAGGTGGTATCGCCGCCGACGGTAAAACCGGCGATGGTTGTGGACTTCTATTACAAAAGCCCGACTCATATTTACGCCTCATCGCGGAAGAGAACAACTTCAACCTCAGTAAACAATACGCTGTAGGTATGATGTTTTTCAGCCAAGATCCAGTCAAAGCGCAATCTGCTAAAGACATCATCAATAAAGAGTTAACTCAAGAAACTCTGACCGTTTCAGGTTGGCGTGATGTGCCGACCAACTCAGATGTTTTAGGCCCAATCGCACTGGATTCGTTACCTAATATTCAACAAATATTCATTTCTGCCCCTGCAGGCTGGCGTGAGCGTGACATTGAACGTCGTTTGTATATCGCACGCCGCCGCATAGAAAAACAAATCACGCAAGACAGTGATTTTTACATCTGCAGCTTATCCACACAGGTGATTGTATATAAAGGCCTGTGCATGCCTGCAGACTTACCACGCTTTTACCTCGATCTCGCAGACTTGCGCATGGAATCCGCTATTTGCTTGTTCCACCAGCGTTTTTCAACAAATACCCAGCCACGTTGGCCGCTGGCTCAACCCTTCCGCTATCTGGCACACAATGGTGAAATCAATACCATTGAAGGCAATCGCCAGTGGGCACGTGCTCGTGCATACAAATTCGCTTCGCCCCTACTGCCTGATCTGCAAACGGCAGCTCCATTTGTGAACGAAACGGGCTCTGATTCATCCAGTCTGGATAACATGCTCGACCTTTTCCTAGCGGGTGGCATGGACGTCTTCCGTGCGATGAGAATGCTGGTGCCGCCTGCATGGCAAAATCACCCGGATATGGATCCGGATTTGCGTGCATTCTACGATTTCAACTCCAAACATATGGAACCATGGGATGGCCCTGCTGGCATCGTATTGTCCGATGGTCGTTATGCTGCGTGTAACCTAGATCGTAATGGCCTGCGCCCCGCTCGTTATGTCATCACTAAAGACCAGCTCATTACACTGGCATCAGAGGTTGGTATTTGGGATTATGCTCCCGACGAAGTGGCAGAAAAAGGCCGTGTTGGACCGGGCGAATTGTTGGTCGTTGACACACGCCGCGGGAAATTATGGCAATCAAGTGAAATTGACAACGATCTAAAAGGTCGCCACCCATATAAAGAGTGGATGGACAATAACGTCCATAAGCTCAAACCATTTGCTCAGTTGCCTGAAGATCAGGTAGGTAAGCGCAATTTTGATAGTGACTTGCTCAAGACCTATCAGAAGCAATTCGCTATGACTAACGAAGAAGTCGATCAAGTCCTTCGAGTCCTTGGTGATATGGGTCAAGAAGCGGTTGGCTCTATGGGTGATGATACCCCGATGGCCATTCTTTCCTCGAAAGAACGATTAGTTACAGACTACTTCCGTCAGAAATTTGCTCAGGTCACCAATCCACCGATCGATCCGTTGCGTGAAAAGCACGTCATGTCACTGGCGACCAGTGTTGGCCAAGAAATGAACGTGTTCTGCGAAACCGATGGACACGCTCATCGCGTAACTTTTGATTCGCCGGTACTGCTTTATTCAGACATGCAGCAACTGCTCGAACTGGCTGATGCGCACTACCGTAACACCATCTTAGATATCAATTACGATCCTGAGAGCAAAGACCTACAACAAGCTATCAACGACTTATGTGACCAAGCAGTCGACGTTGTGCGTGAAGGGACTGTATTGGTGGTTTTATCTGATCGCGCGTTAGTGAAAGGCAAGCTGCCGATTCCTGCTGCGATGGCAGTAGGCGCGGTGCAAACACGTTTGATTGAAGAGAATCTTCGTTGTGATGCCAACATTATTGTCGAGACAGCCACTGCTCGCGATCCACATCAGTTTGCTGTCCTACTTGGATTTGGTGCAACAGCGGTATACCCATACTTGGCTTATGAAGCCTTAGGTAAACTGATTGATGATGGTGCGCTTGAAAAAAGCTACCGCGATGTGATGCAAAACTATCAATATGGCATTAACAAAGGCCTCTATAAGATCATGTCCAAAATGGGCATATCCACCGTTGCCTCTTACCGTTGCTCGCAATTGTTTGAAGCGGTGGGCCTAAGTGAAGATGTTGTCGAACTTTGCTTCCGCGGGGTCACGACTCGTATCCAAGGCGCCAGCTTCGACGACTTCCAGCAAGACTTGTTTAACCTTTCACGTAAAGCCTGGGCTAAACGTAAAGCCATTGAACATGGTGGTTTACTGAAATATGTCCATGGCGGCGAGTATCATGCCTATAACCCGGATGTCGTTGGCACATTGCAACAGGCCGTCAAATCCGGTGAGAGTGGTGATTATCAAAGTTTTGCCAAACAAGTAAACCAACGTCCAGTTGCGATGTTGCGTGACTTGATGACGCTGAAAAAATCTGCGACGCCGCTACCACTAGAACAGGTTGAACCAAGCACTGAACTGTTTAAACGCTTTGACTCTGCCGCAATGTCCATTGGCGCTCTGAGCCCAGAAGCTCATGAAGCTCTGGCAACCGCGATGAACCGTCTCGGTGGCTATTCAAATTCAGGTGAAGGTGGCGAAGATCCACGCCGCTTCGGCACAGAACGTAACTCTCGTATTAAACAGATTGCCTCAGGTCGATTTGGTGTCACTCCGCATTACCTGACCAATGCCGATGTTCTGCAAATCAAAGTCGCTCAGGGTGCAAAGCCGGGTGAAGGTGGTCAGCTTCCGGGGCATAAGGTTACAGCGGAAATCGCTAAATTACGCTATTCGGTACAAGGCGTTACGCTGATCTCTCCTCCACCGCACCACGATATCTATTCGATTGAAGATTTAGCTCAGTTGATCTTCGACCTAAAGCAGGTTAATCCAAACGCCTTAGTATCGGTCAAACTGGTTTCTGAACCTGGTGTTGGCACTATTGCCACTGGTGTGGCAAAAGCGTATGCAGACTTGATCACCATCTCAGGCTATGACGGGGGGACTGCTGCCAGCCCACTGACATCGGTAAAATACGCCGGTTGTCCTTGGGAGCTAGGCCTTGCCGAAACTCAACAAGCACTGGTGGCTAACGGGCTTCGTCACAAGATTCGCCTTCAAGTGGATGGCGGTCTAAAAACAGGTTTAGACGTTGTAAAAGCCGCGATACTAGGTGCAGAAAGCTTCGGCTTTGGAACAGCACCTATGGTAGCGATGGGCTGTAAATTCCTGCGCATTTGTCACCTCAATAACTGTGCAACAGGCGTTGCCACTCAAGACGAAATGCTCCGCAAAGAATTCTTTAAAGGTTTACCTGAGCAAGTGATGAATTACTTTGTAGGTTTGGCTGATGAAGTACGTGCTTTGCTAGCAGAACTGGAAGTGGAAAAGCTCACTGATCTCATCGGTCGTACTGAACTGCTTGAGACAGTAGAAGGGATGACCGCCAAGCAAACCAAGCTCGACTTAAGCAATATTCTTGAAGCGCCTGTATCACCGGAAGGTCATCCACTATTTTGGACAGAACCTAACACACCGTTTGATAAGGCTGAGTTGAACCAGAAGATCATCGATGATGTCCTTTCAGCCGTCGAAGCACGCGAGTCCGCAAGCTTCTTCTATAACGTCATTAATACCGATCGCTCGATTGGTGCGCGTCTATCAGGTGAAATTGCTAAGCGTTATGGAAACCAAGGCATGGCGGCAACCCCCATTAAGCTCCACCTTGATGGCACCGCTGGACAATCATTTGGGGTCTGGAATGCCGGTGGTGTAGAACAGTATCTCACTGGTGATGCCAATGACTATGTTGGTAAAGGCATGGCTGGAGGCAAGTTGGTCATCAAACCACACTTAGGGACAGCATTCCGCTGTAATGAAGCCACTATTATTGGTAACACCTGCTTATACGGTGCAACTGGCGGCAAACTGTTTGCAGCTGGCACGGCAGGCGAGCGCTTTGGCGTACGTAACTCTGGAACCATCGCAGTCATTGAAGGCGCAGGCGACAACGCTTGTGAATATATGACTGGCGGTATCGTGGCAATTCTTGGCGCAACCGGAGTCAATTTTGGTGCAGGCATGACAGGGGGATTTGCCTACGTTCTTGATAAGAATGAAGACTTCCAAGGCCGAGTGAACAATGAATCAGTCGAGGCACTGGCGCTGTCTGATCTCTATATCCATCAGGAACATTTACGTGGCCTGATTGCGGAGCATCTTGAAGAGACAAACTCAGTTCACGCTGAAGATATTCTGGCGAACTTTGATGAATGGATTCCAAAGTTCTATCTGGTGAAACCTAAAGCTGCAGACCTTCGTACCCTGCTGGGTCACCAAAGTCGTAGTGCCGCTGAACTTCGCGTTCAAGCGCAGTAATCATGGAGGATGTTTGAATCATGAGCCAGAACGTATACCAATTTATTGATGTACAACGCGTCGATCCTGCGAAGAAACCGATTAAAGTTCGCAAGATTGAATTCGTCGAAATTTATGAACCCTTTACCAAGCAACAAGCCACTGCTCAAGCTGATCGCTGTCTTGACTGCGGTAACCCATACTGCGAGTGGAAATGCCCTGTACATAACTACATTCCGCAATGGCTAAAACTTGCTAATGAAGGGCGAATCTTGGAAGCCGTTGAGCTTTCTCACCAAACAAATAGCTTACCAGAAGTGTGTGGGCGAGTTTGTCCACAAGACCGATTATGCGAAGGTTCTTGTACCCTGAATGATGACTTTGGCGCCGTAACCATAGGTAATATTGAAAAATATATCACAGATAAAGCCTTCGAAATGGGTTGGAAACCAGATATGTCCAAGGTGGAATGGACAGATAAGAAGGTCGCTATTATTGGCGCAGGCCCAGCAGGACTTGCTGCTGCAGATATTTTAGTGCGCAATGGAGTCAAACCTGTTGTGTTCGATCGCTACCCAGAAATCGGTGGCCTACTCACTTTTGGTATTCCATCATTCAAACTGGAAAAAGGCGTCATGGAAAACCGACGTCGTGTCTTTACTGAAATGGGCGTGGAATTCCAGCTCAACGTTGAGGTAGGTAAAGATGTTCAGATGCAGCAACTGATTGAAGAATACGATGCCGTGTTTCTTGGGGTTGGTACCTATAAAAACATGCGTGCCGGCCTAGAAAATGAAGAAGCGCCGGGTGTCTATGATGCACTGCCGTTTTTGATTTCCAACACATACAAAGTCATGGGCTTGGAAGCTGAGCAACCCTTCATTGATATGACCGGTAAAAAAGTCGTCGTACTCGGGGGCGGTGATACCGCGATGGACTGTGTTCGCACATCCATTAGACAAGGGGCCTCTAACGTCATTTGTGCCTATCGACGTGATGAAGCCAACATGCCAGGTTCTCGTCGAGAAGTAAAAAATGCCAAAGAAGAAGGCGTGGATTTTAAGTTTAACCTTCAACCTTTAGGCGTCGAAGTGGATACCTTTGGCAAAGTTTCGGGGGTGAAAGTGGTTAAAACCGCGCTTGGAGAGCCCGATGAAGCAGGGCGTCGCCGTCCAGAGCCTGTAGCAGGCAGTGAACACATATTGCCAGCAGATGCAGTGATCATGGCATTTGGTTTCCAGCCACATAAAATGGAATGGTTGACACCGTATGATGTTGAACTCGATCAATGGGGACGCATCAAAGCACCTTCAGACCAAGAGTTTATGTTCCAGACAAGCAACAAAAAAATCTTTGCCGGAGGGGATGCCGTTCGCGGATCTGATCTTGTCGTCACTGCGATTGATGAAGGCCGCAAAGCTGCTGAAGGTATACTTGATTACCTTGAGGTATAGTCCTACCTCAACTCACAAAAGGATCCATTAATTGGATCCTTTTTTCATTTAAAACATATAATTGAATTCAATTAGAGTAAGACAAGGTATTCAATATGAAGAACGCCGCTCTCCTTTCAATCACCCTATTGGGTTTAACCGCTTGTAGCCAAGGAGTACAAGATATGTCAGATCGCACAGCTTCCCCTTGTGGTGACAAGCCTAACTGCGTTTCAACACAAGATACTCGACCAGAGCATAACCTCGCCCCGTTTGAACTCAATGACGGCGTGACCTTAGGTCAGATCGAAGCTGTGGTACTAAAAGAGCCAAGAACCAAAACTGCGGAAAAAAGCGCTGATTATTTACGAGTAGAATTTACCAGTAAGATCATGCGTTTCGTCGATGATTTGGAATTAAGAATAGAAGGGAACAGTCTGATTGTTCGCTCTGAATCTCGCACCGGTCACTCTGATTTTGGAGTTAACCGCAAACGTGCTGACGCACTGAGAGCCGCTCTGAGCGAAGCTAAGCTAATTAAATAGCCTCTTACACAAGAGTCCAGACTCCTACAAAATTCGACGCCTTGGCAAACCTCGCTACATAAGTAACGACTGCTTGTTGCTATTGCATCAAGTATCCACAGAAATTGCGCCACACAGCTATAAAAAAACCGAAGCTTTAAGCTTCGGTTTTAAATATTCAGTAATGATGCCGCTACTCAGCTTCTTCGCGGAAGACAACTAGGCGCTTTGGTGCCACCTTACCATCATCATTCACCTCAGCAACACCAATGAACAGCTTCTCTTCACCTGACGTCATACGCAGCGGTGTGCCCTCTGGTGCGCCGAATACTTGCACTGGCATACCGTGCTGAACCAAGTTGGTCAATTCAGCATTAAGGTTTACTTCTGGTAAGTCTTCGACCGCGGTATCCATAGGTAACAACAGAGGATCAAGTAGCTCTTTCGGTGCAACTTCATCACGATGTGCTTGCTCTAACAGCTCATTAAGTTGCTCTAGAGTCACCATTTTCTCGTATGGGTATTTGGCAACACCTGTACGACGAAGCATAGTGACATGAGCACCACAGCCTAACATCTCACCGAGATCATCAACGATAGTACGGATGTAAGTTCCTTTAGAACAGTGGACTTCCATCTCGACTTCATCACCTTCAAAACGATGCAGCACGATTTCATAAACCGTAATTTTGCGTGATTCACGCGGCACTTCAATGCCTTTTCGTGCATATTCATACAAAGGCTTACCTTGGTATTTCAATGCCGAAAACATTGAAGGCACTTGATCTGATTCACCACGGAACTTATCAATACAGGCTTCAAGCTTGTCGAGAGAAACGTCTACCGGACGAGTCTCAACCACTTCACCATCAGAATCCGAAGTATCTGTGCGCTCACCTAACTTGGCGATCACTCGGTAGCGTTTATCAGAATCCAACAAGAACTGAGAGAACTTGGTTGCTTCACCAAGACAAATTGGCAGCATACCTGTCGCTAGGGGATCCAGAGCACCGGTATGACCTGCTTTCTCTGCAAAGTAAATGCGTTTTACTTTCTGCAGCGCATCATTAGATGAAATGCCTGTTGGCTTGTCTAAGAGGACAACCCCATTAATTGGACGACCTTTACGACGGCGAGCCATTATGCCTTACCTTCTTCCGAATTTTCGTCTTCACGGCCAGCGTCATGCTGTTTACGCTTATCTTCGCTAACTACCTCTGACACTAGGTTTGACATACGCATACCCTCGACAAGGGTATTATCGTAGTGGAAACGCACTTCAGGTGTTAGACGTAGGCGAATGCGTTTGCCTAGCATCATACGAATATGAACTTCATGCTCACGTAGTGCTTCTAGGCAAGATTCTGGAGTTTGCTCACCAACACATAGGAAAGTTACAAACACTTTTGCGTATGCTAAATCACGTGACACTTCCACATCAGAAATCGTCACCATGCCTAGGCGAGAATCTCGAACTTCGCGTTGAAGGATCATGGCGAGTTCTTTTTGCAGCTGCTGTGAAACACGCTGCGTGCGGCTAAATTCTTTTGACATATCTTTTCTCTTATTAGAAAGAATGGGGGGATGGATAAATTCCAACCCCCCATGGCGTATTCAACAACCAATTACTGCTTATCTATCAATAAATAAGCCAGCAATGTTAGTCAATTAGTCTAGAGTACGTTTGACTTCAACGATTTCGAAGACTTCGATTTGGTCACCAACGCGAACATCGTTGTAGTTCTTAACGCCGATACCACATTCGTAGCCGTTCTTAACTTCTTGTACGTCATCTTTAAAGCGACGTAGTGACTCTAGTTCACCTTCGTAGATAACCACGTTCTCACGTAGTACACGAATTGGGTTACTGCGCTTAATAGTACCTTCAGTAACCATACAACCCGCAATAGCGCCAAGTTTTGGTGACTTAAATACATCACGCACTTCTGCAAGGCCGATAATTTCTTGCTTGAACTCTGGAGCAAGCATACCGCCCATTGCTTGTTTTACTTCATCAATCAATTGATAAATGATTGAGTAGTAACGTAGATCTAGGTTTTCAGCTTCAACTGCACGACGCGCAGTTGCATCAGCACGAACGTTGAAACCTAGGATGATAGCGTTAGATGCGGCCGCTAGAACAGCATCTGTTTCTGTAATACCACCAACACCAGAGCCCACGATGTTCACTTTCACTTCTTCAGTAGAAAGTTTACGTAGCGAGTCTGCGATAGCTTCCACAGAACCTTGAACGTCTGCTTTAAGTACTACATTAAGCTCAGCCACTTCACCAGCTGCCATGTTAGAGAACATGTTCTCTAGTTTCGCTTTTTGTTGACGTGCTAGTTTAACATCACGGAATTTACCTTGACGGTAGTTGGCAACTTCACGTGCTTTACGCTCATCACGAACAACAGTCGCTTCATCACCAGATGCAGGCACACCAGACAGACCAATGATTTCTACTGGGATAGAAGGACCCGCAGTGAAGATCTCTTTACCATTCTCATCACGCATTGCACGAACACGGCCGTACTCTTGACCACAAAGAAGGATATCACCTTTGTTTAGAGTACCAGACTGAACCAGTACAGTGGCAACTGGGCCGCGACCTTTATCTAGGCGAGATTCAACAACCACACCAGACGCCATGCCTTCTTCTACCGCTGTTAGCTCAAGAACTTCAGATTGTAGAAGGATAGTTTCTAGCAGACCTTCAATGTTTGTACCCTGTTTCGCAGAGATGTGAACAAACATGTTCTCACCGCCCCACTCCTCAGGAATAACATCGTATTGAGCCAGCTCATTCTTAACGTTGTCTGGGTTCGCATCTTCTTTATCGATCTTGTTCACGGCAACAATCAGAGGTACACCCGCCGCTTTCGCGTGCTGGATTGCTTCGATTGTCTGTGGCATTACACCATCGTCTGCTGCTACAACAAGAACAACGATATCTGTTGCCTGAGCACCACGAGCACGCATTGCCGTAAACGCCGCGTGTCCAGGAGTATCCAGGAAGGTGATCATGCCGTTTTCAGTTTCAACGTGGTATGCACCGATGTGCTGTGTGATACCACCGGCTTCGCCTGACGCAACGTGCGCTTTACGGATGTAATCAAGTGTAGAAGTCTTACCATGGTCAACGTGACCCATGATGGTAACAACTGGAGCACGAGGTACCGTCTCCGCATTGCTGTCACGGTCTGACAGTACTGCTTCTTCTAGCTCGTTCTCTTTACGCAGAATTACCTTGTGGCCCATTTCTTCAGCAACAAGTTGTGCTGTTTCTTGGTCGATAACCTGGTTGATCGTCGCCATTGCACCCATCTTCATCATTACTTTGATAACTTCTGTCCCTTTTACAGACATCTTGTTAGCAAGTTCTGATACAACGATGGTTTCACCGACAACAACGTCAGCTTTTGCAACCGTCGCGCTCTTATCGAAACCTTGCTGCATTGAAGCAGGCTTAGCCAGTTTACCTTTATTGCGGCCTTTAGCGCCGCGCTGGTTACGACCACCACGGTTTTGACCATCGTTGCCAGAAGCTTTCTTCTTCTTACGACGACCACCTTCTTCTTTGCGATCCGCAGCATCTTCTGCTTCACGAGCGTATGATGAAGTCGTTACATGATAGTCAGAGTTTTCCAACTCTTTCTTCTTCTGTTCCGCTTCACTCCAGCGAGCCTCATTTTCTTCAGCAAGCTTGCGAGCTTCTTCAACCAGCTTAGCTGCTTCTTGTTCAGCTTTACGCTGTGCTTCTTCTTCCTGACGACGTTTCAGTTCGTCAGCTTCGTTTTTCGCTTGCGCGTTCACTTCTGCACTTTTTGTTGCATTCATGTCTTTCTTAGCCTTATCAGCTTGTACGCGTTTGGCCTTTTCTTCAGCTTCACGTTTTGCGTCCGCTTCTCGCTTCGCTTTTTCTTCGGCCTCGCGTTGTGCTTTCTCTGCAGCTTCACGTTTTGCTAGCTCTTCAGCTTCACGCTTCGCAAGCTCTTCAGCTTCACGCTTTGCTGCTTCCTCAGCCTCGCGGTTCGCGTCGTCTTCGATAGTGCTGCGCTTCACATAAGTGCGCTTTTTGCGCACTTCTACTTGAACATCCTTACTCTTGCCGCCACCAGCATTGACGCTTAGTGTGCTGCGAGTTTTACGCTGTAGAGTTAAACGAGTTGGTTCAGCTTCACCAGAAGTATCACCGTGCTCTTTTTTCAGGTGAGTAAGCAATTTTTGCTTCTCTTCTTCGGTTACCTGATCTGCACTCGCTTTTGTCATACCAGCATCAGCAAGTTGCTCTAATAAGCGGTCAACTGGTGTACCAATTTCTTCACTCAGTGCTTTAACAGTAATTTGTGTCATGCCGCTTTCTCCTTGCTGAATATTATTCGTCTTCGCCGAACCAACAGATGTTACGAGCTGCCATGATTAATTCACCCGCACGTTCTTCAGTTAGGCCGTCGATACCTTCTAGGTCATCAATACCTTGATCTGCTAGATCTTCCAGTGTTGCTACCCCTTTAGCCGCTAGTTTAAAGGCCATTTCACGCTCTAAACCTTCAAGACCAAGCAAGTCTTCCGCAGGCTCTAAGCCTTCAAAAGATTCTTCCTGAGCCAGAGCCATTGTTGTTAGGGCATCTTTTGCACGATTACGTAGTTCTTCGACAAGATCTTCGTCTAGACCATCGACTTCAAGCAGTTCGTTTACTGGTACGTAAGCGACTTCTTCAAGAGAAGAGAAGCCTTCTTCAACTAACAGCTGAGCGAAATCTTCTTCGATATCTAGGTACTTCATGAAGTTTTCGATAGACGCTTGAGACTCTTCTGCGTGTTTCTTCTGCAGATCTTCAACCGTCATTACGTTCAGTTCCCAACCTGTTAGTTGAGAAGCTAGACGTACGTTTTGACCGTTACGGCCAATAGCTTGTGCTAGGTTATCGGCTTCAACCGCAATATCCATTGCGTGAGCATCTTCATCAACGATGATAGAAGCTACGTCTGCTGGTGCCATTGCATTGATAACAAACTGAGCTGGGTTATCATCCCAAAGCACAATATCAATACGCTCACCGCCAAGCTCGCCAGAGACTGCCTGTACACGTGCACCACGCATACCAACACACGCACCCACTGGGTCAATGCGCTTGTCGTTAGTCTTCACTGCAATCTTCGCACGAGAACCAGGATCTCGAGCCGCACCTTTCAGTTCAATGATCTCTTCTGCTATTTCCGGTACTTCAACACGGAATAGCTCCGCCAGCATTTCTGGCTTAGATCGTGTGATGAATAGTTGGAAAC
Organism: Vibrio sp. T11.5; assembly: GCF_027587155.1. Classification (NCBI taxonomy): domain Bacteria; kingdom Pseudomonadati; phylum Pseudomonadota; class Gammaproteobacteria; order Vibrionales; family Vibrionaceae; genus Vibrio; species Vibrio sp. T11.5. The sequence continues at coordinate 141,204 of NZ_JAPPTP010000002.1, forward strand.
CACGTGCTTCTGGCGCTACACGGTACAGAAGACCACGAACGCGGTCACCCGGACGGTGGTTTTCACGAGGAAGCTGGTCATCACGTAGAATTACCGCTTCAGCGTTGTTACCTAGGTCAAGTACGATAGTTTCGCGGTTAACTTTCTTAACCACACCTGTAACTAGCTCACCTTCATTGTCGATGAACTGCTCAACGATCTGGGCACGTTCAGCTTCACGAACTTTCTGTACGATGACCTGCTTCGCTGTTTGCGTAGTAATACGATCAAAAGTTACTGACTCGATATCATCTTCTACGTAGTCACCTAGCTCAATCGTCTCATCATCAAACTGTGCTGCTTCAAGAGAGATTTCTTTTGTTGGGTTCTCTACTTCTTCAACAACTAACCAACGACGATAAGTATCGAACTCACCCGTTTTACGGTCAATTTCAACACGTACATCGATTTCGATTTCGTGTTTCTTCTTTGTAGATGTAGCTAGAGCTATCTCTAGGGCTTCAAAGATGCGCTCACGAGGTACCCCTTTTTCGTTTGATACCGCTTCTGCTACCGCTAAAATTTCTTTACTCATTTTAAATAGCCTCTAAGACCTTAATTAAAATTTAGGGATCAGGTTAGCTTTTGAAATGTTGCTCAAAGCAAACTCTTCTGCGTTGCCGTCCACAGTAACTGTTACTGTTTCACCCTCGATTGCGTGGATGACACCTTTCCACTTACGACGGTTACCAACAGCCATTTTCAAAACGATGCTTACCTCGTGACCAATAAATTGTTCATAGTGTGCTGCTTTGAAAAGTGGTCTTTCTAAACCTGGAGAAGACACTTCTAGGTTGTAAGCCACGGTGATTGGATCTTCAACGTCCATGACTGCACTGACCTGACGGCTAACTTCTGCACAATCATCTACAGAGATGCCATTTTCATGATCAATAAAGATACGTAGTGTTGAATGTTCGCCTGCGCGAATAAATTCTAATCCAACTAACTCATAACCTGATGCAGCTACTGGTGCTTCAAGCATTTCAGTAAGTTGTCTTTCTAAACCAGTCATTTAAACCACTCCAGAAACAAAAAAAGGGCTCAGAGCCCAATTTAAATTCCAAGCAATGTCTGAAATTCTGAGATACAGAAATTCAGATAACAAAAAACCCCGAAAGTCGGGGTTTTTTGATGCTGGACCCTGATGTGTTAAGCAATCAAAATCTGCTTAACTCACAGTTGCTACTGCAACTGCGCAAACTTGTCCACATCCAGTAAAGGATTGGTTGCGGGGGCCGGATTTGAACCGACGACCTTCGGGTTATGAGCCCGACGAGCTACCAAGCTGCTCCACCCCGCGTCCGACTTGTCGAGCATTATACGCTCTCCAAGTTGTTTTACAAGTTTGTAAATAATGGTGCCGAGAGAGGGACTCGAACCCTCACACCTAAGGCACTAGCACCTCATGCTAGCGTGTCTACCAATTTCACCATCTCGGCAGCTAAATCTTTAGCTTATTGAGGAATTTCGTCACCTGTAGGGGCTGGAACTTCACTCGCAGCATCGTCAGCTTTCTGGATAACTTGACCTTGAGTCGGGTCAACCCACTGAGATTCAGTTTTATGAGTTGACATGTTACCTAGTACCAAGCTGAGGATGAAAAATACTGTTGCAAAAATTGCAGTCATTCGGGTTAGGAAATTACCTGAGCCGCTTGCGCCAAACACTGTGTTTGATGCGCCTGCACCGAATGAGGCTCCCATATCTGCGCCTTTACCTTGTTGAATCAGCACTAGGCCGATTACACCAACCGCTGCCAACAGGTAAATCACAAGTAGAACTGTAAACATGATTTCCACCTATGTTCCAAATTGTTGAGCCAGCGCCGCTCGAAAACTTATTTTTGATGTTTTTGACCAAGGCTAGCGACCTCCTTATCGAAGGCCGAGCAATACTAGCGAAACGTTATTAAGCTGACAAGTAGAATTTTTCAAAAAAAGACGACTTGGAGGCTAAGCGGTCAAAAAAAGGACAAAAGTCTTACTTTTCTCTACCTTTGCGTATGCACTCTACCTAAAACGCTGAAAACTCTGGGCTGTATTCAATTAGACCACTTCGATTAGTAAACTCACCTTCTGCAAGCGCTATAACTTGGAATGAACCAATTGGTACTTCCCATTGACAATTGAAACCATACTTTTCACTCGCTTCAAAACCAAAGCGCGAATAATACTCTGGTTGGCCTAATACTACGCAAGCTGGATAACCAAATTCCTTCAGAGATTCGAAAGCCTCTTTAACTAGCTCTGCCGCTACTCCTTGGCGTCGATAACTTTCTTTTACAGCCAAAGGAGCCAACCCTTGCCAGTTCAAGTCTTCATTATTTAGTGTGACCGGACTGAACATAACATGCCCAACAACCTCACCATCATCATTACAGGCAACTAATGATAAGGTTCTACGTCCATTTTCTCTTAGCTTCATAACTAAAGCTGCTTCAGCTTTTGTTTCAAAAGCAGACTTAAGTAGTCTGTCGACCGCAAGAATATCAGCCGGAGCTTCAGTTCGAATTAGCATTAATCACCTCACTTTGTGCAATAGGCGATTGTAACCCTTTCTGCACAAAATCGGCTAGTTGATTTAATAGAGTTTGCAATGGTTTCGGCAACTGCTCGAAATCAATACTATCCATTAAGTTTTTAATCTCTAACCCCAGCTCTGTATCTCCTTCTATAGACAAGCGGCGCTGAAAGAATAATGTATCAGGATCTTCTTTTCTTCCTGCTATTAATACTAGGTCATTGAGATTACCGCGAAACGCAATATCTTCCTCGACTTGAGCATTTGCAACAATCAGCTTGTCTTTCTGATAGCTCAAACACCAACTGAGATGCATATCCTTTATCTCTATTTTCAACCACTTATCTTGGAGAAACTCAAAGTCACCGTCTTCGAGCGCCTCTTTAAATACCATCTTCAATCCATTCAGTAAGGCTTTTTTTTGTACAGATTCTGGTAATAACTGGACTGGAGATCTCAAAATTGATGCGGCATTTTCAACTAGCTGAGTACGAATCTTGTTAATCACGAGCGTTATCCGTTACTTTGTAAATAGGAAACTCATCATAATGGATGACGATGGAGCGATTCCTGTTGTGTATCAAAAATGAGTCTGATACCGCTAACCCTTTAATCTAGCGGCAATCACAGTTATAGTTATTGGTATCGCTTCTATTCACAACTCTGTGACTCGTATTGCTCTTTGGAGAGTCGGTAATACCTTTGATGCTTTCGCAACAACTACAGCATTGGTTCACGAAGATAACGGCGAACAGCCCGTTTTTTTTCGCCATTTTGGATAGCCAGCATAACTATGCCATGGTTAATGGTCGCTATTGCGATATAGCAGGTCTATCCAATCGAGAACTGGTCGGTATGAGCGATACGCAAACCTTAGGTGAACATTTCTATCAACAGCTCAAGCCTTATTATGAGAGAGCCTTTAACGGAGAATTTCTCGAAGCAGAAATCACACTGAACGAGATTGAGCTCGAAACAAGCCTGCATTTCAGCTTAGCCCCCATCTTAATCGACAAGAAAATTGAATACGTAGCTTTTCATGCTGTCGATACATCCGAAAAACATATTCTGGTGCGCTCTCTGGAAGAGTCAGAAAATAAGTTCTCAACACTCACGACCTTATTACCAGATGGCTTGCTCATTGTAGAAGACGATTGCATCATTTCAGCCAACCCTGCGGCGGTACGTTTACTCGGCTTTGAAGATAACAGTGATTTGTTGGGTGAAGAGCTTTCACGCTTATTTGTCGATGAGAAAACCAAAACGGTTTTCAGTAAATCGCTCAGCAGTTCACTGGCGAAAGCACCTTTAACCTGCCTGACAGGGCCTAGGTGTGGCTTTGAGCGCCGTGTTCAACTGCACGCTGATGAGGCGATGGTGCTAGGCAGTGGTTCTCAGTTAGTGCTCATTCAAGATGCTGATGAGGCCCCCAAACATCTAAGCAACAAGCCCTTAGAAGATGCACACATTGATTCTTTAACTGGCCTTTACAATCGTTTTGGTTTTACCAAACGTCTTGAGCAGTTCATTCATAATGAAACACCACTTTTGTTGCTCTATTTAGATATTGATAATTTTAAAAACATCAATGATTCTCTAGGTCATCATATCGGTGACAAAGTGATAAAAGAAGTGTCGTCACGTCTTAAGCGTTTGTTACCACAGCACGCAGTAGTAGGGCATTTAGGAGGCGATGAATTCGGTCTGATTATGCCTGAACCAGACAATCATCACATGGCCGAAATGCTTGCTGAACGTATCATTTCCCTCATTAACCAGCCTTTTGATCTGCACCATTTCAGCAAACGTTTAGCGTGCTCTATTGGCAGTGTGGCTTATCCAGGTGACGGCAACGACGCTCGTATTCTGCTGCAAAACGCAGACACCGCGATGTACGAAGCCAAAGACCGTGGCCGAAATCGTCTGATTAAATTTAATGACCAGATGAACAAAGAAGCGCGTATGCGTTTATGGCTAGAGATAGAGCTGCAAAAAGCCCTGCAACAAAATGGCTTGGAAGTGTGGTACCAGCCTAAGGTCAACGCCCGTGATTTCAGCATTAATGGCGCCGAAGCTCTTATCCGCTGGAAACATCCAGTGGAAGGTTACATTAGCCCAGGAGCCTTCATTCCCGTAGCTGAGCGAGCAGGTTTGATTGAACACTTGGGTAGAGTTGTCATGCGAGAAGTATTCAGTACCGTTAAGCGTTGGAAACTTCAAGGTATTTTGCCAGGTCGAGTCGCAATCAACCTGTCGCCAGAACAATTTGGCAATCCAAAACTGATCGATTACATGGAAAAACTCCTGCGTACTACAGAGCTTGATCCCAACTGTATCACGTTCGAACTGACCGAAAGTGCCGTGATGAGCGATAGCGAGCATACGCTGCAAATGCTCAACGCCATTAAAAAGCTTGGCTTTGCTTTGTCGATTGACGACTTTGGTACCGGCTATTCTTCGCTTTCTTATCTGGCCCGTTTCCCGATTGATGAGCTTAAGATTGATCGCGCTTTCATCAGTGACATAGATACGCTACCGAAACAGGTAACGGTGATCGAAAATATCATTAATCTGGGTAAATCACTTAATCTGACTGTCGTTGCAGAAGGCGTCGAAACTCAGCAACAAGCGACTCTCCTCTCTAACCTAAATTGTAATTCGATTCAGGGTTTCCATTTCTATCGCCCTCAACCAAAGCATGAGGTCGAAGAGCTGTTTGCTCAGCACCGCCGCCACAAAAACTGAACGCTACTCACTGTAAATGAGTATTTGACTCAGAAACTTACCTAAACCTGCCTTAAATCAAACTTGCCATTCATATTCCTTCATAAAATGCGGAGCAATTTTTCGCAAAGACAGATTGGAAGGCGCAATGGAACTCCTCTGCCCTGCAGGCAACTTACCTGCTCTTAAAAAAGCCATCGACTGTGGTGCTGACGCTGTATACATCGGCTTCAAAGACGATACCAATGCGCGCCACTTCGCAGGTCTTAACTTCACTGGCAAGAAACTGGACAAAGCGGTTCAGTACGTTCATGACCATAAGAAAAAAATTCACGTCGCGCTGAATACTTTCGCCCATCCTGATAGATTTGAGCGTTGGACGGACGCCGTCGATCGCGCCGCCCAAAGTGGCATTAATGCATTAATCATTGCTGATATCGCCGTACTGGATTACGCCGCCAACAAATACCCAGAGCTCGAACTGCATTTGTCGGTTCAAGCATCTGCGACCAATGTAGCAGCGATAGACTTCTATAAACGCAATTTCAATGTTAAACGTGTGGTGCTGCCGCGTGTACTGTCTATCCATCAGGTCAAACAACTGTCACGCAATATTCCACAGGATGTCGATTTGGAAGTGTTCGCCTTCGGCAGCTTGTGCATTATGTCTGAAGGCCGCTGTTACCTTTCTTCATATATGACGGGCGAATCACCCAATACCGTTGGCGCGTGCTCTCCTGCAAAGTTTGTTCGTTGGCAGGAAACAGACAAAGGGCTGGAATCTCGGTTGAATAAAATTCTCATTGATCGCTACACTGATGGCGAAAATGCTGGCTACCCCACTTTATGTAAGGGCAGATTCACGGCAGAGCTGGACGAGCACACTCAGGCTTATCATGCATTGGAAGAGCCCACCAGCCTCAATACACTCTCGATGTTGCCTGATTTGTTCGCCGCGAATGTAGCTTCTGTAAAAATCGAAGGCCGTCAACGAAGCCCCGCCTATGTAGAACAGGTGACTCGTACCTGGCGTGCAGCCATAGACCACTACTTAGCCAAACCTAAAACCTATCAAGTTGAAGCAGCTTGGGATGCTACGCTGGCCAACGTCTCGGAAGGTACTCAGACAACCCTCGGTGCTTATCACCGTAAGTGGCAGTAAGGTATAGAATGGAAAATACGATGAAATACGCCCTTGGTCCTCTCCTTTACTTCTGGCCTAAGCAAGATGTTGAAGAGTTTTATCTGCAAGCCGCATCAAGCGACGCCGACATCATTTATCTAGGTGAAAGTGTGTGTACCAAACGTCGAGAAATGAAACCTGCACATTGGCTGGATATTGCGAGAGCGCTCAGCCAATCCGGCAAACAAGTCGTGCTATCCACCATGGCATTGCTTGAAGCGCCTAGTGAAGTCAATATCATGAAGAAGTACATTGATAATGGCGAATTTGCTATCGAAGCTAACGATGTCTCTGCCATACAGTTGGCTTCTGAACAGAAGATTCCGTTTGTCGTCGGCCCTGCTGTGAATGTTTATAACGCACATACGCTGAAACTATTTGTTAAACAAGGCATGAGCCGATGGTGTATGCCAGTTGAGCTTTCCCGCGACTGGTTGGATAAAACAATGATGCAATCTGAAGAAATAGGGATTCGTGGACAGTTCGATGTTGAAGTTTTCAGCCATGGCTATTTGCCACTCGCCTACTCTGCGCGCTGCTTCACTGCTCGTGCTGAAAATAGAGCCAAAGACGATTGTGAAACTTGCTGCATCAAATACCCAACAGGTATAAAAGTCAGCAGTCAGGAAGGTCAACAAGTGTTTAATCTCAATGGTATTCAGACTCAATCAGGCTATTGCTACAACCTGATTAACGATTTGCCAAGTATGAGAGGATTGGTCGATGTCGTTCGTCTCAGCCCACTTGGCATCGAGACCCTTTCAGAGTTAAACCATTTTCGAGCTAACGAATTCGGACAAAGTCCGATGAACATTGAAAGCCGCCAATGTAACGGTTATTGGCATCAGATCGCAGGCCTGGAAGTGAAAAACCTCTGACCCTAGAGCCATAAAAAAGGCCGATACCACAGAGTGATATCGGCCTTTTCGCTGTTTTTACACTCGCTATTAAGCTTGTGGACGCATTGCTGGGAACAGAATCACGTCACGGATAGTGTGCGTGTTAGTAAACAGCATCGCTAGACGATCGATACCGATACCTTGACCTGCCGTTGGCGGTAAGCCGTGCTCAAGTGCTGTGATGTAGTCCGCATCGTAGTACATAGCTTCATCATCACCTGCATCTTTCGCATCAACCTGTGCTTTAAAGCGCGCATCTTGGTCTTCTGCATCGTTAAGCTCTGAGAAGCCATTCGCCACTTCACGACCACCGATGAAGAACTCGAAACGGTCTGTGAAGAATGGGTTGTCATCGCTGCGACGAGCAAGAGGAGAAATATCCGCTGGGTAACCAGTGATGAAGGTTGGTTGAATTAGCTGAGGTTCAGCAGTCTCACCAAAGATCTCTTCTAGAAGCTGACCACATGTCCAGAACGTTTCTACTTCCACGTGTACTGATTTTGCAATAGCAACCATCTTGTCACGGTTAGTAAGGTCTTGTTCTGTTAACGCCTGGATCTCAGCGTGCTCTGGGTTGTAGTGTTTGATTGCTTCAAACATGCTCATGCGAGCGTACTTACCGCCAAATTCAACGGTCTCGTCACCGTAAGGCATAGACGTTGAACCCAGAACGTCCATCGCAACTGTGCTTAGCATCTCTTCAGTCAGATCCATTAGGTCTTTGTAGTCAGAGTACGCTTGGTAGAATTCCATCATAGTGAATTCTGGGTTGTGACGTGGCGATAGACCTTCGTTACGGAAGTTACGGTTGATCTCGAATACGCGGTCAAAACCACCAACCACTAGACGCTTTAGGTAAAGCTCTGGAGCAACACGTAGGTACATGTCGATGTCTAGTGCGTTGTGGTGAGTGATGAATGGGCGAGCCGTTGCACCACCTGGGATAACGTGCATCATTGGCGTTTCAACTTCTAGGTAGCCTTTTGAGCTCATGAAGTTACGAATTGCCGATACAAGCTTAGAACGGATGATGAAAGCTTCACGTGAATCTTGGTTGACGATAAGGTCAACGTAACGCTGACGGTAACGCATCTCTTGGTCAGTCAGACCGTGGAATTTCTCTGGAAGTGGACGAAGTGCTTTTGTTAGCAACTCGTACGACTCCATGTTCACGTAAAGGTCGCCTTTACCTGACTTATGAAGAGCACCTTTCACACCGATGATGTCACCGATATCTAGGCCTTGGTATTTCTCTTTCAGCTCTTTTTGAACATCTTTTGCAGCGTAAGCTTGGATACGACCAGATGTTTCTTGAATCGCTAGGAAAGGACCACGCTTAGCCATGACACGGCCCGCGATAGCCACAACATGGTTTAGCTCTTCTAGCTCTTCTTTCGTCTTTTCACCGAATTCCGCTTGAAGATCGCCAGCTAGGTGCTCACGACGGAAGTCATTTGGGTGGCCGTTTGCTTTGCAGCTCTGACGGATATGATCCAGTTTAGCGCGGCGCTCAGCAATCAGCTTATTCTCTTCTTGTACATTGTCGTTTTGAACAGCATCAGTCATTTTTGATGTATCCTGTCTTTCTTTATGAAAATAGTTTTCGGTGAAAAGCTTACAGGCCTGATTTCAGGCTAGCTTCGATAAATTTGTCTAGGTCGCCGTCAAGAACCGCTTGAGTGTTGCGGTTTTCAACGCTAGTACGCAGATCTTTGATGCGTGAGTCATCCAGCACGTATGAACGTATCTGGCTACCCCAACCGATGTCTGACTTAGCGTCTTCATTGGCTTGCTTCTCTGCATTTTGCTTTTGAATCTCTAATTCAAATAGCTTCGCACGAAGCTGTTTCATCGCCTGATCTTTGTTCTTATGCTGAGAACGATCATTCTGACACTGAACCACAGTATTGGTTGGAACGTGCGTAATACGTACCGCCGATTCCGTGGTATTAACGTGCTGACCACCCGCACCAGATGCGCGGTATACGTCAATACGTAGATCAGAAGGGTTAATGTCGATGTCGATGTTGTCATCAATCTCTGGGTAGATAAACGCAGAAGCAAACGATGTATGACGGCGGCCACTTGAATCGAATGGCGATTTACGAACCAAGCGATGAACACCTGTTTCCGTACGTAGCCAACCATAAGCGTATTCGCCGGAGATCTTAACCGTTGCACCTTTCAGACCAGCAACTTCACCTTCAGAGACTTCGATCACTTCCGTCTTAAAGCCTTTTGCTTCAGCCCAACGTAAGTACATGCGTAGCATCATCGATGTCCAGTCCTGCGCTTCTGTACCACCAGAGCCTGACTGCAAATCAATGTAGCAGTCAGATGCATCATGGTCGCCAGAGAACATACGACGAAATTCTAGCTTTTCTAACTTAGCTTCAAGCTCAGCAAGCTCTGGTTCAATTTCATCAAAGGTTTCTTGATCTTCTTCCTCAACTGCAAGCTCTAGAAGGCCATCAACGTCCTCCACTCCTTGCTCAAGTTGGTCAATCGTTTCCACAACCGCTTCTAGCGCAGAACGTTCTTTACCTAGCGCTTGCGCACGTTCAGGCTCGTTCCACACATCCGGTTGTTCTAGTTCTGCGTTGACTTCTTCTAGACGCTCTTGCTTAGCGTCATAGTCAAAGATACCCCCTCAGGACATTGGTGCGCTCAGACACGTCCTTAAGGCGGTTTTTAATGGGATTGATTTCAAACATGTTTGCTCAACATTTATGAGTAGAATTTAACCGAAGAATTGTACTGAAAAGTGTGACGAAGATACAGGGATTTTTTGCATTGGAGCCTGAGAATAATACAACGAAAAATCCCCTGTCACACGAGGTATGACAGGGGATTATTATCCATGGTATGTTTCAGCTCAAACCGTTTTTTTGGCTAACTCTGGTTGAGTCGGTTTTCCAACAAAGAACATGCAGAGTATCGCCGCAATGGTTGGTAGTAACCAACCCATACCGATATCAAACAGCGGTAACATACTCAGAGCAGATACATCAATGCCCGCTACTTTTGCTGCATCAATCAGAGCAAATAGAAGCGACACTAAAATAACCGTACGATAAGCTAATTTAGGGCTTGGTAGTTTCTTGCGAACAAAGGTCAGTGCAACCAAAGCGATAGCGACTGGATATAGAGCAAAGAGCACAGGAACAGACAGAGTGATCAGTTGAGAAAGACCGACATTGGCAACCAAAGCACACGCTGCACCATTGATTAGAACCCAAGTTTTATAAGACATCGGTGTCAAAGAACTGAAGTAATCAGAACACGCTGAGATAATACCAATCGCGGTCGTCAAACACGCTAAAAGCACAATCACTGACAACACAATTTGACCATAAGGGCCGAAGAGAGATTGAACGTACACACTCAGAATCACACCACCATTGTCTGCGCCAGCAGCTACAGCCGCACTGGTTGCGCCGAGATAGAATAGCGATACGTATACAAACGCCAATCCTGCAGCGGCAACACACGCAGCTCTGATCAAGTATTTTGCAGTCGCCTTTTGATCTGAAATACCTTTTTGACGGAGTGCATCCACGATAAGCCCACCAAACATCAACGAGGCAAAAGTGTCCATCGTGTTATAGCCTTCGAGGAAGCCTTTTTGCAATGGGTGCGAAAGGTAATCACCGTTTGCCGCGATCATTTCCCCTTGAGGATCGATAAACACAGCAACAGCAAGCACAAGCAAACCTAAGAAAAGCACTGGAGTCAACACTTTACCGATCACATCAATCAGTTTGCCTTGTGACCAAGCAAATAGCATTGCCACAGCAAAAAATAGGATAGAGAAAACCGTTAAATGTGATTGTGCCGCCTCGACGAAAAAGGGTTTTACCGCCATTTCGTAAGCCACTAAACCTGTGCGTGGCGCGGCAAATGCAGGACCGATAATGATAAAGATCAATACAGCAATAGTCATCGCCACACGTTTAGGTAAATCTTTAGTAAGGTGCTCCCAAGAGCCACCAGCAACGGCAATAGCAACGATAGTAATAAGAGGAAGACCTACCGCCGTTAAAAGAAAACCTGTCATCGCAGGAACGAGATTCTCACCTGCTAGCTGTCCTGCCAATGGCGGGAAGATAATGTTGCCCGCTCCAAGGAAGAAAGCGAAAAGCATAAAGCCTACCGCAATAATATCTGTTAATTTTAAAGTCTGATTCACAAGAGACCCTTAAATATTTTGATTGATGTTGTGCATGCTGGGCAATCCGAATTGGCTACCCAATCTATAAATTTGGAGGCGAATAATGACGAAACACACACCTAACCGCAAGCCTAGGGCAAAAAACACCATATAAATTTATGTATTAGCCAGAATACTAGTAGTTTAAACCACCACAATATTAATTATTAGCTTAATATATGGATCAATAAATCAAAAAAATGAAACACTGATAGAACAAAAGACCATACAAATATCCAACAAAAGACTTAATCACTCAATTAACAAACGTGTACAGAACAAAATGAAAAATACTCTATTCACAACAAAAGGCTTTTCATTCAAGCAGTTTAAAATTGCAGGTGGTCACTCAGGTATGCCTGTCAGTACCGATGGCGTCTTACTCGGTGCGTGGTGCGACATTAGACAAGCTAATACCATTTTGGATATTGGAACAGGTACAGGTTTGTTGGCTTTAATGTGTGCACAGCGCAACCCTGACTGTGTCATTGACGCAATAGACATTGATCAGCACGCTTTACAGGCTGCGAAAGAAAACTTCACCTCTTCTCCTTGGTCTTCACGGCTGGCACTGCTGGAAGGCGACGTGCTCAACTTTCCATTCGAAACAAGCTATGACGCTATTGTATGTAACCCTCCTTATTTTAATTCAGGAGAGCACGCCCAAAACCAGCAACGAGCGACCGCAAGGCATACCTTAACCTTGAGCCACGAAGCTTTGCTTGAACGCTGTTTTAAGTTATTGAGCGCTGAGGGCCAGGCTTGGTTTGTCCTCCCAGAAGCAGAAGGACGTATGTTTATCTCCTTGGCAGAAACACTTGGTTGGCATCTAGCGGGTTTATGTGAAGTACAGCCAACAGCCAAGAAACCCGTTAGCCGCTTGCTGATTGAACTTAGCCAGCACCCATCAAACACCAAGATAGAAAAGTTGATAATTCAAAAGGATAATGGCTACAGCGATGAATTCGTCGCATTAACTAAAGCGTTTTATTTAAAGATGTAGAAATTAAGGTGTGATCCTTATCACCGAACCCTCTATAATGCTTCCCCTTAAATTTATCGTTCTCACTTACCAGCTTGTGGAGACACCAGAGTGATCAAAAATTTTGCTGAACTAGAGCTAGATGAAAACCTGCTCGTTGCCATCGAAGAAATGGGTTATACCCGCCCAACCCAGATCCAGGCCGAAGCAATTCCACAAGCTTTGGACGGTAGGGATATTCTCGCTTCTGCGCCAACTGGTACAGGCAAAACCGCCGCTTTTGTTCTGCCAGCTCTACAATACTTGCAGGACTTCCCGCGTCGTAAGCCTGGGCCGGCTCGTGTGCTTATCCTGACTCCTACTCGCGAGTTGGCAATGCAAGTCGCTGATCAGGCTCGTGAGCTCGCCAAAAACACTAATCTGAACATCTTCACCATCACTGGTGGTGTGCAGTATCAAGAACACGCCGATATTCTCGCTAAGACACAAGATATTGTTGTTGCAACGCCTGGTCGTTTGATGGAATACATCGAAGCGGAACGTTTTGACTGCCGTGCTATTGAATGGTTGATCCTTGATGAAGCGGATCGCATGCTCGATATGGGCTTTGGCCCGACAGTGGATCGCCTTTCTTCTGAATGTCGCTGGCGTAAACAAACGCTGCTCTTCTCTGCAACGCTAGAAGGCAAAGGCGTGGAAGGATTCACCGCAGATCTGCTTAAAGAACCTGCAGAGATCGACGCTGAGCCATCTCGCCGTGAACGTAAGAAAATTGCCCAGTGGTATCACCGTGCAGATGATATGACGCATAAGCTGGCACTGTTGAAAACCATCATCAACGACCAAGCTGAGCGCTCTATTGTATTTCTGAAAACTCGTGAACGTTTAGCCGAGCTGCGCGTTGAGCTGGAAAAAGCGCAAATTCCTTGTGCGTGGATCCAAGGTGAAATGCCGCAAGATCGTCGTAACAATGCCATTGCGCGTTTTCGTGACGGTACAGTAAACGTACTTCTGGCAACAGACGTCGCTGCCCGTGGTATCGACCTGCCAGATGTTAGCCATGTCATTAACTACGACATGCCACGCAGTGCAGACGTGTACCTCCACCGTATCGGCCGTACCGCCCGCGCAGGTAAAAAAGGCAATGCGATCTCTTTAGTTGAAGCTCATGACCAAACCATGATGGACCGTGTTGCTCGCTACGTAAAAGAAGAGATCAAAGAGCGCTTTATTAAAGAGCTTCGTCCGAAACACAAAAAGCCAGTGTTTAAGAAGAAGAAAAAAGACGACAAGAAAAAAACAGCTTCTAAGGGCAAAAAGAAAGTCGCCAAGAAGAAATAGCGGAAGAGCTAAAAAAATTTAGAGGGTTGATGTGAGAGCATCAACCCTTTCTTTTTTCTGTGCAGACCACACTGTAAAGCTCATCTAGTTCACGGCCCACTTTAAGAGATTCCTGACTCACTCCTTCGTCGCTCTAAGGAATGACGCTCATATATTCAACCACAATAAGACAACGTCATCCTCAAGAGTGAGGTACGAACGAGTTGGGGATCTCATCAAAGTTACGACGCGCTTTAAGAGATTCCTTACTCTCTCCTTCGTCGCTCTAAGGAATGACGATCAAAAAAATACCGCCTTAATAAGGCGGTATTTCAGAAACGGTTCTTCAAAGCATTTGTTGTGAGAGCAAGGCGGCAAGTAAACTCAGCCTTGGGAGCGTAGTCCACTACGTGACCAAGGTGAGTTTGTGCAGTCAACGCCGCTATCGCAGCAAAGGCGAAGAAGATTAGTGTTCGCGGGTTGCGCGGAACTCTACCTCTGGGAAACGCTCTTTCGCCAGATTCAAGTTAACCATAGTTGGCGCAATGTACGTCAGGTTATCGCCACCATCCAGTGCTAGGTTGGTTTGGTTCTTACGCTGGAACTCATCCAGTTTCTTACCATCTTCACATTCCACCCAACGTGCGGTTGCAACGTTAACGCTCTCATAAATCGCTTCAACGTTATACTCTGCTTTTAAACGCGCGACAACGACATCAAACTGAAGCACACCAACCGCACCAACAATCAGGTCATTGTTTTGTAATGGACGGAATACCTGTACAGCCCCTTCTTCAGACAGCTGCACCAGACCTTTAAGCAGCTGCTTTTGCTTCAATGGATCTCTCAGGCGAATACGACGGAACAGCTCAGGTGCAAAGTTTGGAATACCTGAGAATTTCAGTGCTTCACCCTGAGTGAAGGTATCACCAATCTGAATGGTGCCGTGGTTATGTAAACCAATAATATCACCCGCGTAGGCATTTTCAGCACGAGAGCGATCACCCGCCATAAAAGTTACCGCATCAGAGATATTGACCTGCTTGCCAAGACGCACGTGGTTCATCTTCATACCCTGTGTGTAGGTACCAGATACAATGCGCATGAAAGCAATACGGTCACGGTGTTTTGGATCCATGTTGGCCTGAATCTTAAATACGAAGCCAGAGAATTTCTCTTCATTCGCTTCAACTTGACGCTCATTCGCTTGACGCGGCATTGGCGCAGGCGCCCAGTCCGTCAAACCATCCAACATATGGTCAACACCAAAGTTACCCAGCGCGGTACCAAAGTATACAGGTGTCAGTTCACCAGCAAGGAACAGCTCCTGATCAAATTCAGGGCATGCACCAATCACAAGCTCTAACTCTTCACGTAACTGTTCTGCTAACTCAGCGCCAACAGCTTCATCAAGTTCAGGGTTATCCAGCCCTTTAACAACCAGCTTGTCCTGAATAGTGTGGCCTTGGCCTGTGCTGTAGAGAATCGTTTCATCACGGTGAATGTGATAGACACCTTTAAACTCTTTGCCACACCCAATTGGCCAAGTAATCGGCGCACAGGAAATGTTTAGCTCACTTTCAACTTCATCCAATAACTCCATTGGGTCACGGATATCGCGGTCGAGTTTGTTCATGAAAGTGACGATAGGTGTATCACGAAGACGGGTAACTTCCATCAACTTACGTGTACGATCTTCAACACCTTTAGCAGCATCAATAACCATCAAACAAGAGTCAACTGCGGTCAACGTACGGTAGGTATCTTCTGAGAAGTCCTCGTGCCCAGGAGTATCCAATAGGTTAACCAGACACTCGTTATAAGGGAACTGCATCACAGAAGTAGTTACCGAGATACCACGCTCTTTTTCCATTTCCATCCAGTCAGATTTCGCGTGCTGAGCAGAACCTCGACCTTTGACTGTCCCGGCCGTTTGAATTGCACGCCCGAAAAGTAATACTTTTTCAGTAATGGTGGTCTTACCCGCATCTGGGTGAGAAATGATAGCGAACGTTCTACGCTTAGAAACTTCGCCCGTAAATGCTGTATTTGACATCAAAAGGTCTTCTTCGGTCTGTAAGCTAGAATCTCGTCACGAATCGTCATGACATATCACCTAGCTGATGGATTCGATATTGCGCGGTATTCTCGCTTATATTGCGCTTTGGAGCAACAGAGGCATATAAAACCTCGATAAATCACATCCAAACAAGATACAAATTAAAATATCAATAAAATTGGGCTATAACTAAAGGAGTAGAGGGAACCATAGAAAATTATGCCTGCGAGCAAAAAAATTAACTCATTAGCATTTAGACAAGCGAAGACTGTTTTTCTCGTATCCGTGATACTAGGAATTATATTCAGCTTGTATCAAATTTTGGTGGATCTTCATCAGGAACAAAAGCGGATTGAAGAACACTACCAATTTAAGCTACTGCAGAACTACTCCAACGCAAGTCAAGCTGCCTATCACTTGAATCAGCTCCTAGCGGAACAGGTGGCATCAAGCTTGATGATGGATGGTGCTATTTATCAGGTTTCGATTGTTGACGACTTTGGCGATACCTTGACCGAAAGAGAAAGAGGTGTGTCACTTGAAAGCTCGTTTACAGAGGCACTTTCACGCTATCTAACACCGACAACCCCAGTCTATAAAACCGAGTTACATCAACCTAATTCGCATGTTGTCGTCGGGACACTGAGTTTCTCGGTCAATGGCGCCAATATCGCCAAGGACTTTATCGCTAAAACCAGTCAAATACTGCTGTTTGACCTGTTCCGGAATATCTTGCTGACGACCATCTTATTGTTGTTCTTCTACCAAAAGCTCTCGAAGCCACTGGTGACGTTGATTGACTGGGTTCGCTCACTGCAAGATAAAAAAGCCGAAGTTCCAATGCCGAATCTGTATCGAGATGATGAACTCGGACACTTGGCGAAAACCTTCCATAATTTATGGAAAGACAGAGAAGCGGCAGAAGCAAAACTGAATCAATTAGCTTATTACGATTCACTCACGGGATTAGCCAACCGTAGTTTGTTGCTGCAAATGCTCGAAGAAGCGATCGATAATGCCAACAAGACCAATACATCTGGTGTACTTTTCTATCTCGATTTAGATCGCTTTAAAACAATTAACGATTCATTAGGCCACACCATTGGTGACCACCTTATCAAAGCGATCTCGAAACGCATGGAGGCATGGTTGGTCGAAGATTATACAGCCGCACGTATCGGAGGAGACGAGTTCGCTATCTTAATGCCATCGATATCGACTGACAAAGCCCATGAAACTGCTCAACAGCTTTTAGCATTGATCTCAAACCCTTACTCGATCGACGATCACTTACTTTACTGCACGACGAGTGTCGGTATTTCTGTGTTCCCCTCGGTCAACAGCACTAATATAGATGTATTGCGTCAGGCTGACACCGCCCTCTATCGAGCTAAAGTGGCTGGTAGAAATAAGTACATGTTCTATGAACCAGAAATGCAGGCTCAGGTCGAATCATTTTTAGAGATAGAGAAAGGGCTTCATGAAGCACTCAACAAAGGACAGTTAGAGCTCTACTATCAACCTCAGGTAAATGGAGAACAACAGATTGTCGGTGTTGAAGCCTTGATTCGTTGGAACCATCCTGAAAAAGGCGTTTTGCCTCCCGGCGTATTTATGCCAATTGCCGAAGAAACCGGACAGATCTTACAAATTGGTAATTGGATTATTGAACAAGCGTGCTACCAATACTCGCGTTGGCGTAAACAAGGGGTGCTGCCTGATACTTTCCGTCGCCTTGCCATCAACATCAGCCCATTACAATTTTCACAGAACAGCTTTGTCGAGCATATACATGATGTGCTTGCCCAAGCTGATATTGATGGCGAGCATATAGAATTGGAGATTACTGAGAACCTGTTACTTGAAAACGTTGAGAGTGCGATACAGAAAATGAGCGAACTAAAGCAATACAACCTCAAAATTTCGATCGACGACTTTGGTACGGGCTATTCTTCGCTCAGATACTTAAAACATCTTGCCGCTGATGTGTTAAAAATAGATCGCTCTTTTGTAACTCAATTGCATTTGGATGAGAGTGATCAAGCTATCGTAGATACTATCATTATGACAGCTCAGAGATTGAACCTAGAAGTGATAGCTGAAGGCGTAGAAGACGCTAACGAACTCAATACGCTAAAGCAACTCGGTTGTGACCAGTTTCAGGGCTATCTGTTCGACAAACCTCTACCAGCATCCGAGTTAATTTCTCGATTTGAAGCAAATTTCTACCCCGTTGAAGGCTCCCCCATCATCAAAGCAGTTCAAAAGTAGTTTACAAGAAGATGTAACTCATGATGATGGCGTCTTCTTTTCCTTCAGAAGTCGGATAGTAGTTACGACGCCGATCGACTTCATTGAACCCCGCTGACTCGTATAAGTGAGCAGCACGAGTATTGCTTTCCCTAACCTCTAACCAGGCACTTTCCGCGTTTCTTTGCTCACACAAGGCTAAAAACGATTCGATAAGCTGGTTGCCATATCCTTTACCTTGCAGAGTCGGATCCACAGCAATATTGAGCAGGGTGACTTCACCGATTATGTTCTGAGCATAAAAATACCCGACAACCTTATCATCATCGATGAGCACATGATGACACGCCCCTCTGCTTGTCACATCGCGAATCATTGTTTCTGTCCAAGGGTGCGTATGGGCTTGAATTTCTATTGAGTACACCGATTCTAGGTGAGTTTCAGCTAAAGGAAGTAACTTCATTTTATTTCAAAGTTTGAATCTGCTGCCAAAGCGCGCGTTTATGTTGTTGATTGCCATCAATCTCACTCAGATTTGGGGAATGAAGAGTTTTCTGGCCAAGATCCCTTTGCACCTCACAGCCTGCGAACCAGATCCATTCGACCTGAGTGGGTGTAAGTAGACTCAAGTGTTCAGGGGCCAAATAGAGAGCATGTTCCAACTTCAAGTTCATTGTTTTTATAATGTTCTCAAACAGTATCGCAGTCGAACCCGAAGGTTGTTGAGGTGAAACCAAGAGGATTTTACAGTCTTCAGACAAAGTAATGCCTTCAACACTATAGCCATGCAACCTATCTGGATGGACCAGTTCATAGGCTTGTATCCCCATTTCATGTATATACGTAAGCTCTCGAGTCGACATAATTGGCAAATCGCTAGAATGAAAAACGGTGCCATGCTATCACAAGCTGGCACCGCTATTATATGACTAAACGAAGTGAAAAGCCTTAGAAGCTAGCTTTCACTGCGTCTGCAATTTTTAATGCTGATGATTTCACTAACTCTGCATCTTCTCCTTCCACCATAACGCGGATAAGAGGTTCAGTGCCTGATTTACGTAACAGCACTCGACCTTTGTCCCCGAGTTCGGCTTCAACAGCCGCGACTGAAGCTTTTACAGCTGCAGCTTCTAGTGGATTAGAGTCACCAGAAAAACGAACATTTTCCAGTACTTGAGGATAAAGAGTCATGCCTTGAGAAAGCTCATGCAAAGACATATCACTACCGACTACGGAGGCCAATACTTGCAATGCAGCCACAATCGCATCGCCAGTGGTCACTTTATCAAGTAAGATCACGTGGCCTGAATTTTCCGCCCCGATCTTCCAGCCTTTTTCAAGCAGCTGCTCCATTACATAACGATCACCTACCGCCGCACGAACGAAGGGAATACCTAATTGCTTGAGGCCATTTTCCATACCTAAATTCGTCATCAGGGTTCCAACAACACCGCCTTTCAACTCACCACGACGCATGGCATCACGAGCAATGATGTAAGCAATCTGGTCACCATCAACCTTATTCCCAAGATGATCAACCATGATTATGCGGTCACCATCACCATCGAAAGCTAAACCAAGATGGGCCTGCTCCTGTACTACTCTCTGCTGCAGGGCTTTGACATCGGTTGCACCCACTTCGTAGTTTATGTTGGTACCATTCGGCTCAATACCCATAGCAATAACGTCTGCGCCTAACTCACTAAACACAGCCGGCGCAATATGGTAAGTCGCACCGTTGGCACAATCCACTACAATTTTCAATCCAGCGAGACTAAGTTCTGAAGGGTATGTGCTTTTACAAAACTCAATGTAACGTCCAGCAGCGTCATCAAGGCGACTTGCTTTACCTAACAATGAGGACTCGACACATTCAATGTCTTTATCAAGCTCAGCTTCAATCGCTAACTCAATATCATCGGGGAGCTTAGTGCCCTCTGAAGAGAAGAATTTAATACCGTTGTCGTAATAAGGGTTGTGAGAAGCTGAAATAACAATACCTGCTTCAGCCCGAAACGTTTGAGTCAGGTATGCCACTGCTGGTGTTGGCATTGGGCCCGTAAATGTCGCTTTTAAACCCGCAGCAGCAAGGCCTGCTTCGAGAGCAGACTCCAACATGTAACCCGAGATTCGGGTATCTTTACCAATAATGACTTTCTTTGTACCCTGTTTTGCGAGGACTCTTCCTGCGGCCCATCCAAGCTTGAGTACAAAATCCGGTGTGATCGGGTACTGACCCACTTTTCCACGTACACCATCTGTACCGAAGTAACGCCTTTTATTAGACATGGTTGTTCCTTTTATCTTTCTATTCTGATCAATAATTCGCGTTGGTCATCGAAACAATTCTTATCGCATCCAACGTTTGCTCAAAATCGTGCACACGTATGATTTGTGCTCCTTTCATAGCGGCGATTGTAGCGCATGCGACACTAGCAGACACACACTCTGCTGGGGCTTTATTGAGGAGTTTGAAGATCATAGATTTTCGCGACATCCCTGCAAGAATTGGCAGGCCAAATTGATGGAATTCTTCTAGGTGAGACAGCATATGGTAGTTGTGTTCAAGCGTTTTACCAAAGCCAAAGCCAGGATCTAAGATCAGTTTTTCACGAGAAATCCCTACCGCTTCACATGCAGCAACACGTTCTTGAAGAAATTCACCC
Source organism: Vibrio sp. T11.5 (assembly GCF_027587155.1). Classification (NCBI taxonomy): domain Bacteria; kingdom Pseudomonadati; phylum Pseudomonadota; class Gammaproteobacteria; order Vibrionales; family Vibrionaceae; genus Vibrio; species Vibrio sp. T11.5. The sequence continues at coordinate 162,059 of NZ_JAPPTP010000002.1, forward strand.
ACTTCTTGAATTAGATCTTCATAATGTGGGTGAGCTTGCATTGTGCGAGGTTGTCCCTGCATATGCATAAGACAAATAGGCAAACCACTAGCGGCGGCAACTTCTAATGCTCCAGGTTCTTGCAATGCACGGACATCATTAATGATATCAGCACCAACACTTGCCGCTTGCCGCATCACTTCGGCTTTACTGGTATCGATAGAGATCCATACATCAGATTGAGCACGAATTTCTTTAATAACGGGAATGGTACGTTGAAGTTCTTCTTCTAACGTAACATCAGGCGCGCCTGGACGAGTCGATTCACCACCAACATCAATAATGGTCACACCTGAATCGATCATACGTTGAGCTTGAGCAAGCGCATCTTCCAGTGCCCTAAACTTTCCACCATCAGAGAAAGAATCAGGGGTGACATTCAGAATGCCCATCACTTGTGGTTGAGATAAATCGAGAGTTTTATTATTGGCTTTCAAGATCATAAACACAAAAACCCCGAGTTGCCTCGGGGTTTCTCTTAATCATAACAATTATTCTGAATCTTTCTTCTCAGTCGTTTCAGCTGAAGCCGAATCTTGTGAAGGCGTTGGTTCATCAGCTTTCACTTCAGTCGCTTCTGTTTTACCTTCAGATTTGTCGTCAGCCTTTGCGTCTGGTTTATTGCTAACGCTGTCACCCCAACCTGCTGGTTCACGGATCTCTGCCTTACGCTGCATTAGATCTTCAATCTGGCCCGCATCGATCGTTTCATACTTCATCAACGCATCTTTCATGGCATGCATGATATCCATGTTATCTTGAATCAGCTTCAGTGCACGATCGTAGTTGCGATCAATAATGGCTCGGATTTCTGAGTCTATTAGTTTGGCAGTATCATCAGAAACATGCTTAGTCTGAGTCACACTGCGCCCCAAGAATACTTCGCCTTCTTCCTCGGCATACAGAAGAGGCCCAAGTTTTTCTGAGTATCCCCATTGAGTAACCATGTTGCGTGCCAGATTTGTCGCTACCTTGATATCATTTGATGCACCAGTAGAGACTTTATCAGCGCCATAGATCAAGTCTTCAGCAATACGTCCACCGTATAGAGTTGCAATTTTGCTCTCTAGGAATTGACGGCTGTAGCTAATTGCATCTTCTTCTGGGAGGAAAAAGGTTACACCAAGAGCGCGTCCGCGTGGGATAATTGTCACCTTGTGGACAGGATCATGTTCTGGTGACAGGTAACCAACAATAGCGTGGCCCGCTTCATGATATGCCGTCGATTCTTTAATCTCTTCAGACATAACCATAGATTTGCGTTCTGCACCCATGTTGATTTTGTCTTTCGCTTTTTCAAACTCAACCATGGAGACATTGCGCTTATTTCCACGCGCAGCAAACAACGCGGCTTCATTAACGAGGTTGGCAAGATCTGCACCAGAATAACCCGGTGTACCGCGCGCCAATACGGATGCATCGACATCATCTGCACGCGGAACTTTACGCATATGGACTTTCAGGATCTGCTCACGACCACGGACATCTGGCAGACCTACCACTACTTGGCGGTCAAAGCGACCAGGGCGAAGCAGCGCAGGGTCAAGAACATCTGGACGGTTGGTAGCTGCGATAACAATGATGCCTTCGTTACCTTCGAAGCCATCCATCTCAACCAGCATTTGGTTAAGAGTCTGCTCACGCTCATCGTGTCCACCACCAACACCCGCACCACGCTGACGGCCTACTGCATCAATCTCATCAATAAAGATGATACAAGGCGCAGCTTTTTTAGCTTGCTCGAACATGTCACGTACACGTGATGCACCAACACCAACGAACATCTCAACAAAGTCTGAACCTGAAATAGTAAAGAACGGAACTTTCGCTTCACCAGCTATCGCTTTGGCGAGAAGCGTTTTACCCGTACCCGGAGGGCCAACCATAAGCACACCCGTTGGGATCTTACCACCAAGTTTTTGGAATCGGCTCGGATCACGAAGGAAATCAACCAACTCTTTGACATCTTCTTTTGCTTCGTCACAGCCTGCAACATCAGCAAAAGTTGTCTTGATTTGTTCCTCACTCATCATTCGAGCTTTACTCTTACCAAAAGACATTGCGCCTTTACCGCCACCGCCTTGCATTTGACGCATGAAGAAAATCCATACACCAATCAGTAAGATCATTGGGAACCAAGAAATGAAAATGGTACTCAGTAAGCTCTGCTCTTCTGGCGGCGTACCTTGTACTTTAACATTCTGATTAATCAGGTCATCCAGCAGTTTCTGGTCATAGACCGGCATGTAAGTAACATAACGCGAGCCACCGCCACGACGAGTGAAGGTAATCTCCTCGCCTTTAAATGTTGCTTCCTGAACCTGGCCTTGGCCAACTTCCTGTACAAAAGTGGTGTAATCAACCGCTCTGCCGTTGTTTTCTCCAGGACCAAAGCTCTGGAAAACCGACATCAAGACTACGGCGATCACAAGCCACAGAATTAAATTTTTTGCCATGTCACTCAAGGTGTCAGCCTCGCGATAACTAATTGTAATTAAAGGTAGGGTACTACAGTTTGATGACTGTAGCTACATTGTTAACTGTTGCTCGATCAAGCAAATAGTTAACCTTTGTAACCAGTGGCTACAATAAATACTTCTCGGGAGCGAGCCCTTGAAGAATCGGGTTTACGGATTTTCACGACTTTAAACATGTCACGAACATCTTTAACGTATTGATCGAAGCCCTCGCCCTGAAAGACTTTGACAACAAAGCTACCATTGGGCGCAAGAACTTGTCGACACATATCTAAAGCTAATTCGACCAAATACATTGCTCGCGGCTGATCAACCGAATTGTTCCCAGCAATATTTGGTGCCATGTCAGACATAACTACATTAACCATTGAAGGTTGAATTCTGTCGAGTAACGCTTCTAAAACCGCATCTTCACGGAAGTCACCCTGCAGAAAGCTCACTCCAGCGATAGGGTCCATTGGCAGTAAATCACACGCGATGATTTTACCTTCATCCCCTACTATCTTAGCAGCATATTGGGACCAACCACCTGGGGCAGCACCTAAATCAACGACGGTCATCCCAGATTTGAGTATTTTGTCTTTGTTTTGAATCTCTTCCATTTTGAAATAGGCTCGAGAACGGTAGCCCTTTTTACGAGCTTCGTTTGCGAATTTATCGTCAAAATGTTCTTTCAACCAACGGCCAGAACTAGCCGAATGTTTCTGTTTACTCATTCGATTCCTAACTAATAGAGGGACCATCTTGCCCAATAAATTATAGTCTTCAAGGATAGATGGCGTTAAAATGGTATTTTTCAACCCTTATAGTAAAGAAAATTGGCCGCGTAATGAACCTAAGCACCAAACAAAAACAGCATCTAAAAGGCCTAGCGCACAGTCTAAAACCTGTTGTGCTTATGGGCGCGAATGGACTAACCGAAGCTGTTCTAGCGGAAATCGAAATCGCTCTAGATCACCATGAGTTGATTAAAGTAAAAATCGCTTCTGAAGATCGTGAAACGAAAAACCTGATTGTAGACGCTATCATCCGTGAAACAGGCGCAGAGAAAGTACAAGTTATCGGCAAAACGCTGGTTCTGTATCGTCAGACTGAAGATCGCAAAATCGAATTGCCACGTAAGTGATACTGGTTTCGCTTTTCTTGGTATAAAAAAGGTCGCATTCAGCGACCTTTTTGGTTTTTATCAAGCAGAGAGTGTTAAACATACTCAACGCTATCAATTTCAAAATCGCGATCACCACCTGGTGTAGAAATCACAACTTCATCACCTTCCATCTTACCAATCAAGCCACGAGCAATTGGTGAGCTTACCGAAATTCGACCAGCTTTAATGTCTGCTTCATCGTCACCCACAATCTGGTATGTTTTCTCTGCTTCCGTATCGCAGTCAATCAAGGTGACTGTCGAGCCAAAGATAACCTTGCCTGAGTTATCCATCTTAGTAACATCAATGACCTGCGCTACTGAAAGTTTATATTCAATATCGCGGATCTGTGCTTCACAGATACCCTGCTCTTCGCGTGCCGCGTGGTATTCTGCGTTTTCTTTCAGGTCACCTAGCTCTCGAGCTTCTGCTATAGCTTCGGAAATCTGTGGGCGAAGCTTCAGTAGTCGGTCTAATTCTTCACGCAGCTTTTGTTCGCCACGCACTGTCATTGGGACTTTTTCCATTGTTTACCTCATTGCCAAAGCTACCTTTGGACAAAACAAAACTACCTAATCCTATGGATTAGGTAGTGAGTGAACGAATCATTTTCCTTTAGTGTAAACAAAGTTAGCGACTAAATCATCTGAATTCAATACTCATCATTTTTCCGTCCCATTTATGATAGTTCAGTCAACTAAATTCCCTGAAAACGTTTTTTTATAGTTGCTCCGAGGAATAAAAAAAACTAAATAACAAAAATGTAAACAAACGAAAAAAACTGAAATAAAAACAATACAAAACAAATACTTGATTATTTTTTACATAAAATAAAACAGTGTTCATTATTCCAATTTATATCATTTTACTAACTCATCGAGGAACTTTGGCGGTACAACAGGGCTCACCAAATACTCTATGGCATTCCATGTGTGTTGTATTTCTTATCAATGATCACTCGAATCCATAGAACGGAAGAAAGAGAAAGGTGCAGCAAACGTTATGCTGTTTCTCAAAAAACTATTTATGGACAGTAAATTAGGACTTATAAGATGAACAAAACTCTGATCGCTCTAGCAGTTTCTGCAGCAGCAGTGGCAACTGGCGCAAACGCGGCGGAAATCTACAGCCAAGACGGCAACACTATCGAAATGGGAGGCCGCGCAGAAGCTCGCCTTTCTCTAAAAGATGGTAAAGCTCAAGACAACTCTCGTGTGCGCCTGAACTTCCTAGGTACAGCTCAGATCAACGACAGCCTATACGGTATTGGTTTCTACGAAGGTGAGTTCACTACAAATGAAAATGGTGGCGCAACAGATAGCAGCACAGACACTCTAACAAACCGTTACCTATACGGTGGTCTGGGTGGTCAGTTTGGTGAAGTCACTTATGGTAAAAACGAAGGTGCCCTAGGCGTACTAACAGACTTTACTGATATCATGGCTTACCATGGTAACTCAGCAGCAGACAAGCTAGCTGTAGCTGATCGTTCAGACAACATGATCTCTTACAAAGGCCAATTTGCTGACCTCGGACTGAAAGCAAGCTACCGTTTTGCTGACCGTACAGAAGATGCAACTACGGGTTCATACACAGACAACGATGCTGACGGCTACTCTCTATCAGCTATCTACGCTTTCGGCGAAAGTGGTGTGAAGGTAGGTGCTGGTTACGCTGCTCAAGACGAAGCTAACGAGTACATGGGTACTGCGTCATACTCAATCAATGACCTTTACTTTGCTGGTATTTACACAGACGGTGAAAAGCAACTTTCTAACTCAAAGAGCACTGTTGACTACACAGGTTACGAACTAGCAGCAGCCTACACTATGGGTCAGACTGTTTTCTCGACGACATACAACAACGCAGAAACTAACAAAGAGACTTCTGCTGACAACGTAGCAATTGATGCAACTTACTACTTCAAGCCTAACTTCCGTGGCTATGTTTCTTACAACTTTAACCTAATCAGTGAAGGCGATAAGATCGGTTCGGTAGCAGCGTCAAACGGCACAGCTAGCAAGATTGACTCAGAAGACGAAATCGCTCTAGGTCTACGTTACGACTTCTAATTTGTGATTTAACGTCATGATATCTAAACGCCCGCTGCTAGCGGGCGTTTTTTTTACTGGCTATACTGCTTTCTTGTCTTTCGATCTCACGGCGCTTTGCTATGCAGCTTTCCAAACTGTTTCTGTTGTTTTTTATATCTCTGTTTTCTCTCTCAGCTTTTGCCTATGCGCCCGTGGGCCAATTACCCAATGGCAGTCGAGCAGCTCTGCTTGTTGAATCACTCGACCAGCAAAATTCCTTACTTGATACTCACAATAGTGATCAGTACTTTCCTCCAGCGAGCACACTCAAGCTCGTCACGGCCCTAGCAGCAAAGCTTGAGCTAGGTGATAACTTTCGCTTCGAAACCCAACTTGAGCAAACCGATAAAGACATCATCATCCACTTTTCTGGCGACCCTACTCTGACAACCGAAGATTTAAAGCAGTTGTTTGTCGTCGCGAAGAGACATGGACTTAGCGAGATTAAAGGCGACATCTGGTTAGATAACAGCGCGTTTACTGGATACGACCGCGCTGTCGGCTGGCCATGGGATATTCTAGGCGTTTGTTATAGCGCACCTGCAACTGCCATTTCACTTGACGGTAACTGTGTCCAAGCTTCTATTTATACCCAAGATGATGGCAACACTCGCGTTTACGTACCGGAGCACTTTCCTGTCTACGTCACTACCCAGGCATCAAGTGTCAGCAAAGACCAGCAAGAAAGTACTCAGTGTGATTTGGAGCTGATCTCCTCTCCAGATAACCATTATCAGCTTCAAGGTTGTTTAACCGAGCGGAGCAAACCCCTGCCACTCAAATTCGCGGTACAAGATCCTGAGCTTTACACTCAGCGAATGTTAAACAGCGTGTTAAACCAATTAAATCTGCCTTTCTCAGGAACGGTACGTATTGGGCGACCAGATCACTCAACTAGCAAGGTCCTTCTCGCCACTCATAGTTCCTTACCACTCACAAAGTTACTTGAAACCATGCTGAAAAAATCGGATAACCTGATCGCCGATAATCTCACTAAAACACTGGGGGCCAAGTTTTATATCCAACCCGGCAGCTTCAGCAATGGTACTAAAGCTATTAAGCAGATTATTTTTTCCAACACCGGAATAAACTTAGAGGCTACCCCAATGGCCGACGGTTCTGGTTTATCAAGAAACAACCGTTTTACCAGTCAGGCGATGTCTAAAATCTTACGCTACATCTGGCTCAATGACAGCACATTGAAGATGATTGATTTGATGCCCAAGTCGGGTGAATCTGGCACGCTAAAATATCGCCGAAGTATGCGTAAAGACCCAATAAAAGGAGCACTAATCGCTAAAAGTGGTTCACTTTACGGCAGTAATAATATGGCTGGTTTTGGGCTAGATGGATCGGGAAAGCCAACCACCTTGTTCGTACAGTATGTGGCAGATTATTTGCCACCAAAGAAAAAGAGCGATGGTAAACCGACCATCGCTCCTATTACACAATTTGAAACTTTGTTCTATCAAGACATCGTAAAATTCAGTCAGGCAATGCCTAGAAAGTGATTCACAACGGTGAAGTAAATCCACATACCGGATATATCGACAATCGAAGCTAACACTGGGCTCACCAATACAGCTGGGTCCAGTTTGAACGCCCGAGCGAGAATCGGTAACAAACCGCCTAAGGTTGTCGACATCGTTACCTGAATAAACAGTGCGACAGCAATCGCCAGTGCGATATTGATGAGTTCAAAGCCCCCCGTTGATGCGCCATCACTAAACAGCATGACCCTGCCAACAATGACCAGCGCGATAGCCAAAGCCAAACACAGTGCGACACGACTTTCTTTCCAGAACACCGCTAACCACTGGCGCTTTTTCAGCTCCCCTGTCGCTAAAGCTCTTATCACCAAAGTCGCCGCTTGAGAACCCGTGTTGCCGCCAGCTGCAGCAATAACGGGCATATAAACCGCCAACAACACCAGTTGACTCAAGGTGTCCTCATACTGGGCAATGATTAACCCAGAAACAATACCCAACAACGCCAAGGCAATGATCCAGCCAATGCGCTGTTTCACGTGCCCCAATACTGATGTACTAAGGTAACTGTTGGATGTTTCCACCTCTGAATGAATCAGGCCTAATTGGTGCGCGTAATGGCGCGCGAGCTTGTCATGGCCTTCATTTTCAAGCACAGAAATCAACTGCTGGACATAGCCAACTGAACAGTGGTGCAAGATAGCTACCGCTTCTTCAATAGGCATCACAGTCAACAAGTGAACCTGCTGTTGTTGCTCGTATTGCAGAAATGCATTGCGAGCTGCCCCAATTTCTTCCGAAGAGAAATTTAGGGTGTTTTCAATGTATGTATTGCTCATTACCGTCATGGCGAATCTCCCGATTGGCAGTAGGTAACGACCATCCAGTTACAGCAAGCACAACAAGCCAAACGCATACTGAGTATGAGTCTGTAACTGAATACTAGATAGGAAGGAGAAAAATCTGAGATTACTCAAGAAAAGAGACACTCTGCCACTAAGGCAGAGACGAAGATCGCCAATACCGAAGCGGTTTATTTTTCTCCCTTCATACTAGGAGGATGGTCGGTATTGTTCATAAAAATCTCCGAATGAACTGCCAGTTTGGCAGCGCGAGCATGATAACAAAGCGCAGGCTTTTTTACAGCCAATTTAATGAAAAAATCTCAGACTATTAACCAAATTTCTCGTATTAAAAAAGCGCCATTGAGGCGCTTTTTGTTATCGATTTTCAGCAGACGCTTACTTAATAGTAATACGAGCAAATTTACGTTTACCAACTTGGAATACGTACGTACCTGCTTGCGGCACAAACTTAGAATCGGCGACTTTCTCACTATCAATCTTCGCAGCACCTTGCTTGACCATACGCATCGCTTCAGAGGTCGACGCACATAGGCCAGCTTCTTTCAGAAGGTTGCTAACCGGAAGGCCTGCATCAAATTCAAACTCTGGCATTTCATCTGGAATTTGATTCTTAGCAAAACGATTCACGAACTCTTGCTCGGCTGAGTCTGCATCCGCTTCGCTATGGAAGCGAGCAATGATCTCTTTTGCTAACAAGACTTTAATGTCACGTGGGTTCTTACCTTCAGCAATACTTGCTTTAAACTGTTCGATTTCTTCCAAAGGACGGAACGACAGCAGTTCGTAGTAACTCCACATCAAATCGTCTGAGATTGACATGATCTTACCGAACATTTCACTTGGTGCTTCGCTGATACCGATGTAGTTGTTAGCAGACTTCGACATTTTCTTCTCGCCGTCCAAACCAACAAGCAGTGGCATCATTAGTACCGCCTGTGGCTTCTGACCATTCGCTTTTTGCAACTCACGGCCCATCAGCAGGTTAAACTTCTGATCGGTACCACCTAGCTCAACGTCAGTTTCCATCGCAACGGAGTCCCAACCTTGCAGCAATGGGTACATAAACTCATGGATAGCGATTGGCTGACCGCCTGCGTAACGCTTTTTAAAGTCATCACGTTCAAGCATGCGAGCAACCGTTTGGTTCGCTGCAAGACGGATCATTCCTTCTGCGCCTAGTTCAGATAGCCATTCCGAGTTGAACTGAATCTTAGTTTTCGCAGGATCAAGGATCTTAAACACCTGTTCCTTGTAAGTTTCAGCATTTCGAAGTACATCTTCACGGCTCAGTGGTGGGCGAGTACTGTTTTTACCCGTTGGGTCACCGACCATGGCGGTGAAATCACCGATAAGAAACGTCACTTCATGGCCAAGCTCTTGGAACAAGCGTAGCTTATTGAAAATAACCGTGTGACCCAGGTGAATGTCTGGAGCGGTTGGATCGGCACCCAACTTAATACGTAGAGGACGATTCTCTTTCAGCTTTTCAATCAGCTCTTCTTCTGGAATTAGCTCTTCAACGCCGCGTTTAATCTCGGCCAGTGCAGCTTCAATGCTCGCCATTCTTGTTCACTCCCACAGATTTGGCAAAAATTTGGTAATTTCCCATCTTACTTGAATAGCGATGCTTTTTGAAACCAGTTAGACTAAACAGCTAGCTATTTTTACTGAATTTTTTAGAACGAACATAAATGTTGTCTATTTTTGCTCGACTTCCATGGATGCACCGAGCCTGTATCACCTTATTTAGTGCACTGATTGTCATCGCACTTTTTCTGCCATCACCTCAAGATCTCAGACCGGATGAGAAGCTTTATGAGGTTGGTGAACACTACCCTATCGCAATCGATGCTGAGGCGTTGATGTCTTCTGATTCAGAAAACACAGCGGCCTCACTGCGCTGGGAGAAACACACCATAGGTTCTGGTGACAGCATGGCTCTGCTTTTTCAACGAGCTGGTCTCTCCTCCCGCCTACTGTATAATCTGACCACAACCAGCAAAGAAATTAAGCAGCAGCTGACACGAGTCCGTCCTGGCGACTCATTTCAGTTCGGTTTCGACACAGATAATCAACTGGTCCAGATAAAGCGTCAGCTCAATGCTTACGAAACCTTTTTAATTACCCGCTCTGAGACTGGATTTACTTCGCAACTCAACAAAAAAGAAGTCTCTTACCAATACAACTATGCAGAAGCAGACATCACGTCCAATTTTTGGAACGCGGGGGTTGGTGCAGGCCTCACTGCCAATCAGATTATGGAGTTGGCGGGTATTTTTGGCTGGGACATTGATTTCGCGCTCGACATCCGTAAGGGCGATCATTTTGAGATCCTGTATCAGGAACGCGTGGTAGAGGGAGAAGTAGTTGGACGTGGTAAGATTATCGCAGCAATTTTTACCAACCAAGGCGACACCTTCAAAGCGATTATCAATGATAAGAATGGCAACTACTACGATGAAAATGGTCGTGCGATGAAGAAAGCCTTCTTGCGTTCGCCACTGGATTTCCGTCGTGTTTCTTCCAACTTTAATCCTCGCCGTCGCCACCCAGTGACAGGAAAAGTACGTGCACACAGAGGAACAGATTACGCAGCCCCTGTAGGAACACCAATTTGGGCCGCTGGTGATGGTATCGTGCAAAAATCCAGCTACAACCAGTTCAATGGTAATTACGTATTCATCAAACACAGCAATACTTACATCACCAAGTACTTGCACTTAACTAAGCGAATGGTGAAAACCGGTCAGCGTGTCAAACAAGGTCAAACTATTGGTACTTTAGGCGGAACAGGACGAGTGACTGGCCCTCACCTGCATTATGAGTTCCTAGTCAATGGTGTTCACAAGAACCCAAGAACCGTTAAACTTCCGCAATCTAAGTCATTAACTGGTAAAGATAAAGCCACCTTTATCGCCAACGCCAAGTTAAGGCTAGAAAAACTTGATCGCTACGGTGAACTGCTCGCGACTCGTTAAACTGTTTTAAGAAAAAGCCCGCTACTGCGGGCTTTTTTAATCTTCTACAATGATATTCGCGTTTTATTCAACCTTGTGCTGCCGACCCAACATCAACAAGCATGGCGTCAACACCAAAGTTAATACCGTTGCAAACGCTAGCCCTCCAGCAACGGCAGTTGCCAATTGCGACCACCACTGAGTGCTTGGCGCACCGAACTCAACTTTCTGATTAATCAAGTCGATATTCATCTCCAATACCATAGGTAGAAGACCTAGAATTGTCGTCACTGTGGTTAGCAGAACTGGACGCAAACGCTGCATCCCTGTCCTTAAAATCGCATCTCGCTTATCCATACCGCGCTTGAGAAGTTGATTGTAGGTATCAATCAAAACGATGTTGTTATTCACCACAATCCCCGCCAAAGCAATAACCCCAATCCCTGACATGATAACGCCAAATGGCTTTTGGAAGATAAGTAAGCCAACAAAAACGCCCACGGTGGAGAACAGCACAGCACTGAGGATTAAAAATGCCTGATAGAAGCTATTAAACTGAGTGATCAAGATTAACGCCATCACTACTAAAGCGATCAAAAATGCCTTCTGTAAAAAAGCGGAGGAGTTTTCCTGTTCTTCATTCTGACCACGAATTTTAAACTCTACCCCGTTAGGTAAGTTCAGGCCAGTAAGCGCTTGTTCAATGTTGGGCAGCTCCAACGCTAAGTTGTAGCCCTCTTTCATGTCGGCAAAAATATTGATCACTCTATGTCCGTCTATACGCCGGATCGTGTCCTGTTTGTGATCAGGAACAATGCTGGCAAAATTGGTGATAGGGACCATACCTGCGGCGGTTTTGACTTTAAGCTGATCGAAACGGCCAATATCTCGCTTATCCTCTGGGTAACGCACCAGAATATCGACCTCTTCAGTGGCATCGTCTGGTAAGTAGTCCCCAAGTTTGAGGCCATTAGTGACAAACTGAACTGTATTGCCTACCAATGTCGCATCAGCGAGAAAACGGGAGGCATCATCACGACGAATGTCTATCTGCCAGTCGATGCCTTCTTTACTCGATGTATCACTAATATTGGTAAAAGCAGGGGACGAATCGGCCCAGTGGCGAACCATTTTAGCAGCACGATCTAGCTCTCCTGGGGTACGCGTCGACATTTCGATAACCAGATCATGCTCCACAGGCGGCCCTGCATCTGGAAACTTGTACTCGATTTCTACTCCAGCGTATTGGTCGGTCGTTTGCTTTAGTTCATCAATAATGGTTTTCACTTTACGACGGTACTGCCAATCCACAGGCGTGATCTGAATCTGTCCGATTTCATCGTCGCCACCCGTTTTGGTATAAACGCTTTCAAATTCGTCATGACCTAGCATGACAGATTCGATATCACGCATGATGACGTCTTTTTCATTGATCGACAGATCGCCATAAGAACGTACTTTAACAGTAAAGAATGGCGGGTCTACTTCAGGGAAAAACTCTGCACCTAAGCCCGCTTTGGCATAGGTAAAGCCGACTCCCACAGCAAGTAAAATCGCGCTTAACAGAATCTTTAGTGGATGGCGTAAAGCGATGTTAAGTGTTTCAAGGTAGAGTTTAGTAAGCCCAGTGGCCTTGGAAAAGTCGCCATCATGCAGAGCAACCATTTTCTCACGTTGCTGTTTAGTGACATGCTGTGGCTTGCCAATCAAACCACCTAGTACAGGGACAAACAACAATGCCATCGCCAATGATGCTGCCAATGTAGCAATCAGTGTTAAAGGCAGGTATTTCATAAACTCGCCTGTAATGTCTGGCCAAAATAATAACGGAGCAAATGCTGCTAAGGTTGTTGCGGTCGACGCTGTAATAGGCCATGCCATACGTTTAGCGGCATCCCGATACGCATCTCGGCGAGCTGCTCCTTCTTGCATTCGACGATCAGCAAACTCCGTCACAACAATCGCCCCATCCACCAGCATACCGACCGCCATGATCAACGAGAACAGCACCACAATATTGACCGTCAAACCAAACACAGAAAGAACCAATAACCCTGTGAGAAACGAGCCGGGAATGGAAATACCCACCAATAGTGCCGTTCGGACACCCAAGATAGCGATGATCACCACAACAACCAGAATGATCGCTGACAGAATATTGTTTTGTAGATCATTGAGCATCATTTTGACGTCTTTCGACTGATCCCAAGTGTATTTCACTTGCAAATTATTCGGCCAGTCGGCGCGCTTTTGACCTTCCTCCATCACCTGCTTGATCAAAGCTACAGTCTCAATAATGTTTTCGCCCGCTCGTTTTTTAACATCCAAAACAATTGCAGATTCGCCATCAAGACGCGCGTAACTTTCAGGATCGCGAAACGCTCTGCGAACCGTTGCGACATCACCGAAAGTGATCACTTGTTTGCCGTCTACCTTAACTGGCAACTCTAGAACATCTTTCAACGAATCAAATACGGATGGAACTTTGACGGAGAAACGACCATAACCAGTGTCAACGAAACCTGCCGCCACGACTCGGTTATTGAGGGCAATCAGATTATAGATATCCGCTTGGTCTAATCCGTAGCTTTCCATTAATAAAGGGTCAACAATGATCTCGACAATGTCTTCCCTATCACCAGCGATATCGACTTCTAAGATCTGACGGAAACTCTCCAGCTTATCTCGGAGTTGACGGGCTATTTGCACTATGGTGCGCTCGGGCACCGTACCATACAAAACCACCGTCAAAGCCGGCTCTTCTGAAGCGAACGTTACCTCATTGACCGTCGGCTCATCACTGTCTTCCGGTAATTTGGGCTTCGCTAAGTCCACAGCTTCTCGCACATCCGCCATGGCTTTATTCAGATCCACACCGACACTGAACTCCAACTGCACGGAAGCATGCCCTTCGGAAGCGGTTGAGGTCATCTCCTTGACCCCTTCAATCGAGCGCAACTCTTGCTCGATTGGGCGAACCAAGAGGCGTTCAGCATCGGTAGGTGAAATCCCCTGATGCCCCACGGATACATAAATGATTGGAATGGTGATATCTGGGCTGGATTCTTTCGGTACCGTCAGGTAAGTCATAACACCAGCTATCAAAACGAAAACCAATAGCACCAACATGGTACGGGTACGAGATAAAGCCGCATCAATTAAGGCGTACATAATGACTCCTTACTATTGCTGCTCGACAGCGATCACTTGATCGCCGTCTCGTACAAAACCTTGCCCGGTGGTGATAATACTGACCTGCTCACCCAAGCCTGTCAGCCACACGCCGTCCTGCTCTGCTTTTACTAGCTGAATCGGAATAAAGTGCACTCGTTCATCGACAAGCGTTTTAACCCCTAAGTTGCCAGATTCATCCAAGGCCAACATTGCAGGAGTCACCTTCACCGCCAATTGCTGCTTAAGATTGAGTTCCACTTCGGCACTGATCCCTGCAGGGATTTTTTGCTGTGGATTAGGCAGAATAATTTCGATCGGAAAAGTATTGGTTGAAGCTGAAGAAATCCGAGAAATATAACGAACCTTACCCTCGACTTTTTCGCCACCAATAAAACTGACTGACGCAGGCTGGTTTAGCGTGAGGTCTTGGATATGCCGTTCGCTCACATCGGCTTCAATCACTATCTGACTAAGGTCAATCAAACTCGCGACCGGATCACCAACGCCAACAAAATCGCCGAGTTCGATATCTAAACTGTCGACAATACCGCTAAATGGTGCAGTGACCGCGGTGTTTCTCAGAGCAATCTTGGCATTACTGACCATTGCTTTGGCTTCAACTAAGGCTGCCTGCGCATTGCTGAAAGCCACCTCACCTTGTAATCCTTTATCCTTAAGTGACTGAGCCGCCTTGTATTCTTTCTCACGCACTTTGAGCATGGCCTTAGCACGCTCAAGCTGGATCTCCAAATCCCCTTTATCAATCAAAGCAATGGTTTGCCCCTGCTTGACGCTATATCCCTTACGTACTTTTAACTCAACGATTTTACCCGCGATCTCTGCGCCGAGCTTGGCCTGTTTTTCTGGTGCGGTTCTGCCGTATAAGTCGATAGATTTATGGGTACTTTGAGCAGTAAAGGTCTGAAAGGCCACTTTCGCCAATGGCACAACCTCTTGTTGATGCTCAGGCTGACCACCGTCCGCTTTGAGTGTACCAAGGCCAAGCCAAATTGATAAAATGAGAATAATAACGAGTGAAACAATGTAGGGTCTGACCGCGAGAAAACGGAATAGTGAAAATCTGCCCATAACAATCCTTTGCTGAGTAAAAGCACCAACGCTTATAAGCTCAGGATATAAATTAACCAATAAAAAATAAAATACAGTCGGACAGTAATTTAGCCGAGGTCTCAGTTCTGGCCGAGTTGCATAGATATTTGGCAGAAAAAAGCCGCGACTTAGCGCGGCTCTTCAGATAAAGCTTTTGATTTAGACACTGAATGAAGCGCCACAGCCACAAGTTGTTGTCGCATTAGGGTTACTAACAAAGAAACGTGAACCTTCCAA
The DNA here is from genome assembly GCF_027587155.1 of Vibrio sp. T11.5. NCBI lineage: Bacteria > Pseudomonadati > Pseudomonadota > Gammaproteobacteria > Vibrionales > Vibrionaceae > Vibrio > Vibrio sp. T11.5. The sequence continues at coordinate 177,646 of NZ_JAPPTP010000002.1, forward strand.
CCCCTCGGTATAATCTACTTGACCACCAACAAGATACTGTAAGCTCATTGGGTCAACCACAAGCGTGACGCCGCTATTTACAATCGTGGTATCGCCGTCATTGACACTCTCATCGAATGTGAAGCCATACTGAAAGCCGCTGCAGCCCCCACCCGTAATGTAAACACGCAACTTCAGGTTTGGATTTTCTTCTTCAGCGATTAGCGCGCCGACACGTTGTGCCGCTGCATCTGAAAATGTTAGTGGGATATTTAGTTCGCTCACGATGACCTCTCTCACTCATGTAAATCCAAATCACTGCACACAGTTTTGGATAAATCATCTTTCTATAATCGGTCCATTATCTAATACCTGAGTTATCCGTTCAAGTATTCACCACCTTTCGTCGATTTTTTTCATAAAAACTCCTCTTTCTTGATGGAAAACTGCCCATAATGTGGCGCAAAGCGTTTTCTTGAATAGGAATCGGCGGGTACAATGCCAGCCAAATTGGTCCGAGCAATCAAAAGAGGATATATCCATGACCAAATCAGCAGAGCTTTACGAAAAAGCACAACAGACTATTCCTGGTGGCGTTAACTCTCCAGTACGTGCTTTCAATGGCGTTGGCGGCTCACCTATTTTTGTAGAACGTGCAGATGGCCCGTTGATTTTCGATGCTGATGGTAAAGCGTATATTGATTATGTTGGCTCTTGGGGTCCGATGATCCTTGGTCACAACCACGCGGTCATTCGCGAAGCAGTGATTGAAGCAGCGCAACGCGGTCTTAGCTTTGGTGCGCCAACGGAATTGGAAATCCAAATGGCAGAACTGGTCTCTGAGCTCGTACCATCAATGGAACAAGTCAGAATGGTCAGCTCAGGTACAGAAGCGACCATGAGTGCTATTCGCCTCGCACGCGGCTTTACCAACAGAGACAAAATTATCAAGTTTGAAGGCTGCTACCACGGTCATGCAGACAGTTTGCTTGTAAAAGCGGGGTCTGGTGCACTGACACTTGGTCAACCAAGCTCTCCAGGTGTTCCTGCCGATTTCGCAAAGCACACGCTAACCGCGACATTTAATGATTTAGATTCTGTTCGCGAACTGTTCGCAGCCAACAAAGGCGAAATCGCTTGTATTATCGTTGAACCCGTCGCGGGCAACATGAACTGTATCCCACCAGTCGCAGGGTTCCACGAAGGCTTACGTCAAATCTGTGATGAAGAAGGTGCACTGCTTATCTTTGATGAAGTCATGACTGGTTTCCGCGTCGCTTTAGGTGGTGCTCAAGGCTATTACAATATCAAGCCAGATATCACTACCCTAGGTAAAGTCATCGGTGGTGGTATGCCTGTGGGAGCTTTTGGTGGCCGTAAAGACGTAATGCAATACATTGCACCAACAGGTCCGGTTTATCAGGCCGGTACGCTGTCTGGCAACCCAGTAGCAATGGCAGCAGGTTACGCTTGTTTAAGCTTATTGAAAGAAGAAGGTAACGAGAAACGCCTAGCCTCAAAGACCAAACAATTAGCCGATGGTTTTAAATCTCTTGCCGAGCAACACGGCATTCCAATGGTCGTGAATCAAGTCGGTGGCATGTTTGGTTTCTTCTTTACGGAACAGGAAGAAATAAACTGCTATGAAGACGTCACCAAATGCGACATCGAACGCTTTAAACGCTTCTTCCACCTAATGCTAGAGCATGGCGTTTATCTAGCGCCGTCGGCTTTTGAAGCCAGCTTTACCTCGTTGGCACATGGCAGCAAAGAGATTGAAGCGACATTAGAAGCAGCAGATCGCTGTTTTGCTATTCTAGCCAAAGAAGCGTAATTCAACATGATAATAAAAAAGGCTGCGCATGCAGCCTTTTTTATCGCCAGTTAAATACCACTAAAACTACCAGAAGAAAAAGAATCAGTGCGAACCAAGGAATTTTTCGCTTCGGCTTAATCCCCCCACAACAGGATTTATCATCATTACAACAGCCCATAATTTCATCCTACGCTGATAACATTTTGATATTGCATTGAAGACTCAATGTTTTACAGCCATTATACTGCTATCGCGATGAATAATTGGACAACAAACGTGTCAGAAAAACTAAAAATAACTTCCAGCCATTGGGTGTTGATTATTTCCTTACTTGCTGCTGGCTTTGCCTGTTTCCTGTTAGTTGAACCTTATATCAACTCAATTGTGATGGCATTTATCATCTCTCTACTGATGTTTCCCATCCATGAGTGGATTGAAAACAGAATGCCGAACTACAGAAATCTCGCATCGCTACTCTCTTGCACCTTGCTTACCGTTATCATAGTACTCCCTCTACTATTCGTTTTTGCCGCGATTGTTCAGCAGGGCTCCGCCTTTTCACAGAATGTGTATCAATGGGTAACGCATGGCGGCATCCAGGCTTTGTTTGAACATCCTTGGGTGGTAAAAGGCTTGTCAATCATCAATACCTACTTACCTTTTGATGAGATTCAACCTCAGGAAATCGGTCAGAAAGTGGCTCAGTTCGCCACATCATTTGGTTCGAACTTAGTCGGTATCAGTGCAAAAATCCTAGGCGATGCCACTAACTTCCTACTCAACTTTTTCCTGATGTTGTTTGTTTTGTTTTTTTTGCTTCGAGACCATGACAAAATCATTGCCGCGATTCGTCACATTCTACCGCTGTCTCGCAGTCAAGAGGACAAACTACTGGATGAAGTTGAACAAGTATCTAAATCCGCCGTTATGGGGTCATTCCTAACCGCAATCGCTCAGGGCTTTGCGGGTGGTCTTGGTATGTGGCTCGCTGGTTTTCCTGGCTTATTTTGGGGCACCATGATGGGTTTTGCTTCCTTTATCCCAGTCGTCGGCACTGCACTTATCTGGATTCCAGCTGCCGCTTATCTTTTCCTAACCGGAGAAACTACTTGGGCAATCTTCCTAACTATTTGGAGTGTTGCCATTGTCGGCTCGATAGATAACCTGCTAAGACCGCTTCTTATGCAAGGCAGTGCTGGGATGAATACCTTGATGATTTTTTTCTCTCTATTAGGCGGTCTTCACCTCTTTGGCTTGATTGGACTTATCTACGGCCCTTTGATTTTCGCCATCACTATGGTGCTGTTTAATATTTACGAAGAAGAATTTCAGGACTTCCTCGACGAACAAGATCAAAACTAGCATCTAAGGAACAGGAAAACTTCAAGAATGCGGGGGATTATGCGAAAATCCCCCGTCTTTTTTCAGTCAGAGTCCATTATGTCTGCCTATATTGCACCGAGCCAAATTGCGCAACGACAACTCGCCTACTTTAAAGGTAAACATGTTCTTGTTGCTGGGGAATCAGAAGATCTGTTCCCTCTAGAGCTAACCAAACACTGTGAGTCCGTCACTGTGTTCACGACTAATTATGGATATTATCGTCAGCTGGAGCCCCACTCTCAGCTCACTACCGTGTTTGGCGCGGAGTTTACTCAGCAGACTCAAGCCGACATGATTCTACTGTACTGGCCTAAAGCAAAAGCGGAAGCGGAGTTTTTGCTGGCTATGTTGCTGGCCAAACTAGGGCCAGAAACTGAAGTCGTCGTTGTTGGTGAAAATCGCTCGGGGGTAAAAAGCATCGAAAAGATGTTTAAACCCTATGGACCAATCAATAAATTCGATTCGGCAAGACGTTGTTCTTTTTACTGGGGACAATGCCTTGAGCAGCCTGCTGAGTTCAATCTAAACGATTGGTTTAAGCAGTATCAGGTTAGCTATCAAGGGCATGAACTGACGATCAAAAGTTTACCTGGTGTATTCAGTCACGGTCAGTTCGATATTGGTAGCCAATTGCTGTTAGATTCTCTGCCAGCGCTGTCAGGAAAAGTATTGGATTTTGGTTGTGGTGCCGGAGTGATTGGCTCAGTGATAGCAATGCGCCATACTGAGATTGAACTCGAAATGTGCGACATCAGTGCACTAGCGGTTGAATCGAGTAAAGCGACACTTGACGCCAATGGATTACAAGGACGAGTGTTTGCCTCAGACATTTACTCTGATACCAGCCAAGATTATCAATTTATTATCAGTAACCCGCCTTTTCATTCTGGTCTAGATACCAGCTACAGTGCCACGGAGACCCTATTAGCTAATGCGCCAAAATACCAGAATACCAATGGTCAACTGTTGATTGTTGCCAATAGTTTTCTCAAGTACCCACCCATTATTCAACAGGCGTTTGGTAATTGTGAGACGCTAAATAAGACCAACAAATTCGCTATATACTACGCAAAGAAGTAATTAATAGGCCCGAACCTTCCCTTTCTATCGGGCTCATTTCTTCCAATATCGCAAAATTTGCGCATCTCACCACGCTTTAATTTAGACTTACTTGTCAAAGTAAAAAAACTCGTTAATTTTGTCATTCAAAGAAAGTTACGTTTTTACTTAGGCAAGTTTATCGCTTGCTTTGACAACGGAAAGTCTAGTTAGCTCATGTTCAAGTTGTATCGAAAACAAAGATTTAAGCGCCTACAACACACTTTGATGTTGGCTTTTCTGGTGCTTAGTATTACGCCTCTCACCATTATTGCGCTCTTCTTTTTACAATCTCACACCAAAGATCTACAAGAACAAAGTACCTCTCACCTAATCTCAGTGCGTGACAGCAAACAGCAGCAAGTCGTCGATTACATGTATGCCAAAGAATCGGAGATCATGGGCTTCGTGCGCTCCGAACTGGCTTATGCCAGTGGCGGCCGCTTTTATGGATTGGTCAATGCCTTTCGAAGTTTAGGTTTAGATATTGAGCAAGCGCGTGATTATGCGCAGCAACGTTACATTCCAGGCTCTGGAGATCAAATAAAAACGTCAATCCTTCCTCAATCCAATGTTTACAATGGCTCTGAACGGTACCGATTGCTTCATAAACGCTACCATCGCGCCTATCTAGAGCTGCTTAAACGCTCTGACTTCGACGATGTTTTGCTCGTCGACTTAGAAGGTAATGTCACCTATTCGATCTACAAAAACGATAACTACGGAACGAATCTACTGACTGGTCGTTTTCGAGAGACCAACTTAGGCAGCACTTTCCATAAGTTGAAAACTCAAGTCACCAAAAAGCGTAAATCCAATGAAGACTATACGCCCGTCATTGTTTCCGATTTCAAGATGGATAGAGGTAAACCTGTCGCTTGGCTCGGCGCTCCTATCGTCCAACAAGGCTACCTTCACAGCTATGCCATGTTCCGCTTACCAAACAATGGCATCACCAAGCTAATAGCCGATACAAACAATGCCTCAGCAATGAAAACCTTGCTGGTCGGTACTGACCATCAATCAAGAACGATGGCGTACGAGCAAAAAGATATCGACAAGAGCCGCGCAGTGGTTGATTTAGCATTAGAGGGCAAAACCGATTTCGGAACATACACAAATATGGTCGGTGAAGCGACTATTGCGGCTTACAGCCCAATTTCGTTTAAAGGTATCGACTGGGCGATTGTGGTAGAAGTTCCCGAAAAAGAGGCTTTTGCACGGGTCCACCAACTCGAAACTGTGTTTGTTTTTGCCATGCTATGTGCAATCGTGCTGGTAGTTGCCGCGTCTCATTATTTATCCAATTTTATAACCGCTCCTTTGTTGAAGCTAACCTGGGCTGCAGAAAAAGTCTCGGCAGGTGACCTCGATACTAATATGATCAATACCGAGCGGAAGGACGAGATTGGTCGACTGGCTATCAGTTTTGAACGCATGCAACGCTCTATTCGAGACAAAATACTGTTGATAAAACAGCAGAACGAGGAGCTAGAAAGTAATCTTAAACTGATACAAAAACAAAATGATGAACTGCAACTCGCAAATAAACTGAAAGACGAGTTCCTCGCCACCACTTCTCATGAACTACGCACACCACTCCATGGCATGGTAGGCATCGCAGAAGCACTAATCTCCGGTGCTAATGGGCCAATTACCGCCAATCATAAGTACCAACTTGACATCATCATCAGTAGCGGCCAGCGACTCGCAACCTTGGTTGACGACCTACTTGACTACCACAAAATGCGCTACGGAAATCTCGATATCGACACCCAAGCAGTCGATATCTCTGGTGCCACGCGCTTGGTACTCGAACTATCTAATCATTTATTAGGTAATAAACCCATTCGCATCATTAATCAGGTTCCTAACGAGCCACTATGGGTAAGCGCTGATCCTCAACGCTTAGAGCAAGTGCTTTACAATCTCGTTGGTAACGCCATCAAATACACCACTGAAGGTAAAATCGTTATTTCCGCTACCCAAGTTGACGAAAATATCAGAGTACAGGTGGTGGATACAGGTCAGGGAATTCCAGCTGATCAGCTCGAGCACATCTTTGAACCACTTATTCAAGCAGGTAGCGATAGCAGCCGCTATCGGCAAGGTGCAGGTTTAGGGCTGTCCATAAGCCGTCAGTTAATCGATTTAATGCGAGGCACGCTGTACGTCAGTAGCCAACCTATGGTTGGTACAACATTTAGTTTCACTTTGCCCATCGCCTCAAGCGAGCAGATATCTTTAGCAAATCATATCGAAGGCGTACATTTCATTGCTCCAGAAAATAATGACCTCGAATTATTCGAAGGCTCAAACTTACCAGAAAACCCAGACGGCCCCTTACTCTTAGTAGTCGATGATGAGCCCGTCAACCTACGTGTCTTAGATAGCTTCCTTCGCCTTGAAGGCTACCGAGTACGCACCGCTAAAAACGGTGAAGAAGCTATTGAATCCGTTCATCATGAAAAACCGGAACTGATGCTACTCGATATCATGATGCCAGGAATGAGCGGTTACCAGGTATGTGAAGTATTGCGCAAAGACTACGACCATGCTCAGTTGCCTGTCATTATGCTTACCGCCTTGAATCAGCCCGATGATCGAGTTCGAGGTTTTGAAGCTGGCGCCAATGACTACCTATCAAAACCTTTTAATAAACAAGAGCTCGCTGCAAGGATTACAGCGCATTTAACCGCTAGCAAGGCTGAGGTGCGTAGAATTGAAAATCAGCAGTTGCAAAATGAGCTGAAACAACGCGCCATGGTTGAAGCCAGTTTATTGGAGACACAAGGACGCTTATTAGAACAATTAGAGTCCGCACCGGAAGCTATTATCTGTGTTCGCGACGACAATAAAATACGCTTTACCAATGATGCCGCCTCGCGTCTATTTAAGCGCTCCACAGAACAGTTGAGGCGTTCCAACGCGGATGAATTAATTGCACCGAAATTCCTCATGGTAGATCAGCAGCACTACTGTGGCGTTATTGATATTTATGTTGAAGATGTTCGTCAACACTTATCCGCAGATATATTAAAACTTCCTGAAGGGTCAGGACTAAAATCCATGTATATTTTCGATGTTGGGGGCGGAGTCAATGCTGCGCGAATCACCAACCTTGAAACAGCCATCGAAGCACTATCTAGCTACGCTTTTGAAGGTGATAAAGCGAAGCTTCAGGAATTGAAAGAACTTGGTGGAGAATTCACACGCTTGGCTGATCGTGTGACTGCGGAAAACCAATCTAAGCAAGATACCATGCGTGAAGTGCTGGTCGATTCAATGGCGAGTGCTCTGCTCTACTGGGAGAATGTTACCGGCCAAAGCAAGTTTGTATTCGCTGAACAAAGTGGTTTGTGGCGTGTATACCTTGACCGGAGCACACTGCAAACCCGTACTTTGGATAAATACCTTCGAATAGAAACCTTACCAAAAACACCACGCTGGCGAACGGTTCTAAATTCCTTGGACTACATTTTGGAACATTGTCAGGAAATGAGTCCAGAACGCACTCATATTGAACACTTGCGAGACAAGCTTCAACACCTTCTTACCAACTAGATGCCTCAACTAAAAAGCCCGCCCAGCGGGCTTTGTTTTGTCTAACCTCTCTCAAAGACAAATTCATCAAATGAGTTGGATATCAAAAGTTTTTACACAAAATAAAACAACTTAAATTTAAGCGGAAAAATCCGATGCTATTTGGCCCTAACTAAACCAAAGTGGCCGTTATTTAGCAACTCATTGAAGAAAATAACTCAGTTTGCGAACATAATCACAACAAGACGGCAGAATTAATTTTCCGTTATAAATTAACCCTAAAACTCTTTAGTGACAATGGTCTCACATACTCAAAAACAGGAGAAAACCAAAGAAAAAAAAGACACAAAACGAAAGTAACCACTCACTTACAACCTTAATCATCTTCAATAATGCGATCCAACTCCAATCAAAAAACGAGTCAATATTTGAGCAGAAAAAGAGTGGATTAACGAAATTAACGTCTTTCGTATGTTTTTTAACGTTTTTAACGAGATGGGCAATTGCCAAATTTAACGTAAAGGTGTTTTCTTAACTTGCCTAAGGCCTACAGGCCACTCAATCCCCTTATGCTCCTCCGCATATTAGGGATACGATTGAGGTAGGTTTTAGGGAGCGTCTATCCATTGACGACATTCGATTCCATACAGTGAAATGAAAGCAAATAGTAAGGAACAGCTATGCTTGCCAATATTAAAAGAACAACGCTAGCAACAGCAATTATTGCAGTAGCGACAACAGGATTTACTTCTGTCGCTACCGCCGCTGAACGCAGTGAACTAACAGTACACCCTAAAGAATTCACCACTTTTGTACGCAATTTTAACCCGTATTTAGGAGCCACTAACCTTCACACAACAACAGACTTCTTATACGAGCCTCTTGTTGTGTTTAACGAAATGCATGGTAACACTCCTGTATTCCGTTTGGCTGAAAGCTTCAAAATGTCTGATGACCTAATGAGCGTTACTTTCGATATTCGTAAAGGCGTGAAATGGTCAGATGGCGAAACCTTTGATGCAAACGACGTTGTTTACTCTTTTAACCTAGTAAAAGAGAAGCCAGAGCTGGACCAAAGTGGTATCAACTCTTGGGTGGCTGGTGTTGAAAAACTGAATGACTACCAAGTCAAATTCCGCCTAACTGAGGCGAACTCTAATGTTCCTTACGAAATTGCTAAGGTGCCAGTTGTTCCTGAGCATATTTGGAAGGATGTTAAAAACCCAGCGACCTTCACGAACGAAAACCCGGTAGGTTCAGGCCCGTTCACTGAAATCGATACCTTTACTGCGCAACTCTACATTCAGTGTCGTAACCCGAATTACTGGGATGCAGACAACTTGGAAGTGGATTGTCTTCGGGTACCTCAAATCGCCAACAATGATCAGTTCCTTGGAAAAGTGGTTAACGGCGAAATGGATTGGACGTCGTCTTTTATTCCAGATATTGACCGCACGTATGCAGCGTCAAGCCCTAGCCACCAATACTGGTATCCACCAGCGGGTACTCAGGCATTCGTCATCAACTTCAATAACCCAGATGCAGCTAAGCATGAAGCCTTGAGCAATGTTGATTTCCGTCGCGCGTTCTCTATGGCACTGGATCGTCAAACCATCATTGATATTGCTTACTACGGTGGCGGTACAGTTAACGACTTTGCTTCAGGCCTTGGTTATGCATTTGAAGCTTGGTCTGACGAAAATGTTCACAATAAGTACAAAGCGTACAACACTTACAATGTTAGGGGGGCAAAAGCACTGCTAGACAAAGCAGGCTTTAAAGATGTCAACAAAGATGGCTTTGTAGACACGCCGTCAGGTAAATCATTTGAGCTCTTGATTCAATCACCAAACGGTTGGACAGACTTCAACAATACTGTTCAGCTAGCGGTAGAACAGCTCGCTGAAGTGGGCATCAAAGCCAAAGCTCGTACACCGGATTTCTCTGTGTATAACCAAGCCATGCTGGAAGGTAGCTACGATGTCTCGTACACCAACTACTTCCATGGTGCAGATCCCTACACTTACTGGAACAGTGCTTACAACTCAGCGTTGCAATCTGGTGATGGCATGCCTCGCTTTGCCATGCACTTCTACAAAAATGACCAGCTAGATGGCCTACTTAACAGCTTCTACAAAACAGCTGATAAAAACGAGCAGCTAGAAATTGCTCACGGCATCCAGCAAATCATTGCCGCAGATCAAGTAACTGTACCTGTCATGTCTGGTGCTTACATGTATCAATACAACACAACTCGCTTCACTGGTTGGTGGAATAAAGACAATCCCAAGGGCCGTCCAAACATTTGGGCTGGTATTCCTGAGCGTCTACTTCACGTTCTGGACCTAAAACCAGTTCAGTAAGCGTTCATCTGCGTGGCGCACATTCCGTGCGCCGCCTTTTCCCCAAAAACTTTAACCAATTAAAGTATGGCGCCAGTCGTCAGGGGATTGTTCGCTCTCAATTTTGACTTTCGCTAGGAGCGACCTGAAACCAGAAACAGGGAAAATCTGGGCGAGTAAGGTGTAAGTTATGGGTTATTTTTTAAGACGTTTGTCATTTTACTTTGTCGCACTTTTAGTAGCCGCGACACTTAATTTTATTATTCCACGGGCAATGCCGGGCGATCCGGTCACCATGATGTTTGCTAACGCATCTGTCCAAGTGACGCCTGAGCGCATTGCCGCAATGAAAGAACTGCTGGGTTTTGTTGATGGTGGGCTCTTTGTCCAGTACGTCGCCTACATGAAAAACATACTCAGTTGGGAACTGGGGACTTCCATCCAGTTTTACCCACTCGCCGTTAATGACTTGCTAGGTAGCGCATTTGGCTGGTCACTATTTTTGGCGGGCACAGCGGTCATTCTGTCTTTTTCTATCGGTTCTATTCTGGGCATCTACGCGGCTTGGAAGCGCGGTAGCAAGTACGACGCATTCATTACACCGGGCATGCTAATCATTCAAGCCGTACCACAAGTCGTCATTGCTATGATTGCAATGTTCATTTTCGCGATTGGCTTGAAGTGGTTCCCGACTGGCTATGCGTATACCGCTGGTACATCTCCAGATTGGACGAGCTGGGCATTCATTAAAGATGTGGCTTATCATGCTGTCCTTCCTCTTTTCTGTGCGTCTGTGGTCCAAATCGGCGGTTTCCTTGTCAATATGCGTAATAACATGATTAACCTGCTAGCAGAAGACTACATCACAATGGCTAAAGGCAAAGGCTTGAGTGAGAACCGTGTGGTCTTCAATTACGCAGCACGAAATGCTTTGTTACCTAGTGTAACCGCCTTATCCATGGCGCTAGGTATGGCGATTGGTGGTCAGTTGATCATTGAAATCATCTTCAACTACCCAGGTTTAGGTTCAGTACTTTTCAATGCGATTAAAGCTCGTGACTATCAAGTTCTTCAGGGCCAGCTACTGATCATGACGCTATTCATGCTGTTCTTTAACTTATTGGCTGACATGCTTTATGTCGTTCTTGACCCTCGCCTACGTAAGGGAGGCAAATAATCATGAAGGGATTCATCAAACTCATCATAGGTAACCCAATCGCTTTGATTGGCAGCATCATCATCGGCATCTTCTTGTTTATTGCACTTGCAGCACCTCTGCTCAGTAAACACGCACCGGACAAACGTACAGGTAACCCACACGAGTACCCAGCTTTCATCGTGAAATCAGCGCAAGCCAACCCAGACGGCTGGGTGGCAGAAAACCTAGCGACAGACCGCCGAACGCTGTTGATGTCGAAAAAAGCCGATCACACACTGGGGACCACCCGCATGGGACGTGATGTCTGGTCGCAGTTTGTCCACGGTGCTCGAGTATCACTTGCCGTCGGTTTTGGTGCTGGTATTACTGTGTGCTTTCTAGCCACTGTGATCGGCATTTCAGCAGGTTATTTCGGTGGTCGCATCGATGACGTTTTAACCGCAGCAATGAACATCATGTTGGTTATTCCACAGTACCCTCTACTCTTCGTATTGGCCGCGTTTATTGGCGAGGCCGGACCATTAACCATCGCCGTGATCATTGGCCTAACTGCTTGGGCTTGGGGCGCTAGGGTCATTCGCTCACAAACTTTAGCTCTGCGTGAGAAAGAGTTCGTTAAAGCCGCAGAAGTACTCGGCGAATCATCTTGGCGCATCATCTTTGTCGAGATCCTGCCGAACTTAATCCCTATTGTTGGCGCAAGTTTCATTGGTTCAGTGATGTACGCCATCATGATGGAAGCGACCATTTCCTTCCTTGGCTTAGGTGACCCTAATACTGTTAGCTGGGGCATCATGCTGTACAACGTTCAAACTTCATCCTCAATGCTTATTGGCGCTTGGTGGGAACTGTTTGCACCTTGTGCGGCCCTTATCTTACTTGTGACTGGATTGGCATTGCTTAACTTCGCTGTAGACGAAATTGCTAACCCGCAGCTGCGCTCGCACAAAGGGATGAAACGTTGGAAAAAACTAGCCCAGCAAGACAAAAAAGAACGTGAGCCAGAACTGGCACCACAAAATGCACTTTGGAGCGGAGATAAATAATTATGACAGCCCCACTCATTTCTATCCGTAACTTATGTGTTGATTACATTACAGCAGCGGGCGACGTGCGAGCCTGCAACAATGTCAGCTTTGATATCGCTCCAGGTGAAGTCTTTGGCTTAGCGGGCGAATCAGGCTGCGGAAAATCAACGGTCGCGTTCTCGTTAATGCGACTGCACAAACCGCCTGCATTTATTACCGGGGGCCAAGTCATCTTCAATGGCGAAAACATCCTCAACTACAGCGATGAAAGAATGCAAGCCTTCCGCTGGAGCGAAATGTCAATGGTATTTCAGAGTGCGATGAATGCGCTGAACCCCGTTCTAACCATGGAAGAACAGTTTTGCGATGTGATTATGCGTCATACCAACATGACGCGTGAGCAAGCGCGTAAACGCGCAGAAGGGTTACTAGAAATTGTAGACATTCATCCAAGCCGTTTGACTGACTACCCTCACCAGTTTTCTGGTGGAATGCGCCAGCGTTTGGTAATCGCCATTGCCCTCGCACTCAATCCTAAAATGATCATTATGGATGAGCCGACCACTGCTTTGGATGTTGTGGTCCAACGCGAGATTCTTCAGAAGATCTACGCTCTGAAAGAAGAATTTGGTTTCTCTATCTTGTTCATTACCCACGATCTCTCGCTGATGGTCGAATTCTCAGATCGCATCGGCATTATGTACTCCGGTGAATTGATCGAAGTCGCGCCATCAAAGCAAATTTTAGAAAGCCCTTACCACCCGTACACCAAAGGGCTGGGAAGCTCTTTCCCTCCACTCACTGGTCCAAAAACTAAGTTGACTGGTATCCCTGGCAACCCACTCAACCTGCTGGAAATTCCACAAGGTTGTCGATTCCAAGCACGATGCGATCGTGTCCACGAAGCCTGCACCAAGATACCAACTCAACTGAAACAAATAGAACCAAGTCGTTTCTCAAACTGCCACCTATATGGTGAGCCAATAGCCCAAGCCAAACTCTAGCGCTGGAAGACAAAAACATAACGATTACTGGAGACAATAATGAGCAAAGAATTTGGTGAACTACTAGTGGAAGGGAAAAATCTCGTTAAAGACTTTCCTATTAACAGTAATGCGCTGCAGCAACCCATGATGCGTGCGATAAACGACGTATCGTTTAAAATGTACAAAAGTCGCGGCTTGTCAGTGGTTGGCGAGTCAGGCTCAGGCAAGTCGACCACTGCCAAGATGATCGCAAAGATGTATGCCCCAACCAGCGGCACCATTGAATATAAGGGGCGTGATATCCAGAGCATTGGCTCTCGTTCTGATCTAATGGCCTATCGCGAAGGCGTGCAAATGGTCTGGCAAGACCCCTTTGGATCTCTAAACCCAACCCATAATATTTTCCATCATATTGCCCGTCCATTGCTGATCCATAAAAAGGTCAAACCGGGGAATAAGAAGGAATTGGAAGAACGTGTTTACGACTTGCTTGAGCAAGTAGGACTCATTCCGCCTAAGGAAACCGCGCAAAAATTCCCGCACCAACTTTCCGGCGGTCAACGCCAAAGAGTCAACCTAGCGCGTAATATTGCTGTTGGCGCTGAGGTAGTACTCGCAGATGAACCAACATCCATGTTGGATGTCTCGATTCGCGCGGGCGTCCTTAACTTGATGGAAGAGATGAAGTTTGAAAAACAGATGTCACTTCTCTACATCACTCATGACATCGCAACCGCGCGCTACATCGCAGAAGATCTTGCCGTAATGTACGTCGGTCACATGGTCGAATGGGGAGATACAGAACAGATCATTCACACTCCCCAACATCCATACACTCAATTACTGGTTTCCGCTGTGCCGGATCCAAGCAAGTCGATCCATGAACAACTTAAAGGCAAGAAAGGAGAGATCCCTCTTTGGACACCTAACTCCCTAGGCTGCCCGTTTGCTGGACGTTGCCAGCATGCAACCAATCAATGCCGTGAACAATTGCCAGAAGTCACTCAACTGTCAGACAACCACTTTGTGCGTTGTTACTTGTATCAAAGCTAACACCATGTTGAAGCCAGCCTATAAAACTTGGCTCATCAGATTTGCTCGGAGATTTTAATGCTGCTACTTACGAACCATATTGGTTATGAATCCCTGGGACCAAAACAGGCTATTCTGATGGCAGATGGACCCAACCTACCATCTTTCACTGCCCTTTTGGTCTGTGCAGATAGCCATCAGACTGTTGCATCACTGGATGTTGAGATTGGGACTCGAGTGGCAAATTGGCACCAGGGGTATTTTTTTCGCATTGATTTTTCCAGCGTGGAAACACTAGGGCTCTATTACCTTAAGTACAATAGTTGCCAGTCTTCTATTTTTTCGATCGCACAAGATCTGCTCTTCACCTCCACACTGTCTGACGTAGTGCACTATTTTAAATCCCAACGCAGCAGCGGCATCTACGATCATCAGGATCAAAACATACCGCTACTAAACAGCAGTCAAACTGTCGACGTTCGTGGAGGCTGGTACGATGCCTCGGGTGATGTCAGCAAATATTTAAGTCATCTCTCTTATGCCAACTACTTGAACCCACAACAAATTCCAATGGTGGTGTGGAATATACTCAAAGGTCTTGAGTTATGTGAGACCAGCTCAAATCTTGCAGCATTTACGCAATTGCGCCTCAAAGAAGAGGCCTTATACGGTGCCGATTTTCTAGTCCGGATGCAGCACGAATCGGGATATTTCTATACCACAGTATTTGATAGTTGGTCGAAAGACCCAGAGCAGCGTGAAATATGCTCTTACGCAACGCAAGACGGCCACAAATCAGATGACTTTCAGGCCGGCTTTCGTCAAGGTGGTGGCATCGCCATCGCAGCATTAGCGGCAGCAGCACGTTTGGATACCCATGGCGAATTTACCATTCAGCAATACCTGAATGCTGCTGAGTCCGGTTACCACCATCTGAAAGAGCTCAATTGTCATTACCTCAATGATGGCGAAGAAAACATTATTGATGAGTATTGCGCACTGATGGCCTGCGCTGAACTTTACAAAACAACGCAAAAGCATTTCTATCTTGAAGAAAGCCGATACTGGGCGGCACGTTTAACGCAGCGACAGCAGTCAGATGCACTTATCCAGAATTTCTGGTCAGCGAATAAGGACGGCTCACGTCCTTATTATCATGCGGCGGAAGCTGGCTTACCTGTCATTGCTCTATGCCTGTATTTAGAGATCGAAGATGACTCACAACGACGCCAATCAACAGTCGATACCATCACGTATGCCTGTCAATTTGAACTGACGGTTTCCACTAAAGTCGCCAACCCTTTTGGTTATCCACGTCAGTATGTAAAAGGCGTCAATCAAGTAAAACAGGACGCTTTCTTCATCGCTCAGGATAATGAGAGTGGCTATTGGTGGCAGGGAGAAAATGCCCGTTTAGCATCATTGTCTGCAATGGTGTACCTCGCTCATCGGCATCTATGCGACGCTGAGCAAAAAAACAAGCTCAACCAGTTTGCCCAAAATGCTCTCAATTGGATTCTCGGCCTTAACCCGTATGACATGTGCATGTTAGATGGGCACGGACGCAACAATCCCGACTATTTACCACACCTTGGATTTTTTAATGCCAAAGGAGGGATTTGTAACGGCATAACGGCAGGCTTCGACGATTCAGACGATATTGCATTTAACCCAACCGGACAAAAAGACGACATGCTACAAAACTGGCGCTGGGGCGAGCAATGGATTCCTCATAGTGCATGGTATTTACTTGCCATCATGGCTCAGCAAGCTCATTTCAGTCGCATAGAGGAGCACTAACATGACTGAGTATTTTGTCGGAATTGATGGCGGAGGCACATCTTGCCGAGCACGCATCAGAGATCAACACGGTAAGCAACTTGGAGAAGGTAAAAGTGGCAGCGCCAATATTCTTTTAGGGGTCGATGTGGCACTTCATTCTATTATTGACGCAGTCACAATCGCTGCGCAAAAAGCCGAACTCGACTCATCCCAGCTAAAACACATGCATTTAGGGTTAGCCTTGGCAGGGGCAGAACAAAGGTCGGTTTGGCATGAGTTTATGGCTCAATCCCACCCTTTCGCTTCTATCGTATTCAACACTGATGCTTATGGGGCATGCTTAGGCGCTCACAATGGTGACAGTGGAGCGATTATGATTGCTGGGACAGGATCTTGTGGCATTTATTTGTCCGGTGATGAGCAGCATGTTGTAGGGGGGCGAGAGTTTCCTATTTCCGATCAAGGCGGTGGCGCCATGATGGGGCTGACATTAATTCAAAAAGTGCTTCTTGCTGAAGATGGTATTGGTGAAAAAACGCCTTTGTGCCAAGAAGTGATGACCCACTTCTCCAACGATGTCGACCAAATTGTGAGTTGGTCGAAAAACGCCTTACCCCGTGACTATGGCCAGTTTTCGCCAATGATTTTTCGCCATGCGGCCCAAGCCGATTCATTAGCTATCTCGTTGCTTAAACAAACTGCAGCCGACATTGAAATGTTCATTCTCGCCTTACACAAGAAGGGTGCCAACCGAATCTGCCTAATGGGCAGCATAGCAGAGCGTATGCATGACTGGCTTTCGCCTCCTGTTCAACAGTGGATTGTTGAACCCCAGTTCGATGCCATTGAAGGGGCATTAATGTTTGCTGGCAAACCAGAGCATAACCTGTATTAAAGGGGATACTATGAGTTATCGAATTGACCTCACCGTTCTGTCTGAGCATAAGCAATACTGTCGTTTTGGTCTGACGCTGCACAATCTGTCGGATCAAGCACTAAACAATTGGCATTTGCAGTTCATCATTGACCGCTACATCCTTCCTGATAGCTTTAGTCACGGTTCGATCACACAAACAGGCAGCTTTTGCGTTGTTACTCCGGATAGCTACACACTCGACGCAAATCAGCATTATTACTGCGAATTTAGCATCAATACAGCGCCATTGCGCTTTTACACTGACGGCCTCAAAGATGCTTTGATTGTCAGTGACAATGGTGCTAATGAGTTAGCAGTGACGTTGACGCCTATTGCTATCGCCTCCCCCTATCAAGAGCGCACCCAACTTGACCCGATACCTGCTGCGGAGCACTCACTGATCCCGGCACCCAACCAGATCAGTTATCAGGGTGGAACCTTTCATTTATCGGCCTCCAGCCAGATTACCCTGCAAACTGCGCAAGCCGAAAAAGCAGCGACTTGGCTAGAGACAGAACTAACTACTCTATTTGGCTATCAGGCCAAGGCCATTGGTCAAAGCGAAATCCTGTTTCGCAATAATCCAACCTTGGATGAAAGTCAGTATCAGCTGATCGTATCCGCTACAGGTGTCAGGATTGAATCGGCATCGGCTGCAGGTTTCGTACATGCCAGTGCCACGTTAATGCAATTCATAAAACAAGATAACGACCAATTATCAGTACCTTATGTCAAAGTAGTGGATAAGCCTCGCTTTAAATACCGAGGCATGATGCTCGACTGCGCTCGCCATTTCCATTCAATCGACGATATCAAACGGTTAATTAACCAACTCGCTCACTACAAGTTCAATACTTTTCACTGGCATTTAACCGATGATGAAGGCTGGAGGTTGGAGATCAACGCTTTTCCTCAGCTCACGCAAGTAGGGGCATTTCGGGGAAGAGACTCGGCACTCAAGCCGCAATTTAGTCATCTTTCGCCAGTATATGGCGGGTATTATTCTCAGCATCAGGTAAGAGAAGTGATTGCTTATGCTCAAGAGCGAGGTATTACCGTCATTCCTGAAATTGATATTCCGGGTCACTGCCGAGCAGCGATTAAAGCCCTTCCAGAATTACTGCTCGATCCGAGCGACAAATCGGAATATCGCAGTATTCAGCATTACACCGATAATGTTCTCTCTCCTGCAATACCAGGTACTTACGAGTTTCTCGATAAAGTGCTTGAAGAAGTCTCCAGTCTGTTTCCAGCCCCTTGGGTGCATATTGGCGCCGATGAAGTGCCTGATGGCGTTTGGCTCCAGAGCGCGAATTGCCAAGCATTAATGGAATCTGAAGGATACCAGAATACTAAAGAACTTCAGGGGCACCTGCTGCGATATGCCGAGCAAAAATTACGCTCTTTGGGCAAGCGTATGGTCGGCTGGGAAGAAGCTCAGCACGGAGATAAGGTCAGCAAAGATACCGTAATTTATTCTTGGTTGAGTGAAGAGGCAGCCCTCAAGTGTGCCAAACAAGGTTTCGATGTTGTCCTACAACCAGCCCAATCGACCTATCTAGATATGGCACAGGATTATTCCCCTGAAGAACCTGGCGTCGACTGGGCGAATGTCATTCCTCTCGAAAGCGCGTATCGCTATGAACCTCTGGCTGACATTCCACAAGAAGACCCTATCCGTAAACGTATTCTCGGCATTCAGTGCGCGCTATGGTGTGAACTTGTCTCCCACCAGCAACGGCTGGACTACATGGTGTTCCCTCGCCTGACAGCCATAGCAGAAGCTTGCTGGACAATGAAACAACATCGCGACTGGTACGACTATCAAGCAAGGTTGAAAGGCCACTTATCTTTACTCGATAAACAAGGCATCAATTATCGCAACCCTTGGAAATAACTTTTGCTGGCGGCCATAGCCCTTAGCAGTTTTCTCTAGCAAATACATTAAGCCACCGTTTCAGTGGCTGTAGGAAAAGGAATAAAACATGAAATACGGCTATTTCGATAACGAGAATCGTGAATACGTCATCACTCGCCCTGACGTACCTGCGCCATGGACAAACTACCTAGGCACTGAGAAGTTCTGTACGGTTATCTCGCACAATGCGGGGGGCTATTCGTTCTACAACTCGCCAGAATACAACCGTGTTACTAAATTCCGCCCGAATGCGACCTTCGATCGCCCAGGACATTACGTTTATCTGCGTGATGATGAAACAGGTGATTATTGGTCAATCTCTTGGCAACCAGTGGCCAAAAGCCTAGATGAAGCAAACTACGAAGTCCGTCATGGCTTGTCATACTCTAAGTTCAAGTGTGAATACAGCGGCATTTCCGCGACGAAAACACTCTTCGTCCCTAAAGGCGAAGACGTTGAAATTTGGGATGTGGTGCTCAAGAACACCTCTGAAAAACCACGTACCATCAGCGCGTTCTCTTTTGTTGAATTCTCATTCAGCCATATCCAATCTGACAACCAAAACCATCAGATGTCTCTGTACTCCGCAGGTACGACTTACAATGAAGGTGTAATTGAATACGACCTGTACTACAACACCAACGATTTCGAAGGTTTCTACTACCTTGCTTCGACGTTTTCTCCAGATTCTTACGACGGTCAGCGTGACAGCTTCCTAGGTCTTTACCGCGACGAAGCCAACCCAATCGCCGTGGAAAAGGGCCAATGCTCCAACACGGCTCAGACTTGTTACAACCACTGCGGTTCTCTGCACAAGCAATTTACCATCCAACCAGGTGAAGAAGTTCGCTTTGCTTACATTCTAGGTATCGGCAAAGGCAATGGTGAGCGCCTACGTGCTAAATACCAAGACCTAGCAGAAGTCGATAACGCCTTCGCTGGTATCAAAGCCCACTGGGATGAGCGTTGTGGCAAGTTCCAAGTGAAATCACCAAACGAAGGTCTAGACACCATGATCAACGCTTGGACACTATACCAAGCAGAAACCTGTGTCGTGTGGTCTCGTTTTGCATCCTTTATCGAAGTGGGTGGTCGTACTGGCCTTGGTTACCGCGATACCGCACAGGACGCGATTTCAGTCCCTCATGCCAACCCAGCAATGACACGCAAGCGTATCGTTGATCTACTTCGCGGTCAGGTGAAAGCGGGTTATGGTCTGCACCTATTCGATCCAGACTGGTTCGATCCAGAGAAAGCAGATGTGAAACCGTCTAAGTCGCCAACGGTTGTTCCTACCCCATCCGACGAAGACAAAATCCACGGCATTGAAGACACGTGTTCGGATGACCACCTATGGTTAGTGCCAACCATCTGTAAGTACGTGATGGAAACCGGCGAGCACAGCTTCTTCGACGAGGTGATCCCTTATGCAGATGGTGGCGATGCCAGCGTTTATGACCACATGAAAGCAGCATTAGACTTCTCAGCTGAGTACGTAGGTCAAACCGGTATTTGTAAAGGTCTACGCGCAGACTGGAACGACTGTCTAAACCTAGGCGGTGGCGAATCTTCAATGGTGTCGTTCCTCCATTTCTGGGCGCTACAAGAGTTCATCGACCTAGCGAAATATCTAGGTAAAGACTCTGACGTTGAGAAATACACCGAGATGGCAGCAAATGTCCGCGAAGCATGTGAAGCTCACCTTTGGGATGATGAAGGCGGTTGGTACATCCGCGGCCTAACCAAGAGCGGTGACAAAATCGGTACAGCTCAACAAGCAGAAGGTCGTGTCCACCTAGAGTCAAATACTTTAGCTGTACTCTCTGGCGCGGTATCTCAAGAACGCGGCGAGAAAGCAATGGATGCCGTAGATGAGAACCTGTTCTCTGAATACGGCTTACACCTCAACTCGCCGTCTTTCGCCACGCCTAACGATGACATCGGCTTCGTGACTCGCGTTTATCAAGGCGTGAAAGAAAACGGCGCTATCTTCTCACACCCAAACCCATGGGCTTGGGTTGCAGAAGCAAAATTAGGTCGTGGTGACCGTGCAATGAAATTTTACGATGCACTAAACCCATACAACCAAAATGACATCATCGAAAAACGGATTGCAGAACCTTACTCTTACGTGCAGTTCATCATGGGGCGCGACCACCAAGATCACGGGCGTGCGAATCACCCATGGCTAACGGGCACATCGGGTTGGGCTTACTTCGCAGTCACCAACTTTATTCTTGGCGTACGTACAGGTTTTGACGGACTGACGGTCGATCCATGTATCCCAACCAACTGGCCGGGCTTCGAAGTGATTCGTCAATGGTTAGAGGCAACGTACAACATCAGAGTGGAGAACCCAGACTCAGTGAGCAAAGGGGTCAAATCGATCCTAGTCAATGGAGAAAAAGTGTCTGGCGCCACGATACCCGTACAACCAAAAGGCAGCGTTAACGATGTCATCGTTGTACTTGGTTAACCACCCAATGAGCCTCTCACTGAGGCTCTTTTGTTGAATAAAGGATTAAAGCAATGATTAAGTTTGGTACTGGTGGCTGGCGTGCATTTATCGGTGAAGAGTTTACCAAAGATAATGTTCGCTTGGTTGCCCAAGCGCTGGCAAACATCATCAACCACGAGAAAGTCGCCGACAAAGGATTCATTATTGGTTACGACCGTCGTTTTTTATCAGACAAAGCGGCTCGCTGGTTCGCCGAGGTGCTTGCCGCTAACAATATTCCCGTTAGCTTCATCGACAAATTTGTTCCGACTCCAATTGTGATGTTTAAAGCCAAAGCGATGGGCTGTGCCTACTCGGCATGCATTACTGCCTCCCACAACCCAGCAGATTACAACGGCATTAAAGTCTTTATTGAAGGGGGCCGTGATGCGGATGAGATAATCACAGAAAAGATCGAAACTCAAATTGCAGCTTTAACTGGCGATAGAGTGCAAAGCGTGGAGTTTGATCAGGCGGTTGAAGATAAACTGATTACCATCATTAACCCAATGAACGAATTCGTCGACTCGATCATCGACTTTATCGACATAGAAGCGATCAAAAAAGCCAATTTACGTGTACTGATTGATCCTATGTTTGGGGTGGCTAAAAACGCGCTGCAAACGGTGTTGATCAATGGTCGCTGTGACGTCGATGTGATTAACGATGGCAAAAACCCTGATTTTGGTGGCTTGATGCCGTCTCCCAATGCTGCCACATTGTATCGTCTAAAACATCTTGTTGCAGAGCAAGGTTACGACATTGGTATTGGCACCGATGGCGATGCTGATCGTCTCGGCATCATCGACGAAAAAGGTCACTTTGTTCACCCTAATGAAGTGCTGATCCTGCTTTACTACTACTTGCTTGAGTACAAAGGCTGGTCCGGTTCCGTAGTTCGTAACATCGCGACCACTCATATTCTAGACAAAATAGCAGCAGACCATGGTGAGAAGAGCTTTGAAGTACCCGTCGGCTTTAAGCACATCAGCTCACAAATGGAAGCCAATGACTCGCTGATTGGTGGCGAAAGCTCGGGCGGTTTGACGATTCGTGGCCATATCAAAGGTAAAGATGGCGTATTCGCCTCCAGTCTATTGGTTGAAATGATTTCAGTAACAGGCAAAAAGCTTTCTGAGCTTCTTGATGAAATTTATACCAAATACGGCTATGCCTATACGGCAGAAGGAGACTGTAGCTTTAAAGCCGGGCAAAAGCAGGCACTGCATCACATGATATATGTCGAGAAGCAACTACCACAGTTTGAGTTTGAAATTGAACGCGTGAGCTACGAAGATGGCGCTAAAGTCTATTTCAAAAATGGCGGCTGGGTCATTGCCCGATTCTCTGGTACCGAGCCTCTTCTGCGTATCTTTGCAGAGATGGCGGACAAGGAGACCGCAGAAGGCATAGTTGAACAGTTCAAATCATTCTTACAACTGTAGCTAGCCTAGAGATCAAAACACCCAGCGATTTGCTGGGTGTTTTGTTGTTTAAAAAGCCAATACGCCTTGCGTTTCAACTTTAACCGAGACAGGTTGACCTATCGACAGTGGCTCCGCTGAGCTGGCCAACAATCGGCTACCGCTGGCATCAATCACATAACGGCAATGGTCCCCCATAAACTGTTGCTCCAAGACCGTCACACTGCTCTCCTCAGTCGCACTGATCTGAACATGCTGTGGACGCAGCAACAGCTCACATTCCGCTTGCAACTGAATTTCTTGCTGAGCTTGCGCCTCAACCACCCCTAACTCAGTTTCAAACTCAGACTCAGACACACGCTTCGCGATCAAGTAGCTGCCGCCTCCTAAGAAATCCGCAACAAATTTGCTCGAAGGCTGATAGTAAAGATCACTCGCCGTACCATACTGTTCAATCACGCCGTGGTTCATCACCGCCATCTTATCAGCGAAGGCAAACGCC
The DNA here is from genome assembly GCF_027587155.1 of Vibrio sp. T11.5. Taxonomy (NCBI): domain Bacteria; kingdom Pseudomonadati; phylum Pseudomonadota; class Gammaproteobacteria; order Vibrionales; family Vibrionaceae; genus Vibrio; species Vibrio sp. T11.5. Next base: position 201,051 of record NZ_JAPPTP010000002.1, read on the forward strand.
TCTTCCCGACTGTGAGTAACAAATATCGCCGTGACGCCATGCTTTTTGAAGATCTTACGGATTTCTGCAATCAACTCATGGCGAACCTGAGTATCAATGTTAGAGAAAGGTTCATCTAACAACAATAAGTCAGGCTTGTATGCCAATGAACGAGCAATAGCAACACGCTGCTGCTGTCCACCGGACAACTGATGTGGATAGCGCTCTTCGAACCCTGTCAGGTGAACCAGATCAAGCATTTCTGCCACTTTGGCTTTTCTGTCACCATTAGCCAACGTCTTCAGACCAAAAGCCACATTTTCCTCAACGGTTAAGTGCGGAAAAAGAGCGTAATCCTGAAAAATCATACCAATATTACGCTGCTCAGGCGGCAGCCAGTGTTTACCGTCATCAATTGTCATACAGTTCAAACTCATTGAGCCAGAACTGAGCGGTATTAAGCCCGCAATCGCTTTAAGTAAAGTGGTCTTCCCGCAGCCACTCGCGCCCAGTAAGCAAACAATCTCACCGTGTTCCACCTCTAGTGATAGAGATTCCAATACGGTTGTCTGTTCATCGTACTTACAAGTTAACTTATTGATTGATAATGCACAGCTCATCAGTGTGTATGCTCCAGTGAACGGTTAACCATAACTAAGGGAATCAATCCGACTAATACCAGTAGCACTGCTGGTAAAGCGGCTAACTCAAGTTGTTCGTCAGAGGCAAAGTTGTAGACATAGGTTGCCAGTGTTTCGAAGTTAAAGGGCCTAAGCAGCAGCGCTGCATTCAGCTCTTTCATTGATTCAATGAAAACCAACAAGCCAGCAATCAAAGCTCCACGACGAATCAGCGGGAAATGCACTCGCCACAACATTTGATTGGAATTACACCCCATAGTGCGAGAAGCCATATCTAGAGAAGGTGAGACTTTGTTTAAGCTGCTTTCAATACTGCCGATTGCGACTGCAGAGAATCGGACGACCAATGCAAAAATAAGCGCAAACATTGAGCCAGAAAAAATTAACCCCGGCCTACCCCACTGCATAAACTTAGCAATGTCATTGACCAAATGGTCCATAAACAAAACGGGAACCATGACCCCAATCGCCAGAACAGTACCTGGTACCGCATACCCCATCGAAGACAAGCGCATAAACGCCAGCCCCTGACGGTTAGCTGCTAAGCGATTATAAAAATTCACGATGATGGCGACAATGACTCCAATGACGGCGGCCGATAGAGAAACGTAGAGGCTATTCAGCGCATACTCTCGGAATTCCGGAGTCCAGCTCTGTACAAAATACTTGTAAGCGTAAATCACCAGTTGCAACAGTGGGAGCAAGAAGGCAATTGCGACTAACCCCCAACACCAAGTCAACGCCAGCCACTTCTTCCAACCTGATAACTCGTAGCGAAAGTCTTCTCGGCTACTGAACTGGTTCTGGAATAGTTTTTGTTTACGACGACTGTAGCGCTCTGCGCTAAGCAGGAGAATCACAAACACCAACATAATGGCCGAAATCTTCGCGGCCGCAGTCAAGCTTGAGTAACCGAGCCAGGTATCATAAACCGCCGTGGTCAGAGTATTGACGGCAAAATAGCTCACCGTACCGAAATCACCAATGGTTTCCATTGCAACCAACGACAGGCCGACGGCAATGGAGGGGCGAACAAGTGGAAGCGAGATGCGACAGAAACTTTCCCAAGGAGAACATTTTAGTAAGCGCGCTGATTGCAGCAAAGAAACGTTTTGCTCCATAAATGCAGCACGACACAGCAGATAAACGTAAGGGTAAAGCACCAATGCCAGCACAATGATTGCACCAGTCAACGTTCTGATATCTGGAAACCAATAATCTCCGGGTCCCCAACCTGTTAGATCACGGAGCAAGATTTGTACTGGTCCGGCAAAGTCGAGCCAATCAGTAAAAATGTAACCAACGATGTAACCCGGCATAGCCAGAGGCAACACTAAAGCCCATTGTAAAATCCGCTCGCTGGGTATCCGACACATGGCCATAATCCAAGCAGAAGGGATACCAAAAACTAGGGACAGAGCCATAGTACCCGCGGCCAAGACTACCGTATTAAAGGTATAGGTTGGCATTACCGTCGACATCAGATGCGAGAATAAGTCATCAGTCTCGCCGATAGAGGTAAGGAATATCGCTAAGATCGGCAAAACCAGTAGCAGGGCCAACGTCCCACTACTGGTTTTCCATAAATAATTATTTTCTTTCATCGCCTAACAATCACAGGTATACATCGCTTAAATGCACTTGCTAATACATCTCATATACCTTTAATACGCTTAAGGGTCTGTTATACCCTTATAAACAAACAACCTCAAGTGACCCTTGTAAAAGAGCGACTTGAGGCTGTGTATATAAAGCGTCAAACGATTACAGGTCGAACTTCACTTCATCAAGAAGCTTGATTGCTGCTGCGTGGTGGTCGGCAATTTCATCGAGAGAAATCGTGTCAGCTTTGAAGTCGCCCCAAGACGCTACTAGGTCAGAACGCTTAACGCCTTCTTTCACTGGGTACTCGTAGTTCACTTCAGCGTACATGCTTTGAGCTTTATCACCCGCTAGGAATTCCATCAGCTTAAGTGCGTTCTCTTTGTTTGGAGAGTACTTAGCCATTGCCATACCAGAGATGTTTACGTGAGTACCAGTTGTGTTCTGGTTAGGGAAGTTAATGTAAACAGCATCAGCCCACGCTTTCTGCTCTTTATCGTTAACCATCTTACCTAGGTAGTAACTGTTACCCAGAGAAACGTCACATAGACCCTCTTTGATCGCTTTAACCTGTGCACGGTCGTTACCTTGAGGTTTACGCGCTAGGTTAGCTTTAACGCCTTCTAGCCACTCTTTAGTTTCCGCTTCGCCTTTATGAGCAATCATGGAAGAGACTAGAGAAACGTTGTAAGGGTGCTTACCACTACGAGTACAGATTTTGCCTTTGAATTCAGGCTTAGCAAGATCAGCGTACGTGAAATCATCACCTAGCTTACCAACACGGTCACGTGAAGAGTAAACGCTACGAGTACGGGTTGTCAGAGCAAACCACTCATTGTCAGCATCTTGGTACTGAGCTGGAATGCTCTTTTCAAGAATAGCGCTTTCTACAGACTGAACCAAGCCTTGCTTAGTTAGCTCAGACAAACGGCTGATGTCTACCGTCAGAATCACGTCAGCTGGGCTGTACTCGCCTTCTTGAGCTAGTTTCTCTGCTAGGCCTTTCTTTGCGAACTTAACGTTTACTTTGATGCCTGTTTCTTTAGTGAACTCGTTGAACATAGGTTCAACTAGGAAAGGTTGACGGTAAGAGTAGACGTTCACTTCTTCAGCAGCCATCGCAGTCGGTGCTAGTGTTGCACATGCTAAAGCAGAAAGAGTCAGCAGTTTTTTCATTGGTTCAGTCCTTTAACTTCGTAATGATAACGTTTATCAGTTGCGTTATTATATTCATGATGATTTAGAAAACAATGCTGTAAAACGCAAAAACCTGCCGGAGTTGGCAGGTTTTTGAGTATTTTATTTGTAACAGTCTGTGTCTTGTTCTGACTTACTTCACAGTCACAAATTCAGGGTAGGCACCAACACCACAGTCGTGCATGTCCATACCTTCCAATTCTTCATCTTCGGACACTCGAATACCAATCGTTGCTTTAAGCACTGCCCACACCGCAAGACTTGCACCGAACACCCAAGCAAATATAACCGCCGCACCCAATAGCTGAGCACCAAACGTTGCATCACCATTACTCAGTGGCACAACCATCAGGCCGAAGAAACCACATACACCGTGCACCGAAATCGCACCCACTGGATCGTCAATTTTAAGCTTATCAAGAGCAATGATGCTGAACACAACTAGCGCACCTGATACTGCACCAATGGCCACAGCATAGATTGGCGATGGAGACAGCGGATCGGCAGTGATGGCAACTAGGCCAGCCAGTGCGCCGTTGAGGATCATCGTCAGGTCTGCTTTACCCCACGTCGTTTTACACACCAGGATAGCTGCAATCGCACCAGCCGCTGCTGCTGCGTTTGTGTTGAGGAAGATTTGACCTACTGCCGTTGCATTCTCAAAGTCAGAAACCATCAACTGAGAGCCTCCGTTGAAACCAAACCAACCGAACCAAAGGATAAAGGTACCCAGTGTCGCCAGAGGCATGTTCGAACCTGGAATTGGGTAAATCTCACCATTTTTCCCATATTTACCTTTACGAGCACCTAGTAGCAACACGCCTGCTAATGCCGCGGCTGCGCCAGCCATGTGTACTATACCTGAGCCAGCAAAGTCACTAAATCCCGCTTCTGACAAGAAGCCTCCTCCCCAAGTCCAGTAACCCTCCATTGGGTAGATAAACGCCGTCAGTACCGCGGAGAAAATCAGGAATGACCATAACTTCATTCGCTCTGCGACCGCACCAGACACAACAGACATAGCTGTCGCAACAAACACCACTTGGAAGAAGAAGTCAGATTCTAGAGAGTGGTCTGCGCCTTCCCCTTGTGTTCCAATCAACGTACCAAATGAAGGTAGCCAGCCGCCCTCACCATTGTCGACATACATAATGTTGTAGCCAACGACCAAATACATGGTACATGCAATTGCATATAAGCAAACATTTTTGGTCAGAATTTCAGTGGTGTTCTTTGAACGAACTAAACCCGCCTCAAGCATGGCAAAACCAGCCGCCATCCACATGACCAACGCACCTGAAATGAGGAAGAAAAAAGTGTCTAGTGCGTAACGTAATTCGGTTACTGTGGTTGTTAATTCCATTTTTTTATCTCCAGTTCTTTGAATTCTTAAAGCGCCTCAGCGTCCATTTCACCAGTACGAATGCGCACTGCCTGGCTCAGGTCATAAACAAAGATTTTTCCGTCACCGATTTTTCCTGTGTGCGCCGCTTTGGATACAGCTTCAATCACGCGGTCTACATTTTCAGCCTGTGTTGCTATCTCGAGTTTCACCTTAGGCAAGAAATCCACTTGATACTCTGCACCACGATAAAGCTCGGTGTGGCCTTTCTGGCGTCCAAACCCTTTCACTTCGGATACCGTCATACCTTCGATACCGACATCAGCTAGTGCCTCTCGAACATCGTCTAATTTGAATGGTTTGATAATCGCATTAATAAGTTTCATCGCATCCTCTCTGAAGCTGTCATCCTTTTATCTTTAATAATCCAAGTGACATGCCAACTTATTAAGCATTTGATAATTAATGATTTATTAATCGCAGAGGGCCAAATACACAAAAAGGCGCACCATAACGGTGCGCCTTTATCACAATAATGAGGCAATAATTTCATTCTTCACTATATCAGTGCAGATTTATTTGGTGGTCAGAAACTCTTTCCATTGTTCAATCAGCAGCTCAAAGTCATCTAAGCCACAACTGGCCGTACTCTCACTGTCATAAAAATTAAACTCGCTGTCTTCTGCCATCGCTTCCCCATGCGCCAATACATTCTCTTGAATGGTGACTTCATCACCATGAATAGAGATAGAAATCTCAGTACCCAGCATGGTGTGTTCCCGAAGTGGAGACTGGTGTACAGCCTCTAGCATAGACTCGACCTGCTCTATCTTCTGCCAATCCTTACCGATTTCTTCCTGCAACCAGCGACCAGCAATTTCATGGCCCATACTCGACTTAACGTAGTACTCGCCCATTAAAGTGTTTCTAATAAACTCAAATTCCATAGGGCGCCTCTTGCGGTTCTGTCTAACTCAATGGGCGGGAGTATACAAGGACTAAAGGTGTGAGGCGAGGTATAGACGACAAAGTCCATTCTTATGATTAATTGCAACTCACTCTCGTCATCCTCAAGAATGAGGAACGAATGAGTTGGGGATCTTTTAAAACAACGACATACTTGAAGAGATTCCCTACTCGTTCCTTCGTCAGTCTATGGAATGACAGGTTCAATCAATTTGAAAATTGGTAGCTTTAGAAACAAAAAAAACGCCTACCGAAGTAGACGCTCTCAATTCTATGCCTCAATCAAATATGACAAGGGATTATGCAGGCTCTTGAAAAATCACTGAATCCGCTTTCTTAGTGTACTGATCCATCTTATGGAAGTTCAAGTAACGGTAGGTATCTGCGGCTGTCGCGTCGATTTGCTTCGCGTACTCTAGGTACTCTTCCTTAGTGGGAATCTTACCTAGAATCGCACCAACCGCCGAAAGCTCAGCAGAAGCAAGATAAACGTTAGCACCGGTACCTAAACGGTTCGGGAAGTTACGTGTCGACGTTGACATTACTGTCGCCTTATCTGCCACACGTGCCTGGTTACCCATACATAGTGAACACCCTGGCGTTTCAATACGAACACCAGCACGGCCATAAATACCGTAGTAACCTTCTTCGGTTAGCTGATCGCGGTCCATCTTCGTTGGTGGAGCCACCCATAGGCGAGTATCTAACTGACCACCGAACTGTTCTAGTAGCTTACCTGCAGCGCGGAAATGACCAATGTTAGTCATACAAGAACCAATGAAGACTTCATCGATATTGGTACCCTGTACTTCAGAAAGTAGACGAGCGTCATCTGGATCGTTTGGTGCACACAGAATAGGTTGATCAATTTCTGCTAGGTCGATTTCAATGATGTGAGCGTATTCCGCATCTGCGTCTGCTTCCATCAACTCTGGCTTCGCCAACCACTCTTCCATCGCAGTGATACGACGCTCGATAGTACGACGGTCACCGTAACCTTCGGAAATCATCCACTTAAGCATGGTGATATTCGAGTTTAGATACTCTTCAATCGACTCTTGAGACAATTTAACTGTACAACCAGCCGCTGAACGCTCTGCAGAAGCATCTGAAAGCTCAAACGCCTGCTCAACCGTTAGGTGTTCAACACCTTCAATCTCAAGCACGCGGCCAGAGAATTCGTTAATCTTACCCGCTTTCTCAACTGTCAATAGACCTTGCTGAATTGCGTAATAAGGAATTGCATGAACTAAATCACGTAGCGTGATACCTGGCTGCATTTCGCCTTTAAAACGAACCAAGATGGATTCCGGCATATCAAGCGGCATAACACCTGTCGCTGCAGCAAACGCAACTAGACCAGAACCAGCTGGGAATGAAATACCCAGAGGGAAACGAGTGTGCGAGTCACCACCTGTACCAACAGTATCAGGAAGAAGCATACGGTTTAGCCATGAGTGGATAACGCCATCGCCTGGACGAAGAGAGACACCACCACGGTTCATGATAAAATCAGGCAACGTATGATGCGTGTTGACGTCGACTGGTTTTGGATACGCAGAAGTATGACAGAATGACTGCATCACTAGATCAGCTGAGAAGCCAAGACACGCAAGGTCTTTTAGCTCATCACGCGTCATAGGTCCAGTTGTATCCTGAGAACCGACTGTCGTCATCTTAGGTTCGCAGTATTGACCAGCGCGAACACCTTCAACGCCACATGCTTTACCGACCATCTTCTGAGCCAGTGTGTAACCCTTGCTTGATGCGGAAGGATCAATCGGCTTTGCAAACAGATCGGTTTCTTCTAGGCCAAGAGAAGTACGAGCACGACTTGTTAAACCACGACCAATGATCAATGGAATACGGCCACCAGCGCGCACTTCATCAAGCAGTACCTTGCTCAGCTCAAAGTTTGAAATTTCTGCGCCACCTTTGCGCACAACACCTTCATATGGGTAAATTTCAATCACATCACCCATGTTCATGTCTTGAACGTTTAGCTCAATTGGTAGTGCACCTGAGTCTTCCATCGTGTTGTAGAAGATTGGTGCGATCTTACCGCCTAAACAGATACCGCCTGTACGTTTGTTTGGTACAAATGGGATATCTTCACCCATGAACCAAAGTACAGAGTTAGTCGCTGACTTACGTGAAGAACCGGTACCCACGACATCACCGACGTAAGCCAATGGAATACCATCTTTTTGTAGCTCTTCGATTTGTTTGATAGGACCAACGCTTCCTGGTTCGTCTGGGTTGATACCATCACGTTCCATTTTCAGCATCGCTTTCGCGTGCACTGGGATATCTGGGCGCGACCATGCATCAGGCGCCGGAGACAAGTCATCGGTGTTAGTTTCACCAGTGACTTTGAATACTTTAACGGTAATTTTTTCAGCAACTTTCTCTTTCGAGGTAAACCACTCAGCATCAGCCCAAGATTGCAGTACTTGCTGTGCGTAAGTGTTACCTGCTTTCGCTTTCTCTTCTACGTCATAGAAAGCATCAAACATGAGTAGAGTGTGAGATAGTGCTTTTGCAGCAATAGATGCCAACGCGTCATCATCAAGAAGGTCAACTAGCGGAGCGATATTGTAGCCACCCTGCATCGTACCCAACAGCTCAGCTGCTTTTTCACGACTTACCAGTGGCGATTCCACTTCGCCTTTGGTAATAGCCGTCAGAAAACCTGCTTTGACATATGCAGCTTCATCTACGCCAGGTGGGATACGATTTTCTAGTAGGTCAAGAATTACGGTTTCTTCACCTTGAGGGGGATTTTTCAGAAGTTCGACAAGACCAGCAACTTGCTCGGCGTCTAGTGGTTTAGGAACAACTCCTTCAGCAGCACGCTCTGCGACGTGTTTACGATAGGCTTCAAGCACGACTTTTTCCTCTCATTGCGGTTCCTCCGTTATTATTACTATTATTCAACGTAACGAAGTGAACATCCTTGGAAACTTGGCTCTCCTTTTTGCCATATTTTTCATTCATCTTGAGTGAGAAACAGTGCCAGAGAGGCCAAACTGTGGGCAGTAGGATAGCAAATTTAACGATAAATTAAAATCTCATCATTTTGACCAACATAGCAACTTAAGACTAAAGTTCTATGATTTTCTTTGCTTAATTTCATCAATTCCCTGCTTTGACAATAGACGATTGATTGAATGAATTATTGAATAGCTATTTAAAACTTGTCCCTATAATCAAGTATATAGAATCGTAGTTTTGTTCTGTTCTGCCATAGCCAAACATGATTGGCCCAACGGGAGAATCAACCCCGGCAAACAGAGAACCTGCAGCGTACAATGGCGCCGAATCGAGTTTGATGCTTGGATCTGACCAAACACCACCGTATTCAAAAGACGCACCTAAATAAAATGGTGAAGAAAATAATCCAAAGTCATTGTCGAACCAACGGTAGCGATACACCAAACTACCAAACGCTTTGTTCTGACCAATCAAGCTATTACGTGGGATACCAGATAAATTGAGGAAGCCGCCAAGCTCTTTGGGGTCGATAATAAGAGAAGAATTTTTGCTTTCTACCACTCCAACATCGAGATTCGCAACCAAAGTATGACGCGAGAAGCTATTGGCATAGACGATCTTAGCACCATATTCATACGCCGTATCTTCATCATGACCAGCGAAAACACTACCTGAACTGCCGACACTTTCATCATGTGACACTAGGTAATCCAGATTCAAGTACAGCCCTCTATTGGGCAAACTGTAGTTATCTAAGGTGTCGATGCGATAATTGGCAAACGCACCTAATCGCTTAAATGAGACGTCACCCAATGATGGCAGCGACGCGAGTTCTCCTGAGCCATCAGTGTATCTGACACCGACTTTAAATCGTCGCCACAAAGTATCTTGATACCCAACAGCCCACTCGGATTCCCACTCAGTGAAAGATATCGGGAAAAAATCTTGAGTCGCTTTGAGTGACGGTACTTCTCCTCCATCCTTGGACACATTGACCTTTTCATTGCTGAACGTGACGCCCAAAGTAGTGAACACGTCAGAACTGGAAAAAATTGGGCTATAAAACTCCCCTTCTATGAGTTTATCTGTGCCCATTTCTACATTAAGAGTCAGTTCAGCGCCAAACTCATTAACATCGGTAAAATTGGTCGATACCCCTATTGCGTATTGACTGTCAGTATCAAAGTCATCTTCTAGGAAGAAACGGAAGTTGACATAGTTAGGACCCCAAGATTTTTCTTTGACGTTAACAATCAAGGCATCTTGATCATCAATTTTGTCATAGCGATAAGTGATCAATTCAAAACGATCCAGCGCGTAAAGGTTCTGAACACCCTGCTCGACTTCGGACGTTTTATATCGATGACCCGAATCAAGACTCAGGTGTTTTTTCAGCACATCATCACTGTAATGAGTGTGGTTATGAATAACGACTTTATCGACCAGAATTTCATCGCCATATCTCAGTTTTCTACGTACATCTTCTTTGTGATCAACGTAATCCTGATACTCAGATGAAGACACGCTGTAGCGTTTGAGTAATTCTTGGTTTTGAATGGCAATTTGATACCCCTTTTTAAACGCTTCGGGCATCTTGTCAAACTCTGTCGTTTCCATATCGCCAACTTGTGGCTTAAGGAACACATCGTCTTCCGTCAGCGTCTTCGCTTGGCGATTAGTCGTGCTGCGCACTAAATAATTCGACAATTGATCCGCTACGCTGAACAGAGTAGTAAAATCATCTTCGTCTTTGTAATCAGTACTGATATCAACTGCAATAACGATATCTGCGCCGAGATCTCGTGCAACATTGACAGGCATATTGTTGGTTACCCCACCATCTACCAGAAGCTGATCATTGAGTTCGTAGGGAGGTAACGCTCCAGGAACCGACATGCTAGCCATCATGGCATCAACAAGGTAACCATTTTCGATAACAACAGGTTTGAGCTCAAGAATGTCAGTTGCGACTGAGCGATAAGGAATGGCAAGTTCATCAAAGGATTTAAACGGTGGAAGGTTGCCAGACGATTCACGTAGGATTTTTAGCATTCCCTGCCCTTGCACAATGCCACGGGCAGCACGTACTTCCCCCCAGCCAAGACCTAAATCTGTCGTCAGTTGGAATCTGTCTTCGTATTCTTTGTCACGCACACGACGCTGGCTACGATCAACCCGATCACGGTAGCCACGGTTCCAATCTATGGTCTCAGTCAAGCTTTCAATTTCATCCGCACTCATGCCTGTTGCATACAAGCCACCCACATAAGCCCCCATACTGGTGCCCGTGATATAGTCGACTGGAATTCTGAGCTCTTCAAGCGCTTTCAAAACACCGATGTGCGCCGCCCCCTTGGCACCACCACCAGCTAGAACCACCGCGATTTTTGGCCGTTCTGGTACGGCATGTTCTCTTGTATCAGAAAGCACCATGCGCGGTAACACAAACGCAGATGTACATAAAAGCCAGGCTAGTTTTTTCACTCTAGAGTTCCCGTATTATTCGCATACGTACAGAAGTCGATGGTTTTATATTATTGACACAAGCAACTGTTTACCAACTAAATATGTTCTTTATCCACTGAGTAGGCTGACTGTCACATTGCTGTTGAAGCACACCATTTTTATCCCAAACGGGTAACTTAAACGAATTCTTACAGTCCAGTTGCAGGCTGCCTTGTTCTGTGGATGCAAAACCGAGGGTGCTGACTCCTTTTGGCCAAGGTAGCGACAGCTTTTCCGGTATGCGGTGATTGAGATATTCCGCATAGACTCTTAACGCACCGCTGGAGCCCGTAAGCTTGGTTGGCTTATTATCATCTCGGCCAAGCCAGATAGTTGTCACTTCGCGTCCATCAACACCAACGAACCAGCTGTCACGCGTATCGTTACTGGTCCCGGTTTTCCCTGCTAACGCCGCCCAGCCAAACTGGCTGTTGAGATAACGGCCAGTGCCCTCCAAAACGCCGCGTTTCATAGCATAGGTCGTCAACCAAGCGGCTTGCTGGTCGATAGTTTGAGACATGCGCGGCAGTGACTGAAAAAGGGCATTACCTTCTAAGTCAACCACAGAACGTAGCGCAGACAATGGCGCTTTCTTACCCGAATTGGTCAACGTCTGATACATCTGCGCGACCTGAAATGGCGTCAATGTGAAAGAACCAAGAAACATTGATGGCACTGGACGGATTTCATTGCGATCGACCCCCAACTTTTCCAAAGTATTGACAACATTTGGAATGCCGAGCTGCATACCCAGCTGCACTGTAGGTACATTGAGAGATTTTGCCAACGCCATGTACAAAGGGACATCACCCCGGAACTTACGATCATAGTTACGCGGCGACCAAACACTGCCTTTTGAACCCTTAAGGCTGATAGGTTTATCGTGCAAAGTGGTAGCAAGATTGTACTTATCAGGCTGTTCCAGAGCAGTGAGATAGACCGCTGGTTTAGCTAGTGAGCCAATTTGACGACTGGCGTTCAACGCACGATTGAATCCGTCATAGCCTGTCCGCTTGCCTCCGACCATAGCACGAATTTCTCCGGTATGGCGGTCAACGGCGATTGCAGCCCCTTCAAGCGATTTACCTGCGATTTTACTAAGCTGAGGTATTTTCTTGGCAATGGCCTGCTCCAACTCTTGTTGAGAGACTGGATCGAGAGATGTAAACACCCTTAGGCCAATATCCGACTGAAACGCCTCACCAACTTTCTCTTTCAGCTCAATCTTCAACTGCTGGAAGTAAGCCGGTTGCCGGCTAGCAATACGCGGATTATCCTGAATATCCAGCGGACGACTCGCTGCCATGTCGTACTGGTTAGCGCTCAGGATCCCCTGCTGCATCATCAGACGAAGCACTAAGTCTCGACGTTCTTTGGCTCGCTCAGGGAAACGCACTGGGTTGTAATAAGATGGCCCCTTAACCATACCCACCAACAACGCCAACTGGTCAATGCGCAGTTCTTGAATCGGCTGTCCAAAATATAGGCGAGAAGCCAGTCCAAAGCCGTGAATGGCTTCTCCACGACTTTGCCCTAAATACACTTCATTCAGATAGCCTTCCAGAATGCGATCTTTGCTGTAGCGATAATCGATGATCAATGCCATGTAGGCTTCACGGACCTTACGCCACAGCGTTCGGTCACTGGAGAGGAAAATGTTCTTCGCGAGCTGCTGCGTTAGGGTGCTCCCCCCTTGCACCGTGCGACCCGCCTTAACGTTGGCAACTAATGCACGGGCAATGGCAAACGGTGAAACGCCATCATGCTGATAAAAATCTCTGTCTTCAGTCGCCAGCAACGCATCCACCATGACCTCAGGAAACTGATCACGCCTTAAGAACAGGCGCTGTTCATCGTGATTTTTCTCCAACATCCCCAACATCTTCGGCTCGACCCGCAAATAGCCAAGGTCTCCCGCTGATTCGAGCGACTGAATACGAAGTAAGCCTGAACCATCAAAGTGCAGCATCACATGGCGATCTGGCTCTGGCCCATCGGTAAACTCAAACGGGCGGCGAATCAGTTCAATTTTGGTTGACGACGACGAATATTCACCTGGATAACGGGGCTGACGTACTTTACGGTAATTGAGTACATCGAGTTCATTGCGAACTTCCCGAATCGAGATCGAATCACCCGGAGAAAGGTTAAGAATGCGAGCGTAAACCACGGTCGGCAAGTCAAACAACTGTCCTTCAAAACGCTGTTTAACCACACTGTCTAGGTAAATACCGACAAACAATAACAAAGCAAACCCAGCTAAACCTAGCTTCCAAGTCACCCCCCATAGAGTTTTTAACCAGCGACGTTGGCCATTTGGCGTGGTTTTACGTTTCACTGTTGCCCGCTTGCGAGCAGGCTTTTTCGTTGCTTTGGTTTTACTGCTCGCAGGTGTTTTTTTCTTGGTCATGATTACAGTTGTCGCTTAGTTTTGGTCGTTGCCATATGGTTAGCCGGATCGTCTGGCCAAACATGCTTGGGGTAGCGCCCTTTCATTTCTTTTTGCACATCTTTATATGCACCAGACCAGAAGCTCGCTAAATCACCTGTGACTTGGAGAGGCCGTTGTGCTGGAGAGAGTAATTCCATAACCAACGTTTTGCGGCCATCAGCAATGTTTGGCGACCTCTGCTCACCAAACATTTCTTGCATACGAACAGAAAGTACAGGCTCTTGGCCTTGTTGATAGCGTATCTTCTTCTTTGAACCTGTAGGCACGACGTAGTGTGTCGGTAGCCATTGGTCAATTTCCTGATTAAGTGGCCAAGCTATATAGGCCATCAGAGCAGGTTCCAAATCCACTTTAGCTAGCGCTTTGATTGAACTTACTCCAACCAGATAAGGCTCTAACCAAGTCTCAAGATTTTCCAACAATTCTGCATCGGAAACACCGGGCCATTGATGTTCTGGCAACCATTCAGCAGCACATCGGATTCGTTCAAGAGTGTCTTTGCTTCTATCGGACCAGTTTAATATATCCAACCCTTTGCGACGTACACAATTTAGTAAAGCCTCGGTCATTTTTTGTTTGTCTGGCTCAGGGAGTGGACAACGCTCAATCACTAAGCGCCCCAGATGACGTTGATGTTCTGCTATCAACCGTCCTTTGCGCTCGTCCCAATCGACACTTTCTTTTGCCACAATCAATTGAGGAAGCCATTTCTCGATTGCAACGATGTCTAGTTCTGCAGCAAGAAAAATTCTCGAGGAATCAGAGTAGCTGCGCATCAGATCAGCGACTACCAGATACTCAGCGGTCGCGAGGCGTTCATCATCGGCCATTTCAGCACCATGACCGTTCGCCAATAAGAACTTCCCCGTCTGCGATTTTCTTCGTTGACCGATACGGTCAGGAAAAGCCGTCGCCAAGATCACGGCGACTAATGACTCATCAATAGCCTCAAGAGAAAAATTTATCGACAATTTACGTGCTAACACTTGGCCACGTTGCTGCGCGACTTTCTGTTTACTGTGAACACCGCGCTTAAAGCGATCAACACTGTGCATGAAATCGAGGACGTTATGTTCCGGTTCTTCTAGTAAACTAGCCACCGCTGAGGCTGTATTCTTCCAAACTTGCAGTTCAGTGTGCACCAACATCGCCGCAATTCGCGGCTCAACGCCGAGTTCATTTGTCAGGCGGCCATGTTCGGTTAACTGGTATTTGTCATCCAAAAGTCCCAGTTTGTTGAGCAAACGACGTGATTGATTCAGGCTATTCTGAGGAGGGACATCGAGCCACTTCAGTTCAGCAGCATTCGCTGCGCCCCACTGTGCTAATTCTAATGCTAATGCTGCCAAATCTGAGTGAAGAATTTCAGCCTGTGGGACTTCTGGTTGCTGATTCAACTGGCTTTCACTATACAGACGCAGGCAAATTCCGGGTTCAATACGCCCAGCACGACCAGCCCGCTGTACCGCTGAAGATTGCGCAATTCTGCTTTGTTCCAGTTTTGTCACACCACTTTTTAAATCAAACTTTGCGACTCGTTCTAACCCTGCATCCACGACCAAGCGAATTCCTTCGATGGTTATTGACGTTTCAGCAATATTGGTCGCTAGCACCACCTTACGCTTACCATTTTTTGCTGGCTGAATGGCCGCTTGCTGCTGATCAAAACCAAGTTGCCCGTATAAAGGGCATACTTCGACGTTATCTGGCAGGTCACTCATTCTATCAGCAACACGCTTTATTGCCGCGACACCAGGTAAAAAAGCTAAAACAGAACCGGATTCTTTGCTCATTAGCGAAGCAATTTGTTTGGCCATCACCTCTTCCAATCGCTCATTGGGCTTTAGTGGCTGATAGCGATATTCAACGGGAAAACTGCGACCTTGAGATTCAATATATGCCGCATCCGGCATCAGTTGTCTTAATGCTCGTTGGTTAAGTGTTGCCGACATTACTACCAATTTTAGATCCTCTCGAAGAGCATCTTGAATCTCAAGACTAAATGCCAAGGCGGTATCAGCATGAATACTACGCTCGTGAAATTCATCAAAAATTAGTAGTGAGACACCATCCAGTTCAGGATCTGACTGGACCATTCGGGTCAGGATTCCTTCGGTGACAATCTCTAATTTAGTCTCTGGGCCTATCTGGGTTTCTCCCCGCACTCGATACCCTACTTGCTGTCCGACTTTTTCTCCCAGTTGCTGAGCCAAATAACGAGCAATATTGCGTGCGGCTAAGCGTCTAGGTTCAAGCATTATAATTTTCCCATCCACGACGCTCTCACGAAGTAATTGCAGAGGAAAGAGGGTCGATTTACCGGCACCGGGCGCAGCTTTGAGGATAACTTGAGAACGAGTTCGCACGCTTGAGAGTAGCTCATGCATCACGCTCTCGATAGGCAGCTGTGACAATGGAAAAACCTTATGGTGTAATAATGTGAGTATTGTACATAAATCCAGTCCCAAATGAAGTTTGATCCCCAACTCGAATCAGCAATCCTAATTAAACGCTATAAACGTTTTTTGGCAGACATCCTATTGCCCGATAACAGCGAACGTACTATCCATTGTGCCAACACTGGCGCGATGACAGGGTGTGCAACTGCAGGCAACACGGTTTGGTACTCCACATCCGACAACCCGAAACGCAAATACCCTAACAGTTGGGAACTAACACAAACCTCGCATGGGCACTATATTTGCGTTAACACTGCGAGAGCCAATCAGTTAGCGGTAGAGGCCATTGAATCTGGAGTTATCAGTGAATTACAGGGCTACGAAGAGCTGAAAACAGAGGTTAAATACGGCATTGAAAATAGTCGGATTGATATCTTGCTCAAGTCACAACATCAACCAACGTGCTATATAGAAGTAAAAAGTGTTACGCTGTTCGATGAGGAACAGCAAGGACGGGGCTATTTTCCCGATGCAGTGACCACTCGTGGCCAGAAGCATCTGAGAGAGCTCACAGAAATGGCACAAAATGGAAGCAGAGCAGTACTTTTGTTCACTGTTTTACATTCAGGCATTGAAAAAGTCTCTCCAGCACACCATATAGACGCAAAATATTCACAATTGTTGAAGAGCGCACAAGAGCAAGGGGTGGAAGTTTTGTGCTACAAAGCAAAGCTTTCAAACACTGAGATGAAATTGATGGAACGCATCGATTTCATCTGTTGAGAAAAAAATGATGTCATCTTCACATTGACAACAAGTTTACGCTCCAGAGTTTGCCTCATATTGTTCTTTTTGCTATAGATAGCCGCCTTAAAATCTAACTGCGAGCGCAGTTGATTAGGTGTTAGTAGGAGATGCTGCATGCCAGAACCGAAGAAAAAAGCGCTAGGCATCCTAGCCATTGCAGGGGTTGAGCCATATACAGAGAAGGCTGGTGAAGAATACATGTCACCGGAACAAATGGCTCATTTCACAAAAATTTTGACAGCATGGCGCAACCAGCTCAGGGAAGAAGTTGATCGCACCGTTCACCATATGCAGGATGAAGCGGCGAATTTCCCAGATCCAGTTGACCGTGCATCTCAAGAAGAAGAGTTCAGCCTTGAACTTCGTAACCGAGATCGCGAACGTCGTCTCATCAAAAAAATAGAGAAAACGTTAAACAAAATCGAAGAAGATGAGTTTGGCTTCTGTGATTCTTGTGGTGTCGAAATTGGCATTCGTCGTCTTGAAGCACGCCCGACCGCTGACCTGTGTATTGATTGTAAGACGCTGGCAGAAATTAAAGAAAAGCAGATGCAAGGCTAAGCACTTCGCGGTTAATAAACACGGTAAGAGGGAGCATACGCTCCCTTTTTGATTTTGATACGATAATAAATGATGAGTTACACAGGCCGTTTTGCACCATCCCCTTCTGGCCCATTACATTTTGGCTCTTTGATCGCCGCTTTAGGCAGCTACTTTCAAGCCAAGGCCCAACAGGGAAAATGGTTGGTTAGAATCGAAGATCTCGACCCGCCTAGGGAGATGCCAGGCGCTGCAGACTTGATCCTTCGTACGCTCGACGCGTACCAACTCCACTGGGATGGTGAGGTTGTGTATCAAAGCCAACGACATGAGCGATACCAGGCCCAGATTGAACAGTGGTTGGGCTCATACCAAGCCTATTATTGCCAATGTACTCGCAAGCAAGTCAAAGCCATGGGTGGCTTTTATAATGGAGCGTGTCGTCATCGGCTACTCGACAATCAAAAAGAATGTGCCGTGCGTTTAACCATGACAGATCCTGTTTATTGTTTTGACGATCAAAAGCACGGACAATTAAGTATCCCTAGTCAACTGGCAGATGAAGATTTTATTATAAAGCGTCGAGATGGATTGTTTGCTTACAACCTTGCAGTAGTATTGGATGACATTGATCAAGGGGTCACAGAAGTGGTTAGGGGTGCAGATTTAATTGAACCTACAGGTCGCCAAATAAGTATGTACAAAGTGTTGGGGGTACCTCCTATCAGCTACCTCCATTTGCCATTGGCACTGGATAAAAATGGTCATAAATTATCCAAGCAAAATCACGCACCAGCCATTGATAACTGCCAGCCTAAACCAGCTTTAATCGAAGCAATGCGTTTTTTAGGTTTTGAGTTGCCAAAGGAAATAGAGCAAGCTAATGTCCCAGAAATCATTGAGTGGGGAGTCTCAAACTGGCAAGTTAACCAGTTACCAGACTCGACTGAGATCACACCAATATTCTCAAATCGCTCACTGTGAGCTATCATTAGCCGCAAATCCGCCCCTAGGGCATAAACAGAATCAGAAGCAAGTCCTGACTAGGCACACTCAAACGCAGCTCACAACCAAAGAGATCAGCGTGACGAGTCACTAAAGCACATGAATAAAAACGACTATACACCAAGCGAAAAAGAAAATTATCCAGAGCTATCTCTGAACATTATTACTCGCCAAGAGCATAATATCTCTCGCAAACAAATCAGTGACAATGCATTGAAGGTGCTATACCGACTTCATGGTGCAGGCTTTGAGGCCTTCCTAGTCGGTGGTGGCGTACGTGATCTACTACTGGGTCAAAACCCGAAAGATTTTGATATCGCTACCAATGCCACTCCTGAGCAAATTCGCCAATTGTTTAAAAACTGCCGCTTAATTGGTCGCCGTTTTCGTCTTGCACACATCATGTTTGGCCGCGACATCATCGAGGTAGCGACATTCCGTGGTCACCATCAGGAAACCAGTAAAAACATCTCTCAACAATCCAAAGAAGGGATGCTGTTGCGCGACAATGTCTATGGCACCATAGATGAAGATGCTGAGCGGCGTGATTTCACCATCAATGCAATGTATTACAACATCGGTGATTATGCGATTCATGACTATGCTGGCGGCAATGAAGACTTAGAAGACCGATTAGTACGCCTGATTGGCGACCCTGAAACGCGTTATCGTGAAGATCCAGTGCGTATGTTGCGTGCCATTCGTTTTGCCGTAAAGCTAGACTTCGATATCGAAGAAGAAACGGCCGCACCTATTGAACAGATGTCACCGCTACTACGTGATATTCCATCGGCACGCCTGTACGAAGAGTCACTGAAAATGCTGCAATCAGGATATGGCCTAGAAACTTATCACCTGATGCGCGAATACAATCTTTTCCAGCAATTGTTCCCTATCATCTCTGCTGATTTCACTGCAGACTATGCTTCCAAAACGGAGCAGATGCTTGACTTAGTTCTTGATTCAACCGATCAACGCATAGAAGAAGGCAAACGTATCAACCCTGCATTTATGTTCGCTGCTATGTTGTGGTATCCGTTGCAGGATCGTGCTGCCTTACTAATGGAAAAGCGCAAACTGCCTTACTACGACGCTATCATGGAAGCGAGCAACTACATTCTTGATGATCAGGTTCGTACTATTGCCATCCCACGCCGTCATACCGCCACTATTCGAGAAATTTGGCAATTACAACTGCGCATGCCACGCCGAAATGGCAAACGCGCCTTCCGCTTGATGGAATTGAATAAGTTCAGAGCAGGGTATGACTTCCTCGAAATGCGAGGAGAAATTGAAGGCGGTGAAACTGAAGAGCTAGCAAAATGGTGGGAAACCTTCCAAAACGCTGGACGTAACATGCGCCAAGCCATGGTTGCCGATCTCGATGTTGATTCGCCTGAGCCAGGTAAAAAGCGACGTCGCAAGCCATTTCGTAAAAAAAAGAGCAAGGCTCAATCATCATGATCACGGCATACATTGCTGTCGGCAGTAATCTTGCCGAACCTGTTGCTCAAGCAAAAAGTGCTATTGAAGCTCTAAAAAAGCTACCAAGATCTGAGTTTTGTCGGACTTCTATGCTGTACAGTAGCACTCCGATGGGACCACAAGACCAGCCGGATTACATTAATGCGGTGGTAGAGATCCACACTGAATTAACGCCACTTGAACTACTTGATTGCACACAGGCGATCGAGCAAGAGCAAGGGCGTGTCCGTAAAGACGAGCGTTGGGGGCCAAGAACCCTCGACTTAGACATCGTTCTTTATGGCAATGAGGTGATTGATTCCGAGCGCCTGACAGTTCCTCATTATGGGATGAAGGAGCGCGAGTTCGTGCTTTATCCGCTCGCAGAAATCGCACCAAATTTAACCCTCCCATGTGGGACCAGACTGGAAGAATTACTCAAAGTAGTCAAACAAAACGGTCTGCGTACTTGGCAATCATAGCCAACTCCTTAAAAGGAAAAATCATGAAAAAAATTACCATAAACGACCTGATGAAATGGAAGCAGGAAGGTCGTAAATTCGCGACTTCCACCGCGTACGACGCCAGCTTTGCTCAGCTATTTGAAAGTGCGGAGATGCCAGTACTGTTAGTTGGTGACTCACTGGGAATGGTGTTGCAAGGTACACGCGATACGTTACCTGTTACGGTAGAAGAAATTGCTTATCATACACGTTGTGTACGTGCAGGTAGCCCTAATTGTTTGTTAATGGCCGATATGCCATTCATGAGCTATGCCACTCCAGAGCAAGCTTGCGACAGCGCCGCAAAGCTCATGCGCGCAGGCGCAAACATGGTAAAAATTGAAGGTGGCGATTGGCTAGTCGATACCGTAAGAATGCTGACAGAACGCGCGGTCCCTGTGTGCGCTCACCTTGGTCTCACACCTCAATCAGTGAACATTTTTGGTGGCTTCAAAGTCCAAGGTCGCGATCAAGATAAAGCAGATCGAATGGTTCGTGATGCGCTAGCTCTTCAAGACGCAGGTGCACAAATCATTCTATTGGAATGTGTTCCAAGCGAGCTTGCCGCTCGCATCACAGAAGTATGTGATGTCCCTGTTATTGGCATTGGCGCGGGTAATACGACCGATGGTCAGATTCTAGTGATGCACGATATGTTTGGTATTTCAGCCAATTACATGCCGAAGTTCTCAAAGGACTTCCTTGCTGAAACAGGTGACATGCGTAAAGCTGTTGCTATGTACAAAGACGAAGTTGAAAGTGGTGTCTTCCCAGGTGAAGCCCACACAATTGCGTAAGGATTTGACTGATGCAAACTTTTGCTGAAATTGCCGCTCTCCGTGAACAGCTCAAACCGCATAAACGTGATGGTCGCAGAATCTCCTTTGTTCCAACGATGGGTAACCTCCATGAAGGCCACCTCACTCTGGTTCGTAAAGCGCGCGAGCACGCTGACATTGTTGTGGTGAGTATTTTTGTTAACCCAATGCAGTTTGAACGCAGCGATGACCTCAACAATTACCCAAGAACTTTAGAAGACGATCTCACTAAGTTAGGTGCCGAAAGTGTAGATTTCGTTTTCACCCCGACCCAAGAAATCATCTATCCTGAAGGTCTGGATAAACACAGTTCAATTGAGG
This sequence comes from Vibrio sp. T11.5, assembly GCF_027587155.1. Taxonomy (NCBI): domain Bacteria; kingdom Pseudomonadati; phylum Pseudomonadota; class Gammaproteobacteria; order Vibrionales; family Vibrionaceae; genus Vibrio; species Vibrio sp. T11.5. The sequence goes on from NZ_JAPPTP010000002.1 coordinate 222,586, forward strand.
TTCCTGGTTTATCAAACATCCTGGAAGGGGCTTCTCGTCCCGGTCATTTTCGTGGTGTTGCTACTGTCGTCACTAAACTATTTAACATCGTTCAGCCAGATGTTGCTTGCTTCGGTGAAAAAGATTTCCAACAGCTCGCCGTGATTCGCAAGATGACTGAAGATTTAGCCATGGACATAGAGATCGTAGGCGTGGCCACTGTTCGTGAAATGGATGGTCTGGCGATGAGCTCACGCAACGGCCTACTGACGATTGATGAACGACAGCGTGCCCCTGTTTTGGCTCGCACAATGCGTTGGATCAGCAGTGCTATGCGAGGCGGACGCGATGACTACGCATCTGTGATTGAAGATGCGAATGATCAGCTACGCGCAGCAGGCCTGCAGCCTGATGAGATCTTTATTCGCGATGCCCGCACCCTGCAAGGGATCACTGCCGATACCACTCAAGCTGTGATTCTAATGTCTGCTTTCTTAGGTAAAGCTCGCCTGATCGATAACCAAGTTGTCGAAATGGTGGTTGAATCAAAAGAAGAAGAAACCGCTGAAGCGCCTTCGGAAAGCGCTGAATAGCGAGAAGCGAGAAGCGAGAAGCGAGAAGCGAGAAGCGAGAAGCGAGAAGCGAGAAGCGAGAAAAGTTTGAAGGGTTGATATGAGAGTATCAACCCTTTTTGTTTTTATGGTTATCCTCAAGAGTAAGGAACGAACGAGTTGGGGATCTCATCAAGCTACCGACTCGATGTAAGAGATTCCCTACTCCTTCCTTCGTCAGTCTAGGGAATGACAATTAATCCCGAAGGGCGAAGCCCGCTCCCGTTTCCAAAAGCGAAGCGCTCCCGCTCTCCATAGGACGAAGTCCGTTCCCAGCAAACTGCTAGCTACGCAATCCTATCCCACGAGTCACTAGGTAATGGGCTACGGTATACAAAGCAACGACAAACATACCCAGAACACCGAATGACGTCATAATACCCACGTCCGATACCCCGAGAAAGCCGTATCTGAACGCATTAACCATATATACAATAGGGTTTATTTTCGACACACCTTGCCAAAATTCAGGTAGCAGACTTATTGAGTAGAACACACCACCCAGATAAGTCAGTGGCGTCAGGACAAATGTCGGAATAATAGAGATATCATCATAAGTCTTCGCATAAACTGCATTGATTAAGCCACCTAGTGAGAACACAACTGAAGTCATGAATACCGTTGCGAATATAATTCCCCAGTGATCAACTTGCAGGTCAACAAAGAATAATGAAACAAAAGTCACAATAATTCCGACCAGTAAACCACGTACCACTCCTCCCATGACAAAGCCAAGAATAATGACATAGTTTGGTACAGGAGCTACGAGCAGCTCTTCAATGTTTTTCTGAAATTTAGCACTGAAAAATGATGATGCGACATTTGAATAAGAGTTAGTGATAACCGACATCATGATAAGACCAGGCACTATATATTCCATATAGCTGAAGCCATTCATTTGTCCAATTCTTGAACCTATCAAGCTACCAAAAATAATGAAATACAACGTCATTGTGATGGCTGGTGGAACCAAAGTCTGAACCCAAATGCGAGTAAAGCGATTAACTTCTTTCGTCAGCAAACTGCGAAAGGCCGTCCAATATAGGCGATACATATTACTGACCTCCCTCACGGACAATATTGACAAACAGCTCTTCCAATCGGTTTGCTTTATTGCGCATCGACAACACCTTTACTCCTAGCTCTGTTAGCTGACTGAAAATACTATTGAGCCCTTGAGTTTTCTCAATTTCAATCTCGAGCGAACCATTAACCACACTTTGACTGTTTACACCTTTCAACAGAGGGACCTCTACGCCTTCCTCTAAATCAAAAATAAAAGTTTCTACATGCAGCTTACCTAGTAGGTGTTTCATCGTGGTGTTTTCTATTAACTCACCTTTGCTGATGATACCTATGTTACGACATAGCATTTCAGCTTCTTCAAGGTAATGGGTCGTCAAAATGATCGTGATACCTTCTTGGTTAATCTCTTTAAGAAACTCCCACATAGAACGGCGTAGTTCAATATCGACGCCTGCCGTCGGTTCATCCAGAATCAATAACTTAGGCTCATGGACTAAGGCGCGGGCAATCATCAGACGACGCTTCATTCCTCCAGATAAGTTTCGTGCGCGTTCGTTACGTTTTTCCCACAAATCAAGCTTGGTTAAATACTTTTCGGCTCTTTGCTTCGCTAAAGTGCGTGACACCCCATAGTATCCAGCCTGTTGCAAAACAATTTGCTCAACGGTCTCAAATTGATTGAAGTTAAACTCCTGCGGGACTAAACCTAGGTGTTGCTTAGCCAGCTCTAGATCTTTGTCAGTGTCATAACCGAATACTCTAACCTTGCCAGAGGTCTTATTGACCAGAGAGGAGATCACACCAATAGTCGTCGACTTACCGGCACCGTTAGGCCCCAATAAGGCATAAAAGTCGCCTTTGGCGACATTGAGGCTAATACCCTTTAGCGCCTCAAATCCCCCCGCATAGGTTTTGCGAAGTTGTTCAATTTCTAATGCATACATAGTTTTCAGTGTAATTGTTGGTTTGTGCGGATGTGGGTAACGTGCGTATGCCGTTAGAGAGCCACGAGTGTAATTCAGTTTATCGTTGAATAACGATGAATACAATTACACGATTCGATTTATTTGGAAATATGAAATGCTGTAACCCTACTGCAAAAACGCCGCTGAGAGTCAGCGGCGTGAGTAGGTATTTGTCAGTCTAAACTGCTTGGAACTGATGTTCATCACTCTCGACATGCTTCAACGCCGCTTTGAGCGCCTCGTAACGAAATTTATATGTATTTTCTTGAGGTACTAAATCAATAACATGGAATTTTTCCAATTGTTGGCGGGTGCTTTCATTCGGGCACAACAAATATACTTGGCAATTCGCGTCAAGAGCATCTTTAATCGCATTTTCTAGCGCGAGCCCGACCGTCACATCAATCATAGGCACGTCAGTCAAGTCTAGGATCATCACCTCGTAATCAGAAATACTACTGTGCTGGCGTGAGATGGCTTTCGAAACACTAAAAATCATCGGCCCAGACAAATAGAAAAACAGTACTTTGTCATTGGCTCTGTCTAACAGAGCTCTTTCACTGTCTGTCAAAGGAACATCATTTTCATCCGCATCACTGATGGCTTTGACCTGTCGAGCTTGTTCACGACTCAAACGTTCAATAATGATGATATTAGAAATGAAAACGCCAAGTCCCACAGCCACGATAAGATCCACAAACACTGTCAATAGCATGACACCATACATGACCGCCATCCCCGCAAAGCTCACTTTATGCGCTCGTTGGATGAAGCTCCAGTCAAGTATATTGAAGCCAACGTACACAGCTATACCCGCCAATACCGCCATAGGAATAGGCTTGGTCAAACCTCCAGCGACCAACACCACTAAAGCGAGCATTAAAGCACGGATCACCCCCGATAGTGGTGAACGAGCCCCTACCTGAATATTTGTCACGGTCCCCATCGTAGCACCAGCCCCCGGCAGTGCACCAAAAAGACCTGAGACCATGTTCGCTAAGCCTTGACCGCGAAGTTCTTTATCTGAGTTGTGTTCTTTACGAGTCAGTGAGTCGCCAATGACAGCAGTCAGCAGCGTATCGATACACCCCAGTGTTCCCAATACCAGCGCATCGATGACCATCTCGGTGAACATAGAAGAATCAATGTGCGGAATCACTAGAGATGGCAAGCCCGCTGGAATTTCACCAATACGACGAATATCTTCAGTGTCAAACACAACGATAGATAAGAGGGTAACGGCAATTAATGCCACTAGCTGAGCGGGTACGTATTTGCGGTATTTTTTTGGAAAGAAAAACAAAATTCCCAGTGTCAGGAGGCCGAGAAATAGCTCACTGAACTTCATATTGGCAACCGTTTCAGGGAAAGCGGATAAGGTGCCTAATACACCGCCTGAAGGAGCGGCATGGCCAAGCAGTGGCGACAACTGAAGAATAATCAAGATGACACCTATCCCTGACATAAAGCCAGAAATCACACTGTACGGCATCAAGGTAACATACTTTCCGAGCTTCAATGTTCCTAGTAAGATCTGAAAAGCACCGGCCATCATCACAACCGTAAAAGTCATCGCCATGCCAGTCTCGGGGTATTTAGCCATCATACTAGTAAGCACAGCGGTCATAATCACTGTCATTGGGCCTGTAGGCTCTGAAATCAGTGAGTTTGAACCACCGAATAGAGAAGCAAATAAACCGACCAAGATCGCGCCCCAAAGTCCGGCTTCAGCACCGGCTCCCGAAGCGACCCCAAAAGCTAGCGCTAATGGTAACGAAATAATAGCGGTGGTCACTCCACCAAAGGCATCACCTTTCAGATTAATATCTTCAAAACGATTTCCAAACACAATCCAGCTCCACTGCTTAATTAATGCGATTTTGATACTCGAAGAGGTAATGAGTCGTGAATACCCTCATTAAAAGTAATAAATTAGAATAAATTTGCTGACATCTTCGTTGATATACCAACTAAAAAGCAACTTTAGCAAATATGCCTAACTCGCGTTAGTACGATCACAGCCCCATCAAACACACTATATAACTCTTTGTTAGATTCACTACTAAGTTTATGATTTTTAGCGATGAAACACGTCAGATGAGTGCTTTTTTACACAGTTTTGACAGGAATGAAATTGTAACATTGTGTATAGTAGCGAAAGAAATGTTTAGGATTGATTGTAAGATGCCGGAAATTAAACAGCTTTTTGAAAACAACTCAAAGTGGTCTGAATCCATTAAGGCTGAACGACCAGAGTACTTTGCAAAACTTGAAGAAGGCCAGAACCCTGGGTTCCTTTGGATCGGTTGCTCTGACAGCCGAGTGCCTGCCGAGCGCCTTACTGGACTGTATTCAGGCGAACTATTCGTTCATCGCAATGTTGCTAATCAGGTTATCCATACGGACCTTAATTGCTTATCAGTTGTCCAGTATGCTGTAGAAGTTCTGAAAGTAAAACACATCATCGTTTGTGGACATTATGGCTGTGGTGGTGTTAACGCTGCTATTGATAACCCCCAATTGGGACTAATCAATAACTGGTTACTCCACATTCGCGATAATTACCTCAAATATAAGACGCAAATCGAATCATTACCACGTGGCCAATGGGGCAACAAGCTATGCGAAATCAATGTCGCAGAGCAAGTCTATAACCTCGGTCACTCAACAATACTGCAAGGTGCATGGGAAAGAGGCCAAGAGGTTGAGATTCATGGCTTCGTCTACGGTATTGGCAATGGCAAACTGCAAGATTTAGGTGTTCGCTGCTCAAGCCGAGAAACGTTAGAAAGTCGCCACCAAGAGGCATTGGATAAGATTTTAACTTCTCCTGTACTTGACTAAACAACAAAAGACCCGCGAAATAGCGGGTCTTTTTACATTTGTCTAAGGAAAAAGGTGGCTATTCTTGAGGAACCACTTTACCTATGTAAGGAAGGTGACGATACTTCTGCGCGTAGTCAATACCCACCCCAACAACAAACTCATCGGGAATAGCAAACCCAATCCAATCAACCGGAACATCAACTTCACGGCGTGACGGCTTATCGAGCAAAGTGCAGATAGCGATAGATTTGGGTTCACGCAAAGAAAGGATCTCTGTGATTTTGTTCAGCGTGTTGCCCGTATCAATAATATCTTCAATGATTAGAACATCTTTACCTTTAATATCATCATCCAGATCTTTAAGAATGCGAACATCGCGAGAGCTCTCCATCGTGTTGCCGTAACTAGAAGCCGTCATGAAATCTACTTGATGCGTTAGTTCAATCTTTCGAGCCAAGTCTGCCATAAAGACAAATGAGCCACGTAACAAACCAACCAGCACTAAATCTTCGCTGCCTTGATAGTGAAGGGTAATGGCTTTACCCAGTTCACTCACGCGTTCCTGAACCTCTTGCTCAGAAATCATTACTTCTACTGTATGTTTCATACCAATCTCGTTCTCTGCATTAACGATAGTTCACTAAACATTAGTTTAGATCCCGTCAGATGATCTTAAGCACGTAGTTTATCACCACTATGTAGCAGGAGAAACGTTTGCTTGATTAAAGGCTGCAATAAACATATGCAACTACATGATCAGAAGCACGGTATTAATAAAAATGATTATTAAATAAACTGAAATCGTTGACCTAATTCATATGCACCATTACACTCATTACTGCGAAAGCAATAATAAAATACTAATTAGGGCAAAAGCCCACATATACAACTCAATTGGCAAGGAAATATAACTATGGATTCTATAGCTAAGAGACCGCGTACGCGTCTTTCACCACAAAAACGTAAACAGCAGCTGATGGAAATCGCACTAGAGGTGTTTGCAAGACGTGGTATTGGACGTGGTGGTCACGCTGACATCGCAGAAATCGCACAGGTTTCTGTTGCGACTGTGTTTAACTACTTCCCAACCCGAGAAGATCTGGTTGATGATGTACTTAACTACGTAGTTCGTCAGTTCTCAAACTTCCTATCAGATAATATCGATCTTGATATTCATGCAAAAGAAAACCTACGTAACCTGACTTCGGCAATGGTTGATCTTGTTGTCAATGACTGTCACTGGTTGAAAGTTTGGTTTGAGTGGAGTGCATCGACTCGTGACGAAGTATGGCCATTGTTTGTGACAACAAACCGTACTAATCAATTGTTGGTCCAAAATATGTTTGTCAAAGCCATCGAGCGTGGTGAAGTGTGCGATGATCATGACCCAGCAGACCTAGCGACACTATTCCACGGCATCTGCTACTCACTGTTTGTTCAGGCTAACCGTACTCAAGATGATGAGTCTGTAAACCGCCTGACACAAAGCTACCTAGATATGCTTTGCATCTACAAGTAGATTAACCAGTGTCATTGTAAAGCCGGGGGGTTCACCCGGCTTTTTTATGTCTGCAACACCCTAAAATAAAAAAGCCGCTGAGTAATCAGCGGCTTTTGTTCTTCAGTCTTCAGAGAAATTATTTTTTCTTTTTAACTGCTTTTTTGTTTGGAAGGTCAGTAATAGAACCTTCGAATACTTCAGCAGCTAGGCCGACAGACTCATGTAGAGTTGGGTGAGCGTGGATAGTCAGCGCGATATCTTCTGCATCACAACCCATCTCGATAGCTAGACCGATTTCACCGAGTAGTTCACCACCGTTAGTACCAACGATCGCACCACCAATAACACGGTGAGTCTCTTTGTCGAAGATAAGCTTAGTCATACCGTCAGCGCAGTCAGAGGCGATTGCACGACCTGATGCAGCCCAAGGGAAAGTAGCCACTTCGTACTTGATGCCTTCTTCCTTCGCTTCTTTCTCAGTCTTACCAACCCATGCCACTTCTGGCTCAGTGTAAGCAATTGAAGGGATAACCTTAGGATCAAAGTAGTGCTTCTTACCAGCAATAACTTCAGCGGCAACGTGGCCTTCATGCACACCTTTGTGCGCCAGCATTGGTTGACCAACGATATCACCGATCGCAAAGATATGAGGTACGTTTGTACGAAGCTGCTTGTCTACATTGATAAAACCACGCTCATCAATTTCTAGACCTGCTTTCTCACCATCGATAAGTTTACCATTTGGTACACGGCCGATAGCCACTAGAACGGCATCATAGCGCTCTGCATCAGCAGGTGCTTTCTTGCCTTCCATTGATACATAAATACCGTCTTCTTTCGCCTCAACTGCTGTCACTTTCGTTTCTAGCATTAGGCTGAACTTATCCTTCACACGCTTAGTGTAAACTTTAACGATATCTTTATCTGCCGCAGGAATAACCTGGTCGAACATCTCAACAACGTCAACTTTAGAACCTAGAGACTGATATACCGTTCCCATTTCTAGACCGATGATACCACCGCCCATGATGAGTAGTTTTTCAGGAACTTCTTTCAGTTCGAGTGCGTCAGTAGAATCCCAAATTCGTGGATCTTCATGTGGGATGAATGGAAGTTTGATAGGGCGAGAACCAGCAGCAACGATCGCGTTATCAAAGTTTACTGTTGTTGCCTCACCTTCTCCTTCAACAAGGATAGAGTTAGGGCCAGTAAATTTACCGTAACCATTAACAACAGTCACATTACGCATCTTAGCCATACCGCTAAGACCACCAGTCAGTTGATTAACAACTTTCTCTTTCCAGATACGAATTTTGCTGATGTCAGTTTGCGGCTCACCGAACACAACGCCGTGATCTGCCATCGCTTTTGCTTCTTCAATTACTTTAGATACGTGAAGAAGTGCTTTAGATGGGATACAACCCACGTTTAGACATACACCGCCAAGAGTGCTGTAGCGCTCGATTAGTACAGTTTCAAGACCTAAGTCTGCACAACGGAAGGCAGCGGAGTAACCAGCAGGACCAGAACCAAGTACAACAACTTGGGCTTTAATTTCTTTGCTCATTTTGACCTCTTGTAGTCATTATCCCTAACAGGCTGAGTGGGTATTGATTCTTATGTTTAAGAGTGGTTAGTTTTAAACAATTATTTTCAGACCGCCAACAGTTTACAGAGATGTTAATGGTGTGAAAAGCAATTCCATTTAGCCTGTGAGCTAGCCAACAATTAAGTAAGGAAAACGTTCCCCTTGACTCATTGTCAGATGTTTCTATTAACAGAGGCGGCTAAAAAAGGCCGCCTCTCAATCATCTCAATTCAATTAAAGAACCAGACGACGGATATCTGATAGCGCTGCGTTCAAGAACGTGATGAAACGAGCACCTTCAGCACCATCAATCACACGGTGATCGTAAGATAGAGATAGTGGAAGCTGTAGACGTGGTTCGAACTCTTTACCGTTCCACACTGGCTTCATTTCAGACTTAGACACACCTAGGATACCGACTTCTGGTGCGTTTACGATTGGAGTGAACGCAGTACCGCCGATGCCACCTAGGCTTGAGATAGTGAAACAGCCACCTTGCATGTCAGCCGCCGTTAGCTTACCTGCACGTGCTTTCTTAGAAACAGCCATTAGCTCTTCAGATAGCTCGTAGATGCCTTTCTTATTCACATCTTTAAAGACAGGAACAACTAAGCCGTTAGGCGTATCGACTGCGATACCGATGTTGACGTATTTCTTCAGAATGATGCTTTCGCCATCTTCGGATAGAGAAGAGTTGAACGCTGGGAACGCTTCAAGCGCTTTAGCAGCAGCTTTCATGATGAACACAAGTGGTGTGATCTTCATACCAGTGTCTTTCTTCGCTTCGATAGCGTTCTGCTCTTTACGGAATGCTTCTAGCTCAGTGATATCAGCGTTGTCCCACTGTGTAACGTGAGGGATCATCACCCAGTTACGGTGTAGGTTTGCACCAGAAATCTTCTTGATCTTAGAAAGCTTCTGAACTTCAGTTTCACCAAACTTGCTGAAGTCAACTTTCGGCCAAGGCAGTAGACCAAGCGCTGCGCCGTCGCCTTTACCAGATGCTGCTGCACCTGCACCAGACTCAAGACGCTTAAGTGCGTCTTTCACGTAGGCTTGAACGTCTTCTTTCAGGATGCGGCTCTTACGGCCAGAACCTTTAACTTTAGACAGGTTAACGCCAAACTCACGCGCTAGACGGCGAACAACTGGAGATGCGTGTGCGTACTCGTTGTTCTCTTGGAAATCGCCAGTCGTTGCTGGAACTGCTGCCGCTGGAGCTTCTGCTTTAGGAGCTGCTGCAGGTGCCGCCGCTTGAGCTGGAGCCACTGCAGGTGCAGGTGCTGCACCCGCCACTTCGAAGACCATGATTAGCGAGCCAGTCGACACTTTGTCGCCAGTTGCAATCTTGATCTCTTTAACTGTACCAGCAAACGGAGCAGGAACTTCCATTGAAGCTTTGTCACCTTCAACAGTGATTAGAGATTGCTCTTCTTCCACTGTATCGCCAACTGCAACCATGATCTCAGTGACTTCAACTTCGTCACCGCCGATATCAGGAACGTTAACTTCTTTCGCTGCTGATGCTGCTGGAGCCGCTGCAACTGGAGCTTCTACTGCTGCAGGTGCCGCTGGAGCGCCAGAACCTGCTACTTCGAATACCATGATTAAAGAGCCAGTCGTAACTTTATCGCCTGCTGCTACTTTGATCTCTTTTAGTGTACCAGCGAATGGTGCAGGTACTTCCATAGAAGCTTTGTCGCCTTCAACCGTTAGAAGAGATTGCTCTTCTTCAATGCTGTCGCCAACTGCAACCATGATTTCAGTCACTTCAACTTCATCGCCACCAATATCTGGTACGTGAACTTCTTTAAGCTCTGCTGCTGGAGCCGGAGCCGCTACTGGAGCTGCTTCTGCCGCAGGAGCAGGTGCAGCATCAGCTGCACCCTCGGCTTCAACATTATCTTCAACGAACAGCATGATTAGAGAACCAGTAGAAACTGAGTCGCCTTCTGCAACTTTAATTTCTTTAACGATACCCGCTTGAGATGCAGGAACTTCCATAGAAGCCTTATCGCCTTCAACTGTGATCAGAGACTGCTCTTCTTCAACCTTGTCGCCAACGCTTACAAGAATTTCAGTAACTTCAACCTCATCCGCACCGATGTCTGGTACATTAATTTCGATTGCCATTTCTTATTTACCTTCTCAATTAAGCGTATAGCGGGTTAGTTTTTTCTGTGTCGATGTCGAACTTAGCAATCGCTTCAACGACTACAGACTTTTCAACATCACCACGTTTAGCCAGTTCACTTAACGCTGCTACAACAACGTAACCTGCGTTCACTTCGAAGTGACGACGTAGGTTTTCGCGGCTGTCTGAACGACCGAAGCCATCAGTACCCAGTACTTTGTAAGACTCAGAAGGCATGAACGCACGAACTTGTTCTGCGTAGTTCTTCATGTAGTCAGTCGCTGCGATTGCAGGCTCGCTGCCCATCACTTCTGCGATGTAAGGCACTTTTGCGTCAGCTTCTGGGTGTAGCATGTTGTCACGCTCTACCGCTTGGCCGTCGCGAGTCAGTTCGTTGAATGACGTTACAGAGAACACGTCAGACGCGATGCCGTACTCTTCGCTTAGGATAGTCGCTGCTTTACGTACTTCGTTCATGATAGTACCAGAGCCCATTAGCTGAACTTTAGACTTGTCACCTGCGTAAGACTCAAGCTTGTAGATACCCTTACGAATGCCTTCTTCAGCGCCTTCTGGCATGGCTGGCATGGCGTAGTTTTCGTTCATTACCGTTAGGTAGTAGAACACGTTCTCTTGGTTTTCACCGTACATGCGACGAATACCGTCTTGCATGATTACCGCAACTTCGTACGCGAATGTTGGGTCGTAAGAGATACAGTTAGGAACTGTGTTCGCCATGATGTGTGAGTGACCGTCTTCGTGCTGTAGACCTTCACCGTTTAGCGTTGTACGACCAGCAGTAGCACCTAGTAGGAAACCACGAGCTTGTTGGTCACCCGCCATCCATGCCATATCGCCTACACGTTGGAAACCAAACATTGAGTAGTAGATGTAGAATGGAATCATTGGCAGGTCATTGGTGCTGTAAGATGTCGCAGCAGCAACCCAAGAAGCCATTGAGCCTAGCTCGTTGATACCTTCTTGCAGAACCTGACCAGATGTCGCTTCTTTGTAGTAAGAAACGATGCCTTTATCTTCTGGCGTGTATTCCTGACCGTGCGGGTTGTAGATACCGATCTGACGGAATAGACCTTCCATACCAAACGTACGTGCTTCGTCACAGATGATAGGAACGATGTTCTTACCAATGTTCTTGTTCTTAAGCAGGATGTTAAGTGTACGTACATAAGCCATCGTTGTTGAAATGTCACGCTTTTGCTCACTTAGTAGCGGCGCGAATTCTTCTAGCTCAGGTACTTTGAATTCTTGAGTAAAGTTAGGTAGACGCTGTGGCGTGTAACCTTTTAGTTCTTTACGACGAGCGTGTAGGTATTCGTATTCCGCAGAACCTTCTTCAAGTTTTAGGTACGGAAGCTCTTTAACCGCTTCGTCAGTTAAGATGTCTTGAAGACCTAGACGATCACGTAGGTGTAGTACGTGAGTCATGTCCATCTTCTTAACTTGGTGCGCGATGTTCTTACCTTCAGCCGCTTCACCCATGCCGTAACCTTTAACAGTCTTAGCTAGGATTACTGTAGGACGACCTTTAGTTTCTGCCGCGTTTTTGTATGCTGCGTATAGCTTAGAAGACTCGTGACCACCACGCTTAAGCGCGAAGATTTCGTCATCTGTCATGTCTGCAACTAATGCCGCTGTCTCTGGGTATTTACCAAAGAAGTGTTCACGTACGTAAGCACCGTCTTTTGATTTAAATGTTTGGTAGTCACCGTCGATAGTTTCGTTCATTAGCTGTAGAAGCTTGCCAGACGTATCTTTAGCAAGTAGTGCATCCCAGTTGCTACCCCAGATAACTTTAACAACGTTCCAGCCTGCACCTTTAAATAGGCCTTCTAGCTCTTGGATGATGCTACCGTTACCCATAACAGGGCCGTCTAGACGCTGCAGGTTACAGTTCACTAGGAAACATAGGTTGTCTAGTTTCTCACGTGCTGCGAAAGACAGTGAACCACGTGATTCTGGCTCATCCATCTCACCATCACCTAGGAACGCATATACACGTTGAGCAGACGTGTCTTTCAGACCACGGCCGTCAAGGTACTTAAGGAAACGCGCTTGGTAGATCGCAGAGATTGGGCCTAGACCCATAGATACTGTTGGGAATTGCCAGAACTCGGGCATCAGTTTAGGGTGCGGGTATGATGGAATACCTTTACCGTCTACTTCTTGACGGAAGTTGTCTAGCTGCTCTTCAGTTAGACGACCTTCAACGAATGCACGAGAGTAGATGCCTGGCGAGATGTGACCTTGGTAGTACACTAGATCGCCACCGTCCGTCTCATTTGGAGCACGGAAGAAGTGGTTGAAACATACTTCGTAGAATGCAGCAGAAGACTGGAAAGACGCCATGTGGCCGCCTAGCTCTAGGTCTTTCTTAGATGCACGTAGAACGATCATGATTGCGTTCCAGCGGATGATGGAACGAATACGGCGCTCAAGTGTTGTGTCACCTGGGTAAGCTGGTTCTTGATCTGCAGGAATCGTGTTGATGTAGTTGGTTGTGATTCCAGTTGGCATGTCAACACCGTCTAGACGTGCTTTGTCCAGAACTTGCTCTAGTAGGAACTGAGCACGCTCTACACCTTCTTCACGTACAACTGACTCAAGGGCTTGTAGCCATTCTTGAGTTTCCAGTGCGTCTACGTCATGCTTCATATCAGACATGGCGATCTATCCTTCTGTTGGTTGGATCTACTTATTTAAGCAACGCTCTTTACGAGTCGTTACCCTGCTGAATTCGACGCAAAGATCGCTCACGGCGAGATTCTTCACGACTCAAATCCAACAATGTTTCTTCAATATAAGCTAAGTGTGAGTGCGACATTTCACGCGCCTTTTCTGGCTGACCAGAAACGATCGCATCAACGATATTAGCTCGGTGTTTACTTACTTTTTCCACCACTTCATCGCGGCGATGTAAGAGCTTAAGATTCTGAAGGACGTTTTGCTCCAGCAAAGGGGCCAAACTACGAACGATATGAAGCAAGACAACGTTGTGCGCCGCTTCAGTCAAAGCGATCAGAAACTGCATAACTGCAGCCGCTTCTGCTTCAACATTTTTCTTCGTTTGCTCTTCGCTGATGTTTTTCAGGCAAGCCTGAATACGGGCAAAGTCCTCATCGGTGCCACGAACTGCTGCAAAATAAGCAGAGATACCTTCCATCGCATGGCGCGTTTCCAGTAAATCGAGCTGTGTTTCCGAATGGCTAGACAATAAATTTAGCAGAGGATCTGAAAAACTCGTCCAGATATTCTCGCTAACAAATGTGCCACCACCCTGGCGACGAGTAAGAAGACGTTTAGCTTCGAGGCGTTGAATTGCTTCACGGATTGAAGGACGAGACACATCAAACTGCTTTGCCAGTTCGCGCTCTGGTGGCAGCTGCTGCCCCGGAGACAATGTTCCTTCCACAATCAGCCGTTCTAACTCTTGTTCAATTACATCAGAGAGTTTTGGCTGACGAATCCTTTGATAAGCCATAGTTGTTGTTCTTCTACTCTTTGCAGTCAATTGGTATTACCAATTTTAAGTTGGCGACGAAATTAACATAATTAAAACGCAAGTTCCAGTCAAAAATTGACCCAAATCATAGAACAAGCCATGCATCAACACTTTGATAACATTAGCTGATTAAAACAGCAATCAAATTGGTCTGACCAATTACAAAATATAAACAGATGGGAATAAGTCGTGCTAGCAAACACACTTTAATTGGTCAGTTTTAAAGGAATATGAACAGAATATGTCGTAAAGAGATGGGAAGTTGCAGGATATGGGATATGGGATGCGGGATGCGGGATGCGGGATGCGGGATGCGGGATGCGGGATGCGGGATGCGGGATGCGGGATGCGGGATGCGGGATGCGGGATGCGGGATGCGGGATGCGGGATTGATTTTGAGGGTCGAGGTTTGTTCGTCAACCCTTTTACTTTTATTTAGAACGTTCATCCTCAAGAACAAGGGGCGAGTGAACTGAGATTATGATAGCAAGCCGAGAAGACATAGAGATTCCCTACTCACTCCTTCGTCGTTTTATGGAATGACCACTTGTACATCAGGCCATCCCAAACAACGTCATCCTCAAGAGTGAGGCACGAACGAGTTGGGGATCTCTTAAAGCGAATAGAACCCTTACTCGATCTATGGAACAACCCAGCAGAAGAATCCGAAATAGTCGTAAGACTCTTTTCTCGAAGGGCGAAGCCCGCTCCCGATTCTCGCGGGCGTAGCCCGTTCTCCGAGCAACGCGTTCTGTAGGGCTATGCCCGTACTCTATTTCGCCTCTATATGATCAATCATCAATTGTAGCGATTGATTGCCCCGAAACTCGTTGATATCAAGCTTGTAAGCCAAACGTACGGTTTTCACTGACGCATCTGGCCAGCGACGCAGATCGACGTTGAATGCAATACCATCAATCATAATATTGGTTGGATGACCTTTGTGTAGAGGTTCTAGCATTAGTTTAAGGTGCTTTTCTCCTACCAGTTTCTGATGCAGAACCTTAAACTCACCGTCGAACAATGGCTCTGGAAACGCTTGCCCCCATGGTCCACCAGCACGAAGCATCTCTGCGATGTGCATTGAAAACTCTTCTGGCTTCAATTCACCGTCAGACAAAATCACACCTTTAAGTGCCGCGTCGTCCAACTCTTGTTTCACAGCCTCATCAAACAACTGAGCAAATCGTTCGAAGTCTTTTTCCATGATCGTCAGGCCAGCCGCCATGGCGTGACCACCAAACTTGAGGATCAGACCGGGGTTTTGAGTATCAATACGATCGAGAGTGTCACGCATATGCAGGCCTGGAATCGAACGGCATGAGCCCTTAATGCTCCCTTCACCACCATCGGCGAAGGCAATCACAGGACGGTGGAACTTCTCTTTGATTCGAGATGCTAAAATGCCAATCACACCTTGGTGCCAGTCACGCTGAAAAAGCACTAGCCCATGGGGCATGTTCTTATCACCAAATTGAAGACGCTCACAAAAAGCCATTGCTTCCTGCTTCATGCCTTCTTCGATTTCTTTACGCGTTTGGTTCAAACCATCCAGCTCACTCGCCATA
This sequence comes from Vibrio sp. T11.5, assembly GCF_027587155.1. Lineage (NCBI taxonomy): Bacteria > Pseudomonadati > Pseudomonadota > Gammaproteobacteria > Vibrionales > Vibrionaceae > Vibrio > Vibrio sp. T11.5. Next base: position 238,304 of record NZ_JAPPTP010000002.1, read on the forward strand.
CGACGTGCAGCATGAATGTTGTTGGCCATCAATAGTTCAACACCAAACGACATGTCATCCAAACGACCAGCTGCGTTAATTCGCGGACCCAGTGCAAAACCGAAATCGGCAGCGACCAATCGACGTGCATCTCGCTTTGCGACTTCAATCAAGGCTTGAATACCTGGTCTTGCTTTACCCGCACGGATACGCTGCAGACCTTGGTGAACCAGAATGCGGTTGTTTTCATCCAGAGGCACTACATCAGCAACCGTGCCCAGAGCAACCAAGTCGATCAGTTCCATCAGTTTAGGCTCTGCCATGCCCTGATGAACAAACCACCCTTGCTTTCTCATATGAACACACAGTGCCATCATGAGATAAAACGCTACTCCCACTCCAGCTAGGGCTTTCGAAGGAAAAGCACACTCTTCGAGATTTGGGTTGACCATAGCGTCAACATTCGGTAATTCGTGGCCGGGTAAGTGGTGGTCAGTAACCAGTACCTTCAAGCCCTGCTCTTTCGCATAGCGCACACCATCAATTGAAGAAACGCCATTATCGACCGTCATGATCACTTCAGCGCCAATCTCAATCGCCTGATCAACGACTTCAGGGCTAAGACCATAACCATCTTCAAAACGATTTGGCACCAAATAATCGACGTTATTGGAACCTAGCATTCGTAATGCAATCACCGACAAAGCCGAGCTGGTTGCCCCATCGGCGTCGAAATCTCCTACGACAATAATTCGTTTATTGCCTTGAATAGCTTCAAATAGAAGTTCGACAGCAGCGTCAATACCGTGCAGTTTTTGATAAGAGTGCAATGCACGCGCCGTCGTTTCTAACTGCTGGGCACTGGTGATACCGCGTGAGATATAAATGCGCTTAAGAAGTGGCGCAATGTCGGTAGAAAGCAGACTGAGATCAACCTCAGGCCGTCGTTGAATTTCGATCATAGATTGGATTGAGCCTTGTTCTTGGGCAGGACGCCTGAATAGCGAACAAGTTAACAGATGAGAATCTTATATCAACCTAATTCATGGCATAGGATTCTCATCACAAGATAGCTTCTCAGGCACTCAAACGTAACTCTGAAGGCTGAGTTACGATTTTTGTGTTTGTTGCAGGCGTTGCAGCATCTGCTCAGGTGGTAAATAACCACCAACCATTTCACCGTTTGGTAGGAAAATTGCTGGCGTACCGCTGATACCTAACTCACGTCCAAGTGCGTAGTGCTGTTTGATAATATCTTGATACTTGGTGAAATCTTTACTCTTCTCAGGAAATTCACGGTTTACCTTGCCATTATGCATTGCAGCCTGTGGGTCATCCGAACCCCAAATCGTTGCCATTTGATCCGCAACAGAACCCGTTGCGCCCTGACGTGGGTAAGCCATGTAACGAATAGTAATGCCTAAATCGTTGTAGTCTTTCATTTGGCTATGAAGACGTACACAGTAGCCACAAGTAATATCGGTGAAGACAGTGATAACGTATTTTTCGTCTTTGGCCTTAAACTCGATCATGCTGTCTTTGAAAGTTTCAATTTTATTCGCATTGATTGGTGCCTGACGTTTCGCCAACACATCTTCATACTGACCATTGCCATCAAGCTTATACAATGTACCCGCTAGAAAATAGTCACCGTTTGGCGAAGCGAAAAGAATTCCGCCACTAGTCTGCACTTCAACTAAACCATCTATCTCTGCTGGAACCACTTGTTTTACTTCTAGCCCTAACTTGGCAAAACGCTCTTCAAGCTGAGCCTTATCAAATTTGACTTCCGCTGCTACTGCCTGTGCCGCCACGAGCAGTGGTAACGTAAGTAGAGTTATTCGGCGTATTACGCTCATTAAATTCACCTTATTTTTAATATGATAAGAGATAATCCCTTATGCTCTTGGATGATGTTCACTGTGTAGCTGTTTTAGCCGTTCTGTCGCTACATGAGTATAAATTTGTGTCGTCGATAAGTCGCTGTGTCCGAGCAACATCTGTACTACTCGCAGGTCGGCGCCATAGTTAAGCAAATGCGTCGCAAAAGCGTGGCGCAATACGTGAGGCGATAACATCTCAGTATCGATACCCGCTAAAACCGCATAATGCTTGATACGATACCAGAAAGTCTGACGCGTCATCTGGCGTGCTCTTTTACTCGGAAAGACAACATCAGATGTGGTTTCCCCAAGTAACTCAGACCTGCCTTGTTGGATAAAAGTTTCAATCCAATCCACCGCATTTTCTCCCATTGGCACCAAACGCTCTTTGCCCCCTTTACCCGTAACACGCACAACGCCCTGACGAAGGCTGATATTTTCCATCGTCAAACTGACGAGCTCGGTCACACGCAAGCCTGTCGCATAAAGTAATTCCAACATGGCTTTGTCACGCAGTTCCATTGCATCGTTTGGGTCTGGCGCATTGAGCAGCGCTTCAACCTGCTCTTCACTTAGATCTTTGGGTAGCCTCTTGGGCAACTTAGGGCTGACCAATAAAGCACTAGGATCATCCGCTCGCACTTTTTCTCGATGCAAATACTGAAACAAGCGACGAATCGCAGACAACATGCGGGCTCTTGAGGTCTGCTTGAAGCCCTGATCCATTAACCAACTTTGGTAATCCTGTAAACCAGACAAACTAATAAAATCGAGCCTATAGTTATTTGCAGTCATCCACTGAAGTAGTTTGGATAAATCATTACGATAAGATGCCAGCGTATTTTCGGATAATCCTCGCTCCAACCACATCGCATCTAGAAACTGCTCTACCATCCCCTGATCGGGTGACATCATCTCTGACACTGTAATCCTCAACTTTATGATATGCGCTCAATGTAAGTGCCACGCAGCAATAAAGCTATAAAAATTGCCATTCGATATGGATATTCGCTGCAAAGCTCGCCATTTTGTGTTTAGAATTCGCTATTGATTCAAAATAATGAAAAAGAACGTGATGAAAATTGGTCTATTTTACGGTTCTACGACTTGCTACACAGAAATGGCAGCCGAGAAAATGCGTGCCATCATAGGTGAGGAATTGGTGGATATCCGCAATGTCAAAGAAACGCCTCTGGCAGAGATGGCTGATTATGATTTTCTGATTTTAGGCATTTCAACCTGGGATTTTGGTGAAATTCAAGAAGATTGGAATGAGATATGGGATCAAATCGATGGTTTATCGCTCAATGGTAAGACCATCGCACTATATGGCTTAGGCGATCAAGAAGGCTACGGCGAATGGTATCTGGATGCAATGGGCATGTTGCACGATCAACTTAAGAAGACAGGTGCAAACCTGATTGGCTACTGGCCAAACGATGATAGTTACGAGTTTGAAGCATCAAAGGCACTGACCGAAGATCGCAGCCAGTTTGTCGGCCTCGCTTTAGACGAAGATTCTCAGTATGAGCTCAGCGATGAGCGTATTGCCACTTGGATTGAGCAGATTTTGGTTGAGTATCAAGAGACGCTGTAAAACGGGAATCGGGAATCGGGATGCAGGATGCGGGATGCAGGATGCGGGAACGGGCTTCGCCCTACGGATAACTGGATAACTGGATAACTGGATAACTGGATAACTGGATAACTAACGTTGATCCATTTTTCTTATGGGATCAACTCTAGCTTTCCCGCAGCAAAGCGAACCATAGATCGCAGCTCGTTCCCGAAGGACGAAGTCCGTTCCTATTTCTAAGGGCGTAGCCCTTTTCTAAACCTACCCCAATCAAACACCAAACCCGGATCAGTTTTACGCAGTGGCGCAATGTACTGGTGGCCAGTAATGCGCGGTAAGGTGATTTTCGGGTAGCTGACTTGAATCTGCTTGGTGAGCTCCGTTAAAGCTTGGTATTGCTCATCTGTGTAGGCAATAAAGTCACTGCCCTCTAACTCAATGCCGATCGAATAGTCATTGCACTTATCTCGCCCCGCAAAACTTGAGACGCCAGCATGCCATGCCCTCGCTGTGAATGGTACAAACTGCACCACTTCACCATCACGCCTTATCAGACAATGTGCAGAAACGCCCATCTCATGAATCACTTTAAAAAATGGATGCTCTTCAGCATTGAGTTGCCCAGTAAAGAACTGCTCGATGTATGGTCCGCCAAATTGGCCTGGTGGCAAGCTGATATTATGCACCACCAGCAAGGAGATGTCTGTTGCATCAGTTCGCTGATCGAAAAAGGGAGACGGGACATGTCTGGCACCTTGATACCAACCACTTTTATCAATCATGTTTGTCTCCTTTTGCTTACTAAGCTCTTGATTTTAGACTTTCAACAGTGAAATACCAGAATAATGGCTGAATTTCCTTCACAGTCATCGTATCATGCGCACCTTATGTTCAACTGCCTATTAGATTTGCAATGAAAGAAACCCACAATAGCCAAGAACGTCTTGAATATTTGAAACAGCATTTGCCTCTGGAAATCTCTCGCTCCGTAACCGAAACCATAAAAGAAGATCTCGGTGGTACCTTAGATCCAAGCGCTGACATTACCGCAAGTCTAATACCTGCTGATGCCCACAACGAAGCCACCATCATTACCCGTGAGCATGGCGTATTTTGTGGTCAAGCATGGGCTGATGAAGTCTTCAAACAACTGGGTGGTGAAGTAAAGATTACATGGCATGTCCAAGATGGTGATGTCGTTGAGCCTAATCAGATACTTTGCCACCTATCAGGCCCTTCACGCGCGCTGTTGACCGGTGAACGTAATGCGATGAACTTTATCCAAACACTATCAGGTTGCGCCACGATTACTGCCGAGTACGCAAAGCATCTCGAAGGCACAGATTGTAGACTGTTAGATACCCGTAAAACCATCCCTGGCCTACGCAGCGCGCTAAAATATGCCGTAGCGTGTGGCGGTGGTTTTAATCACCGTATCGGTGTTTTCGATGCCTATCTAATTAAAGAGAATCACATTATTGCCAACGGCGGCATCACTCAAACGATTCAGAATGCTAAACAGTTGAATCCGGGTAAACCTGTTGAAGTTGAAACAGAGAGCTTAGAAGAACTGACTGAAGCGATAGAAGCTGGTGCTGACATCGTCATGCTTGATAACTTCACAACCGAGATGATGCGTCAAGCCGTGAAGATTAACGCTGGCCGAGCTGCGCTAGAAAACTCAGGTAATGTCACTCTCGAAACCCTGCGCGAGTACGCGGAAACGGGTGTCGACTACATTTCTGTTGGCGCTCTAACCAAGCACGTCAAAGCCATGGATTTGTCAATGCGGTTTAAATAAACCCAACCGATGTACAGAAAGGGGGGCACTGCCTCTCTTTCTGCATTTTAAAGCTCCCACCATGCCACACAATAAATACCAATTCATACAGCACAGATGTGTAATTCTAATGTCTGATTTGGATTAAGCGAATCTATTCCTCTCGAGTATATTATCCTGTCTGATAGCCAGACCAGCACTCGCTACCCTAACCTTCAGCAAAATCCCTTAAACGGCTGGAGAATCAGCACCATGATGATGTCGTACACCAATACATCACGAGGCTTTACACTGATAGAGCTGATGAGCGTCGTGGCAATCATTGGTATTTTGTCTGCCTTCGCCATTCCTGCTTATCAAAACTACACTCAACGTGCTCACGCCAGCGATCTACTTAGCGCAACATCAGCAATGAAAACAGCGGTAAGCCTTTGCCTTACAAATCATAGCTCAGCAGCTAACTGTACCTCTGGTAACAATGGCGTACCACTACAGCAGAACTTCAACGGCTTTTACGTTAAAGCGCAAACCAGTGGAGCCGCGAGTGTGATTGTCGCAGCCCTATCAGGAGTGAAAGGCTCCTTGCCGAGCAATGCCAGTGTGACTCTAACGTCAGACTTTTCGAGCAGCGGGATTTCATGGGCAATCAGTTGTAGCGGTACCGAGAGCCAAAATTGGTGTCCAAGTCGCTAATGACGAGTCAGTTACCCCTGCTGCTGCAAAAAGCAAATAAAATAAACCAAGAGCAAGCTTTGCATGTACTTAAGACGATGAGCGAGCGTAAAACTGATGCTTATACAGCTCTACTCTCACTTGAACAACTATCGCCCAAAAAGCTGACGACGATACTCAGCGAGTTATTTAACCTTCCCATTATCAAACTAGACTCATACGATTACTTTCTGTGCTGCCAACATCTTGGGCTTGGTGACCTAGTGCGTCGTCATTCAGCGTTGCCTATTACTATCGATAACGAACAGTTGACTTTGGCAGTTATCGATCCGTCCATTGCAGAACCAGAGCAAGACTTTCGCTTCGCCACAGGTATGAAAATCAATCTTGTTCTGTGTGATGCACGTACTATCACCCATGCAATACACAACTTATACGGAGATACAGAATCGGAAAAATGGAACGATTTTAAAGAGCTCACTCCCCAACAACTGGAACAACTGGTCGAGCTCCCAGCAGAAGAAACCGTCGATCATGAAGCTCTTTATCAAGATACTTCTCCAATCAGTCGCTACATACATCAAGTGCTGTTAGATGCCATACGAAAGCGTGCTTCAGATATTCATTTTGAACCTTATAAAGACTGGTTCCGCATTCGGTTCAGATGCGATGGTTTACTGATTGAGATGCAGCAGCCTCCTAATCATCTGTCTCATCGTTTAACTGCCAGACTGAAAATACTCGCCAAACTCGATGTTTCAGAGCGCCGCCTTCCACAAGATGGGCGTATCACATTAGCAGTATCACCATCAAAAAATATCGATATACGAGTCTCAACCTTACCAACAATTTGGGGTGAGAAAGCGGTGCTACGATTACTCGACAAACGAATCACTAGCTTACAGTTGGACCACTTAGGCTACAACCCATCCCAAAGTGCATGTTATCGTCATGCACTAGCCAAACCTCAGGGGATGATCCTCATCACAGGCCCAACGGGTTGTGGTAAGACGCTTTCTTTGTACAGCGGTCTCAATATCCTCAATCAAAAGGATATCAATATTGCCACAGCAGAGGACCCCGTCGAAATACACTTATCTGGAATCAATCAAGTTCAGATCCAACCCAAAATTGGATTTGGTTTCGCTCAGGCTCTACGCGCTTTTCTCCGCCAGGACCCTGATGTGGTTATGGTCGGTGAGATACGCGATTATGAAACAGCTGACATCGCTACTAAAGCTTCACAGACAGGACATTTAGTGCTTTCCACTCTCCACACTAACTCAGCATCAGAAGCCGTTCTTCGCATGCAGAACATGGGCGTAAAGCCTTTCAATATCGCGGCTGCTCTGAGCCTTATCATTGCTCAAAGATTGGTTAGGCGCCTTTGCCCTCAATGCAAACGAGCATCTCTGACTTCAATTGCTTCACAAGATCAGGTGTTTGAAGCTAATCCTGAAGGCTGCCACTACTGTAATCAAGGCTACGCAGGACGAATAGGTCTGTTTGAAATACTCCCCGTCACACCCCAAATGGCAGAAATGATAGCGGCGGGTGCTACACCCCATCAAATTGAGAAACTAGCAATGAAGCAAGGAATGCAGACTCTACAACAGTCTGGGTTAGAAAAGCTGACACAGGGGCTGACTAGTCAAACTGAGCTACAACGGGTGCTACCAGAGCTTTGACCATGAGCAAAGAATACCCCCGTACTTTTTCCAAACTGGAGTCGTACTACTGGCAAGGTGTAAACCAAAAAGGTTGGCGGTTAAAAGGAACAATATTAGCGGTCAGCGACATACAAGTGATGGAACAACTCAACGAGCGCAATATTGATGTACGCTTTATTCGTCGAAAGCCACTCGCCTGCGATTGGCGGTTCAAGCACAGCATTAGCAGCAAAGATCTCACCCATATCACGCGCCAATGGGCGACAATGCTCACTGCTGGCTTACCGATTACCACCACACTTAAAATTATCATGCAAAACCAAAAACGCCCTGAGATAAGAGCAACATTATGGATGATAAGACATCAACTCCAAGCAGGTCACTCAGTCACAGACGCTCTCAGACAATCATCCCGATGTTTTGACTCACTATATCTCGATCTTATAAATGTGGGCGAAAAAACTGGGGATTTAGCGGCTTCATTGGAGCGCATAGCTGAACATAGAGAGAGAACTGAACAGCTAACGCATCGAATTCAATGTGCTGCTATCTATCCTAGCCTGGTAATGTTCACAGCCTTAGCAGTGGCTGTTTTGATGTTAACTAAAGTTATTCCAGAGTTTGAAGCCCTATTTAGCGGATACCAATCTGAACTTCCATGGTTCACACAACAAGTTCTCTGGCTATCACAGACTGTACAGCGGTATAGCTTAAGCATTGTTGTTTTCACTATTCTGATACCAATAGCCATTACATTTTTATATAGAGGTTCGGCTCAATTCCAACACGGGGTTAGTCGTGCTAAGTTACGCCTGCCTGTAATAGGAAGTTTGTTCATCAAAAGTTGTCTGGCGCGTTTCAGCCATACACTGTCAATATGCATAGCATCGGGTTTACCCATTCTTATCAGCTTGGAAACAGCGGCACGAACAACGAGAAATGCTCACTATAAAAAAGCGATTGAACACATTGTCCAACAAGCTAGTTCAGGCGTCTCGTTGCACTCCGCTATGCGTCAATCAGGACGTTTTCCTGAACTCATGGTGCAAATGATTATGATAGGAGAAGAGTCTGGGCAACTTGATAAAATGCTGGAAAGAGTCGTGACGCAGTTAGAAGACGAAATTAACACTACTATTGAAAGCCTTGAAAAAATACTCGAGCCGATTTTAATTTTAGTGCTAGGAGGTTTGGTAGGAAGTTTGGTAATTGCTATGTATCTACCTATCTTTAACTTAATGAACATAATGGGATAGTATATCTGCCTCGACTCAAGACGACATAAGCACTAACTAAATTTTTATGGAACTCTTTAACTATTATCCGTGGTTGTTTCCAACTCTAGCGACTCTTTTTGGCCTTATCATAGGCAGCTTTCTCAACGTCGTCATTCATCGCTTACCTAAAATGATGGAAAGAGAGTGGCGCCAAGAGTGTTCTGAAAGCTTCCCTGAGTATGGCATTCAACCGCCACAAGGCACTTATAACCTCAGCATCCCCAGATCAACGTGCCCAAACTGCGACACTCAAATACGCAATATTGATAACATACCGTTACTGAGTTGGTTGGCTTTACGAGGGAAATGTCGTTTTTGCCAACACGTTATCAACCCACGCTATCCTATCGTTGAACTGGTTTCAGGGTTAATGAGTTTTGCGATCGCTTACCAATTCGAACTCAGCGTATTTACTGTCGCTCTGTTATTCTTTACCTTCGTTTTAATCGCTGCAACATTTATCGACCTCGACACCATGCTATTGCCTGACCAATTAACTTTACCACTGATTTGGTCTGGAATAGCCCTGTCATTGTTCGGCTTTAGCCCAGTCTCTTTACAAGACTCAGTGATTGGAGCAATGGTAGGCTACTTATGCCTGTGGTCCGTATACTGGGGGTTCAAACTTCTTACGGGTAAAGAGGGGATGGGTTACGGTGATTTCAAGCTGCTTGCCGCTCTAGGCGCGTGGTTAGGTTGGCAGTATTTACCTGTTATTGTTCTGATCTCTTCATTAGTCGGCTTAATGTTCGGTCTCATTCAATTACGACTCAGAAACCAAGGCATCGACAAAGCGTTCCCATTTGGTCCTTACCTTGCGATTGCGGGGTGGATCAGTGTGATGTGGGGAGAAAACATCGTACATTGGTACTTCACACAAGTTTTGGGGATCTGATATGCCTTTTGTTATCGGCCTAACAGGCGGTATTGCCAGCGGAAAAACGACTGTAGCCAACCTTTTTCATGATCTCTATGGTATTGAAATCGTCGATGCAGATATCGTTGCTCGAGAAGTGGTGGAACCAGGTGCTGAGGGACTGAAAGCTATCGAAGAACGATACGGTTCTAACATTTTACTGGCAGACGGGACTCTAAACCGAGCTAAACTTAGAGAATACATTTTTACCAGTGATGAGGAAAAAACATGGCTCAACCAGCTGCTGCATCCCATGATTCGTCGAAAAATGCGTGCTGATATTACCAAAGTCTCGTCTCCTTACGCTTTACTGGTTATCCCGTTAATGGTCGAAAATAACCTGCAAAACCTAACAAATCGAGTGTTAGTTGTTGATGTAGATGAGCAAACGCAGCGCCAAAGAACAATGGATAGAGATCAGGTTCCTGTTGAACAGGTTGACTCAATCTTAGCGGCTCAAGCCAGCCGTTCACAACGACTGGCTATCGCAGACGATGTGATTAAAAATAACGCAACAAACGAAGAACTTTTGCCTCAAATCACAGAATTGCACCAAAAGTACCTAGAAATATGTAGGGAAAATCGGTGAGAATAAAGAAAGAAGAACTTAAGGCCGCATGTAATGACAACGCACTTTTTTGAACATCCGTTAAATGAGAAAACTCGCATATATTTACGCGTTGAAGCGTTATTGAATCAGTTAAACGTTTCTTCTCAATTTAACGATGACATGCAGCATCTCTTGTTTTTCCGTTCTTTGTTTGATCTTCTGGAGATATTCGAACAGATACAACTTAAAAGTGAGCTTGCTAAAGACATAGAGAAGCAGCGCCTAACTTACCGCTCTTGGTTGGATGTTGACGGTGTAGACCAAGAAATGCTCAGCGGTGTTCTTAACGAAGTTGACCATGTTCACAGTGCCTTGATGGCGGCTGAACGTTTTGGTCAAAGTCTTAAAGAAGATCGCTTTCTCAGTGCTATTCGCCAACGATTCAACTTGCCCGGTGGATCATGCTGCTTTGACTTGCCAGCTCTTCACCACTGGCTGCACTTACCGGTAGAGCAAAAAACCAAAGACACCAATCTATGGCTAGATACACTTCAACCTCTAACAGACGCACTCAAGCTTTGGTTGCGCTTAACCCGTGAAACTGGCCACTTCCAACCACAAGAAGCTACGGCAGGCTTTTACCAAAGTGATGCAGAAGATGCCAATATTCTGCGCCTCGAAATCCCAATGCAATACGGTGTTTTCCCAATGATTTCTGGCCATAAAAACCGTTTTGCAATTAAGTTTATCAACTTTACTTCGGGACAAGCTTCCGTCGATAATATTCAGTTCCGTCTGGCAGTTTGTAGCTAGCTTAGTTAGCACTATACTCGCTCAACATTCAACATTTTCAGAGATAATCACATGTCTAAAATTACCACCGTTCCCTGCCCAAAATGCAGTACAGACGTCGAGTGGGGAGAGCAAAGCCCTTTTCGTCCATTCTGTAGCAAACAATGCCAAATGATAGACTTTGGTGAATGGGCTGATGAAGAGAACAGCATACCAGGTGCACCGGATATGTCCGACTCTGACGGGTGGTCTGAAGAGCAGTACTGAAAGTAAGGAACGCTTCGCTCGAGAGTCGAGAACGCTGCGCTACGGGATTAAAGAGAAGCTGATGTGATTAGAGCATCGGCTTTTTGTTTTTTTGGGAACTGGATAACTGGATAACTGGATAACTGGATAACTGGATAACTGGATAACTGGATAACTATTAGAGGGTTGGCACTTAGTATCAATCCTTTTATTTCAATAATTTACCATGTCATCCTCAAGAAAGAGGTACGAGTGAGTTGGGGATCTCTTCAAGCTAGTCGATGACTTATGGAGATTCCCTACTCCTTCCTCCGTCAGTCTAGGGAATGACGGAATACAACTGCGACCTTCCCCTCGCAGGACGAAGCCCGATCCCGCTTTCCAAAAGCGAAGCGCTCCATAGGACGAAGTCCGTTCTAAAATCCCGGAGGAAGTAGTCCGTTCCAGCTTTCCGAAGCGAAGCGCAAAAAAAGCGGAGACCGACTGGTCTCCGCTAATACTATGAGAACGCTAGTTATAGCATTACTTCTTAGCAAGTTTCTCTTTAATACGAGCTGACTTACCAGAACGCTCACGTAGGTAGTACAGTTTGGCACGACGTACTGCACCGCGGCGTTTAACTTCAATGCTATCAACCATTGGAGAGTGAGTTTGGAACGTACGCTCTACACCTTCACCGTTAGAAATCTTACGTACAGTGAATGCAGAGTGTAGACCTCGGTTACGAATACCGATTACAACGCCTTCAAAAGCCTGTAGACGCTCACGATCACCTTCTTTTACCTTAACTTGAACAACAACTGTGTCACCAGGTGCAAAGTTAGGCAGGTCTTTTTTCATTTGCTCTTCTTCAAGAGCCTTGATGATGTTACTCATTTTCAATATTCCTAGAATAAACTGATACTAAATTTAATAGGTTACTTCGCTTTACATTCTTTAATGAACTCAGCGAGTAATAGTTCCTGTTCGTCAGTCAGAGCTAGGTTTTCCAGGAGCTCTGGTCTTCTTATCCAGGTGCGACCTAACGACTGCTTGAGCCGCCAACGACGAATATCCTTGTGGTTACCGGATTTGAGCACCGCTGGTACTTCTTCTCCATCTAACACTTCGGGACGCGTATAATGTGGACAATCCAACAAGCCATTGGCAAAAGAGTCTTCTTCTGCTGACGCGAAATCACCCAGTACCCCTGGAATAAACCGAGATACCGAGTCGATTAGCGTCATGGCTGGAATCTCTCCACCCGTCATCACGAAATCTCCGATTGACCATTCTTCGTCAACCTCAGATTGGATGATACGCTCATCTACCCCTTCATAGCGGCCGCAAATCAGAAGTAGATTCTCATTTGTTGCCAGCTCTTCCACCCCTTTCTGGTCGAGTTTACGACCTTGAGGTGATAGGTAAATAACTTTCGTCTTACCCGGTGAGGCTTGCTTAGCGGTATGGATAGCATCGCGCAAAGGCTGAACCATCATAAGCATACCTGGGCCACCACCGTAAGGTCTATCATCGACAGTTCGATGCTTGTCGCAAGTGAAATCACGAGGATTCCAAGTCTCAATCGACAAGAGACCTTTCTTAACCGCTTGACCTGTTACTCCAAAATCAGTAACAGAACGGAACATTTCAGGAAATAGGCTAATTACGCCAACCCACATGTCTATCTCGCTCTGGTAATTTGGAGTTTAGAATCCAGGATCCCAGTCAACTTCGATCCGTTGAGCTTCACGATCAATCAACTTGATCACTTGCTCTTCAAGGAACGGAATTAATCGTTCCTTTTGCCCAAAAGCATCTTTCAAATTTGCTTTAACAACCAAAACATCGTTGGAACCAGTTTCAAGCATGTCAGAGACCGTGCCTAAGTCATAACCGTTATCAGTTACAACCTGCATTCCAATCAAATCACGCCAGTAGAACTCATCTTCTGGCAATTCTGGCAGTACCGCAGGGTCAATTGCGATTTCAAAGTTAGTCAGTAATTGCGCTTCTTCGCGCACGTCCAAACCTTCCAGCTTTACCACCAAACCTTTGTTATGGCGCTTCCAGCTTTCTACTTTTCGCTCAACCCACTCACCTTTCTGGTTGATAAACCAAGGTGCGTAATCAAATATGCTTTCAGTATTGTCTGTGTAGGAAAAAACTTTAAGCCAGCCACGAATGCCGTAAGTAGCACCAAACTTACCTACAACAATCTTCTCGCTGCTCATTGTTTCATTACCTTTCATCGACATAAGCTAATTACTACTTCTTAAATTAAGAATTAAGCCGCTTTTTGAGCGTCTTTAACTAGCTTAGCTACGCGGTCAGATAGAGATGCGCCTTGACCAACCCAGTGGTTAACGCGATCTAGGTCTAGACGTAGACCTTCTTCTTGACCTTTAGCCGTTGGGTTGAAGAAACCAACTTTCTCGATGAAACGGCCAGTTGCAGCATTGCGGCTGTCCGCTACTACGATTTGATAAAATGGACGCTTCTTAGCGCCGTGACGTGCCAAACGAATGGTTACCATGTCGTCCTCTTTGCTTTCTCAAAAATAAAATTAACCCCAGGAACTGCTCAATGAAAAACAGTTTGGGGTCTCGTGCCAAAATAAAGCTCCGGAATTTTACTCTTATTCCGGAGCAATGCAAGGCATTTAGCTACTTTTTCACCACCATAAAATGAGATTAGAGTTTGTGACTCAACTAACACCTTGAATTTTTTCGTTGCCGGATGAAATTAGCGTCCGAAGGGATTGAAGCCACCGCCTCCACCCATGCCACCCATCATGCCTTGCATATTGCGCATCATGCCTTTCATTCCACCTTTCTGCATTTTCTTCATCATTTTCTGCATCTGAGTGAATTGCTTGAGTAATCGGTTAACATCCTGAACCTGAGTACCAGAACCCGCGGCAATACGTTTCTTACGTGAGCCTTTAATCAACTCAGGGCGTTGACGTTCTTTCATGGTCATGGAATTGATAATGGCTTCCATTTGCTTAAACATCTTGTCATCAACTTTATCTTTGACGTTGTCTGGCAAATTACTCATACCTGGCAGCTTGTCCATCATACCCATCATGCCACCCATATTTTGCATCTGGCCAAGTTGTTCACGAAAGTCTTCAAGGTCGAAACCTTTCTTCTCTTTGAACTTCTTGGCTAGTTTCTCTGCTTTCTCAGTATCCACATTGCGTTGTAGGTCTTCGATAAGCGACAGGACGTCACCCATGCCAAGAATACGTGAAGCAACACGATCTGGGTGGAATGGTTCTAGCGCATCGGTTTTTTCACCAACACCTAAGAACTTAATTGGTTTTCCTGTGATATGACGAACCGAAAGTGCAGCACCGCCGCGCGCATCACCATCTACTTTGGTTAAGATAACCCCTGTCAGTGGTAACGCATCGCCAAAGGCTTTAGCCGTGTTTGCGGCATCCTGACCTGTCATCGCATCGACAACAAACAAGGTTTCAACAGGATCAATCGTAGAGTGAAGCTCTTGGATCTCACCCATCATCTGCTCATCGATCGCGAGGCGACCCGCAGTATCGACGAGGAGAACGTCATAAAATTTCTTCTTCGCATGGTCTATCGCCGCGTTGGCAATATCAATCGGCTTTTGATCGGGCGAAGATGGGAAGAAATCGACACCAATGTCTGAAGCAAGCGTTTCTAACTGTTTGATCGCCGCTGGGCGATAAACGTCCGCAGAAACAACCAAGACTTTCTTCTTGTCTCTCTCTTTAAGCAGCTTAGAAAGCTTACCAACCGAGGTAGTTTTACCCGCACCTTGCAAACCTGCCATTAAAATCACAGCTGGCGGCTGTGCTGCAAGATTCAGAGCTTCATTGGACTCCCCCATAACAGCTTCAAGTTCAGATTGAACAATCTTAATGAACTCTTGGCCAGGCGTAAGAGACTTAGAAACCTCTACGCCAACAGCACCTTCTTTTACGCGCTTAACAAAATCACGTACAACCGGAAGAGCGACATCCGCCTCAAGCAATGCCATGCGCACTTCACGTAAAGTGTCTTTAATATTGTCTTCGGTCAAACGACCTTTGCCGCTGATGTTCTTCAGCGTTTTGGATAATCGATCCGTTAAATTATCAAACATCTTAGTCTCTTTACCTGAGCGACCTACAGTGCAGTCGCCCTAAAACGACGACAAATTACTGTGAGTATACCTTAGCCAGTCCCTCCTTTGCACGACTGCAATAACATTTGATCTCTCACTCAACACAAAATCAGGGAGATAAGTCATAGCTCAAGCTGTTGATGCAGGGTATAATTTGCTAAAAATTCACCAGATCTTTAGAGAAGAATGGACAACTTAATTGCCGTTGCTGCTGCCGTGCTTTATTTTTTAGCAATAGCAACCATAGTACCAGGCCTTGTGCACCAAACAGGGATCCGAACCAAAACGGTTTTGATCAGTGCTTTTTTAGCGCTCGTTTTTCATGCCTGGTTATTGAGCGATCTTATTATCGAAGGTTCGGGACAAAATCTTAGCATCCTCAACGTTGCCTCGCTGATTAGCTTTATTATTTCTCTGGTCTTAAGCATAGCAATGCTTAAAACACGTCTTTGGTTCTTACTGCCCGTAGTATATAGTTTTGCGGCAATCAATCTTTCTGCAGCCTCTTTTTTACCCAGCACCTTTATTACGCATCTTGAACAAGATCCTAAGCTGCTTATCCACATTTCGTTGGCACTATTCTCATACTCAACATTAACCATAGGTGCCTTGTATGCCCTGCAGCTAGCGTGGTTAGATCATAAGCTTAAAACGAAAAAAGCCTTAGTGATCAACCCCAATTTGCCACCACTTTTAATGGTTGAACGACAGCTATTTAAAATTATCTTAGTCGGAAACTTGCTTCTCACAGGCACACTGATTACTGGTTTTATCTTTGTTCAAGATATGTTTGCCCAAGGCAAAGCGCACAAAGGTATTTTGTCTTTCATTGCCTGGGTAGTGTATTCAATTCTTCTATGGGGCCACTATCAGAAAGGATGGCGTGGCCGCAAAGTTACATGGTTTGCCGTTGCTGGAGCAACTTTATTAACGCTTGCCTACTTCGGTAGTCGCTTTGTTCGCGAGATCATTCTTAACTAATTGATATTCACAGGTGCATATAATGCACCTTTCTTTTACAATACCCTGCCCACTACCTGAGATTGACTTGGCGCTTTAGTTAGGTCATAAATTAATCAAACATCAAAAGGAAAAGATAAGTTTTGGACGACATATCAACGGGTATCTTGTTTGCGCTACTCGCGTGTCTGATTGTTATTTCAGGATATTTCTCAGGTTCAGAGACTGGAATGATGGCTCTGAATCGGTATCGCCTTAAGCACCTTGCGAATAATGGACACAAAGGAGCAAAACGGGTTGAGAAGCTTCTAGATCGCCCTGATCGTTTGATTGGCTTGATTCTGATCGGCAATAACCTAGTCAACATTCTCGCCTCTGCTATCGCAACAATTCTCGGTATGCGTTTATACGGGGACATCGGTGTCGCTATTGCCACTGGTGCGTTAACCATGGTTATTCTTGTCTTTGCCGAAGTCACACCTAAAACACTGGCGGCGCTCTACCCAGAACGGGTATCTTACGCTAGTAGTATTCTTCTCAGTATCCTGATGAAACTCCTGTCACCACTAGTTATGCTAGTGAACTTCATCACCAATGGTTTTATTCGATTACTTGGAATACGAGCGAGTCACGGTGGCGATGACCACCTCAGTTCAGAAGAATTACGCACCGTTGTTAATGAAGCAGGTAGTCTGATCCCAAGGCGACACCAGGATATGCTGATCTCAATCCTTGATCTTGAACATGTGACAGTGAACGACATCATGGTGCCAAGAAATGAGGTTACAGGTATCGATATCAATGACGATTGGAAATCGATTGTTCGCCAGCTGACCCACTCTCCTCACGGCCGAGTTGTTCTCTATCGTGATCAAATTGATGAAGTCGTTGGCATGCTTCGCTTGCGAGAGTCCTATCGTTTGATGCTGGAAAAGAATGAGTTCAATAAAGAAACACTCCTTCGAGCAGCAGATGAAGTTTACTTTATTCCAGAAAGCACACCACTCAATATTCAGTTACTGAAGTTCCAACGCAATAAGGAGCGAATTGGCCTAATCGTTAACGAGTACGGTGATATCATAGGTTTAATTACTCTCGAGGACATTCTGGAAGAAATCGTTGGTGAGTTTACTACCTCTATTGCACCAAGTTTGTCTGAAGAAATCACCCCACAAGGTGATGGCAGCTTCTTAATTGAAGGCAGTGCCAATATTCGCGATATCAACAAAGGGTTAATGTGGAAGCTACCGACTGACGGCCCTCGTACATTGAATGGTTTGATCCTTGAGCATTTAGAGGATATTCCTGAAAGCCACTTGAGTGTTCAAGTGTCAGGGCATCCAATGGAAATCGTCGAGTTAGAAGAGAACCGTATTAAACTCGTCAAAGTATTCCCAAGTAACGCTAATCAAGGAAATTGACAAGTTAGCTTTCAGAACACATGTAAGAGTACACACGGTAAAAATAAGAAAGCCTTGGCAATGCCAAGGCTTTGTCATTTATATGAGGATGATTTACTCTTCGTTCATACTGAAAAGGTTTTCCATGTTCAGCCCCTGTTTGATCAGTATCTCCCTTAAGCGGCGTAAGCCTTCGACCTGAATTTGACGCACACGCTCACGAGTCAAATTGATTTCGCGGCCTACTTCTTCCAGTGTCGACGGTTCATACCCTAGTAGCCCGAATCGGCGAGCAAGCACTTCTTTTTGTTTCGGATTGAGTTCATCCAACCAATCGATCAATGAGGACTTGATATCATCATCTTGTGTGGATACCTCTGGGTCTGAGTTATTTACATCGGGAATAATGTCTAATAAGGCTTTCTCACCATCCCCACCAATTGGGGTATCGACTGAACTAATACGTTCATTAAGGCGTAGCATCTTACTGACATCATCAACTGGCTTATCAAGCTGTGTTGCAATCTCTTCTGCCGTCGGTTCATGGTCAAGTTTTTGTGATAACTCACGAGCAGTGCGGAGATAAATGTTCAGCTCTTTGACGACATGGATTGGAAGACGAATAGTTCGGGTCTGGTTCATAAGAGCTCGCTCAATGGTTTGACGAATCCACCACGTTGCGTAGGTTGAGAATCTAAAACCTCTTTCAGGATCAAATTTCTCAACAGCTCGTATCAGTCCAAGATTGCCCTCTTCGATCAAATCAAGCAGAGCAAGACCACGGTTACTGTATCGACGGGATATTTTCACCACCAAGCGAAGGTTACTCTCAATCATACGTTTGCGCGCGGCTTCATCGCCTCTCAAGGCGCGTCGGGCGTACAAGACTTCTTCTTCTGCGGTGAGTAGTGGAGAAAAACCAATTTCTCCTAAATAAAGTTGAGTGGCATCCAAACTTTTAGTGGAAACATCGAATTCCTCTTTGCTTTCCTCAGCTTGGGTACGGTTGGTGGTAGTCAGTTCAACTGCCTGAACAGATTCCATTGTAGGTTCAAGCTCAAACTCTTCGACTTTCGTTGCTGTATTGCTGATACTCATAGCGCCTCCCCCTGGCGAGCTAGCAAGACATTACTACTTCTAATGTCGCTATATACCTATTAAGTATTATGGTAAGTAGCGTTTTGGATTCACCGACTTACCTTGGTAGCGAATTTCAAAGTGTAGACGAACACTGTTGGTTCCAGAACTGCCCATCGTTGCGATTTTCTGGCCTGCTTTTACACTTTGTCCTTCGTGTACGAGCAACCGTTCATTATGCGCATAAGCACTGAGGTAATTATCGTTATGTTTGATAATCACAAGATTACCATACCCACGCAGCGCGTTACCCGAATAAACGACGGTGCCACTAGCTGTAGACGATATCGACTGACCTCGCTGTCCTGCAATGTCGATGCCTTTATTACCTTGGTCTCCAGCTGAGAAGTTTTTGATTATCCTCCCTTTTGTTGGCCACAACCACTTTGAGATTTTATCATTCTTTGGTTTTGAGCTACTGACTGGTTTGTTAACTTTTTGTTTACTTTTAGAACCAACATACTCCTTTGACTTTGATTGATCAACCTTCTTGATTGGATCTTTTTTGACCACCTTTTGTTTACTTTGTGCACTACTGGCGTTAAGTGATTGATTCGAGTTTTTACTCGAATTTATACTAGATGCAGAGGCTGCAGCGACAACAACAGGGGTAGATACCGCACCTATGCCTGTACTACCGTACGCTGGAGGGGTATAGGCAGGCTGCCAAAGTTTCAGTTTTTGCCCAGGAAAAATGGTGTAAGGAGCTGTTAAGCCATTGTAACGAATGATGTCTTTTACATCTTTATCTGTGACGTACGCAATAAAGTAAAGAGTGTCACCTTTATTGACCTGATAGTAGCTACCACGGTAGCTACCGCGAGAAATTGAACTGTAGTCTTTGTTGAGACCTGAAACTGGCGCAGGGGAGTGAGCAGCACATCCAATCAGTATGCTACTTAAGGCCACAACAGGAATAAACTTAGACCAACATTTCATAGTTAAGCAAGTTCACCAGCAATCAGGGGAACAAAACGTACATCTTCAATAATTTGGGACAAGAACGCTTCACCTTGGCGAGTGATCTTGAGTAACTGCTGAACATCTTCACCGACAGGAATCACTAGAACCCCTCCTTCAGTCAATTGCTCAAGCAATACAGGAGGAACAGAAGCGGCTGCCGCAGTGACAATAATAGCGTCAAAAGGTCCTTTTGTTGCCCATCCTTGCCAACCATCCCCGTGCTTGGTCGACACGTTATAAATATCTAACTGTTTGAGCCGACGCTTAGCCTCCCATTGGAGGGATTTTATACGCTCTATGGAATAAACGTGTCCTACCAACTGAGCCAAAACAGCTGTCTGGTAACCGGACCCCGTCCCCACTTCCAGAACTTTACTGGTTTGACTAAGCTCAAGCGCTTCTGTCATCTTGGCTACAATGTAAGGCTGAGAAATGGTTTGTCCCTGACCAATAGGCAACGCATTATTATCATACGCTTGATGTTCCATAGCCTGAGAAACAAACCGTTCTCTCGGCAAAGCGTAAATTGCCTCGAGCACTTTTTGATCCTGAATGCCACTGGCGACCAGAAAATCGATCAATCTGCCGGCATGTGGATTCGTCATGATTATTTGTCCTTCAACCAATTGCCCATACTTAACAACGACTCGTGAGCCGTGAGATCCACTTGTAGCGGGGTCAGAGATACATAGCCTTGCTCAATGGCATAAAAATCGGTTCCTTCACCGGCATCTTGCTCTTTGCCTGGAGGCCCGAGCCAATAAATATCATGACCTCGAGGATCTTGCTGCTTGATCATCGCTTCTGCGTGATGACGCGCACCTAAACGAGTAACTCTGATTTCTTTTAAGTCTTCAAGTGGCACGTCCGGAATATTGACGTTCAAAAGTCGATTGGTTGGGATCGGTGATGCTAGGTGCTGTTCGACAAGGTGACGAGCAATGTGAGCGGCCGTCGTAAAATGTGTATTCCCAACCAATGAGAAAGCAATCGACTGCACTCCTAGAAAGTGACCTTCCATAGCCGCTGCTACTGTCCCTGAATACAACACATCATCACCTAGGTTGGCACCATGGTTAATACCAGACAGTACTAAATCTGGCAGGTCATCTTTCATTAGTTCGTTTAACGCAAAATGCACACAATCGGTTGGAGTTCCCTGCACAGAATAGTTACCTGCTGATAACTCATTGACGCGCAGAGGTTGTTCCAACGTCAGTGAGTTTGATGCTCCAGAGCGATTTCGGTCAGGTGCAACAATGGTAATATCGGCAAGATCGCTCAATGCTTCAGCCAAAACACGGATCCCCTCAGCATGTACACCATCATCATTGCTCAAAAGAATTTTAATCGCTTTCTCACTCATTAGTAGCTGCGCTCCACTTCCTGTTCCTGAATAAGCTCACGAATGATTGCGGTGGCGAAGCAGCCAGCATCCAAAGAGAATCGCAATGTTATTGTGTCCTGCTCAACACTCCAGGAAAGATCCTGAGGTTTTAGCGCTACAGGACGACGATCATGACGCATGCGATTTCCGCGAATCAGAGCCATCAAGTCAGGCTCCGCATCCAGATGAGGCTGTTCCAATACTAGAGCCTTCTCTGTAGTGGGCAAAGCATTGTCACCCGCCATCGCTGCCGTGATCTGAGCATCGCCTTGCTTAATGGCCTCGTTAAGTTCTGCCATTGCTTCTGATTCAGCACTAACAATTCCCTCAGATGTCTGAATGCAATCACCTTCTACAGCCAGATTAAACACGTCTTGTTCAATGCGCTGTGACACTATGTTGTTGAAGATCCACGAGCGTGCTGCCGAAAGATACAAACTTCTTTTGTTTTGATTTCGAGTGCGTACATTATCACGTCCCCAACGTCTTGCTTCATTGAGATTATTACCATTGTTCCCGAAACGCTGACTACCAAAATAGTTTGGCACACCGTGTTGACGGATTGAGTCAAGTCGCACAATTACATCTTCGACATCACTTACCTCAGTCAACGTGATGATAAAATCGTTACCGATTAAGTCACCCGGACGTAATTTTTTGTTGTGGCGGCTGGTTTCAACAATCTCAATACTTGGATGTTGACTAAGAAACGCTGTGAAATCAGGAGTGTCCCCTTTAGGCAGATGTACACTTAACCACTGCTCAGTCACAGCATGACGATCTTTTAAACCAGCCCAGCTGACATCTTTCGATTTCACGCCACAGGCTTTAGCCAGTTCATTTGCAACGAAGCTGGTGTTCTCTCCCGTCTTACGGATACGCACCATCAGATGCTCTCCTTCACCCGTAAAGGCAAAACCAAGATCCTCGTTAACCTGAAAATGCTGCGGCTGGGCTTTCAACTTCCCCGTTGCTTGAGGTTTTCCATTCAAATAGGCAAGTGAAGATAAAATGTCAGTCATAATGCTACCGTTACCCCTTTCAGCGATAGTCGCTAGGCGTAGTTTTTATTGTTGTTTTATTAGTAATACGACCGCTTCGGTCGCGATACCTTCTTTGCGGCCAGTGAAACCAAGGCGCTCAGTTGTTGTCGCTTTGACATTCACATTGCCAATATCCGTTTCCAGATCTTGCGCAATCACTTCACACATCGCCGTGATATGCGGGGCCATTTTGGGCGCTTGAGCCATAATGGTGACGTCCGCATTACCCAGTATATACCCTTGTTGTTTAACTCTACGGTACACGTCGCGTAGCAAATCTCGGCTGTCAGCCCCTTTCCATTCATCATCAGTGTCAGGAAAGTGGCGACCAATATCACCCGCTGCAATAGCTCCGAGTAACGCATCACATAGTGCATGTAGAGCAACATCACCATCTGAGTGCGCGATCAGCCCCTGCTCATATGGTACAGAAACACCACCTATAATTACCGGGCCTTCACCACCAAACTTGTGAACGTCGAAGCCGTGACCAATACGAATCATGATTCATCCTTTGTTACGATTAAGATAAAACTCTGCTAGCGCTAAATCTTCGGGCTGAGTAATTTTTATATTATCTGCCGCTCCCTGTACTAGGGCTGGAGATTGCCCAGACCACTCTATCGCGGACGCTTCGTCAGTAATCGTAATACCTTTCAAAAGCGCCTCACTCAAAGCCGTGATCAATTGCTCAGTTTTAAACATTTGTGGAGTCAGTGCGTGCCACAGTGCTTCTCTATCTACAGTATGATCAATATTTTGACCTCTGTTTGCTCTTTTCATTGTGTCTCTGACGGGCGAAGCAAGAATGCCTCCAACCTCATGCTTTAATGACACCTCAATAAGCTTATCTAAATCTTGCTGTTTTACACATGGCCTAGCGGCATCATGCACCATCACCCAATCGGCAAGCTGATGGTCACAAACAAACTTAAGCCCAGACAAGACGGAATCTGCTCGTTCCCGTCCTCCATCTACTTTTACCACTTGCGGGTGTTGAGCAATAGACAGCAGGGGAAAGTATGGATCACCTTTGGTAATCGATACGATGACTTTGTCTATCTTTGGGTGTTGCAGTAGTTTCTCGACGGTATGCTCAAGGACGGCTTTATCGTTAATAGAAAGGTACTGCTTTGGGCGGTCTGCCTGCATGCGGCTGCCAACACCAGCCGCAGGGACTATCGCTACAATGGAAGGGGTCACTTGCGTCATGCTCAGTTGTCATCTCCGACAATGCGGTAAAACGTCTCACCTTCTTTTACCATCCCCAGTTCGTGACGAGCGCGCTCTTCGATTGCGTCTAGTCCTTGGCGAAGGTCATCAATTTCAGCGAACATTTCATCGTTTCGGTTCTGCAGGTTGCCATTGACCTGATGCTGAACTTCAATTTCAGCTTTGACCGACTGAAACTCAGAGATGCCATTTTTGCCCAACCACAAGGTGTACTGCAGCCAGCCTAATAACAAGAGTAAAGTTAGGGCAAAAATTCGCATAAAATATTCTAAGAATGAGAGATATAGAAAGACCACATATATATCATAATGTCTCTTTTCAAGCGAGATTGAAGAATGTGGTCTTTACAAAGTTATTGATGATTGTGCCTACTGCATGAGTAAAAATGCAAACAAACCGAAGCCGAGGATCAATCGGTAAATCACGAAAGGTGTCATTCCCATTCTAGAGATCAATTTCAGGAAGAAATGAATACATACGTAGGCGCTGATAAACGAGGTTACGATCCCGGTCAGCAACACACCCAAATGAATAGGGTCGCCACTGCTTACTAGTTTCAGACCTAAATAACCACCAGCCAATAGAATGATAGGAATAGACATTAAGAAGGAAAATCTTGCCGCCGCTTCTCGGGTAAAACCTAGGTACAAGGCTGCCGTGATCGTCGCACCAGAACGCGAAGTGCCAGGAATCATGGCTAGTGCCTGAGCAACACCAATAAATAATGCTTTTTTCCAATCCGCCTGATATTCATCATCCTCGAGACTCGAATATTTATCGACATACCATAGCAATAAACCAAACACGATCGTGGTGGTCGCTATCACCCAAGCACTGCGCAGATACAATTCTATAAAGTCTTTCATTAGCAAACCAAACACACACGCAGGAATAGTTGCTAGAATGATCATCCACGCCAGTTTTGCTTCTTTACTGCGATCACCTTTAAAAATAGACGCAAAAAAGGCCGACAGTAACGACACAACTTCACTACGAAAATAGATCATGACGGCTGCTAATGTACCAACATGTACGGCCACATCGAACGCTAAACCTTGATCTTCCCAGCCTAAAACCGCTGAAGGCAAGATTAAGTGCGCCGAGCTGGAAATAGGCAAGAACTCGGTAAGACCTTGTATTAAGGCCAGAATAAACGCTTCAAAATAACTCATTAGATACTCAATTATGTTTGGTAATCAAACCAGAGGTCGACTTTATTTAAGGTTTCCGGATAAGACGATTCGAGCCAGATTTGGCGTATGGTTCGACCATCACCTGGCACACAACGTTCAGCACAAAGCTCATTAAGTGGCTCAATCACAAAACCGTATTTGTAGATATCGCTCCGGGGAAGCTCCGGCGAACGCTCAGAGATAGTCTGATCAAATAAAATGATATCGAGATCGATAGTCCGCGGCTGAAACTTTTGGGCATCTTCTTCCCTACCCCATTTGAGCTCAATATGACGCAGTTGTCGTGAAAACTCCGTTAAACTTAACGGCGTTTTCATTTCTACGACAAGGTTATAGAAGGTATCCCCTTCAAACCCAACCGCTTCACACTCATAAATCGTGGACAGTCTAAGATTCTGACCCAAAGCAGACAACTCATCAATTGCGGCTTTAATGTGTTTACGCCTTTCTACATTGGATCCTACTCCAATGTATGTGGTGTTCATGCCACGCCTCGTTCAATGATAACTCCAACACCGGAAGCTTGTGGTACAGCACCAGGTTTGGTTAGGCGAATCTTGACCCATGGCACACTGAATTGCGTCATGATCAGTTGCGCCACTTCTTCAGCTACACGCTCAACAAGTAAAAAACGGCCAGATTCAATATGAGATAACACCGCAGAACTGACTTGCGCATAATCCAGCGCATCAGCCACATCATCACTTTTACCTGCTGGTTGATTGTCATGAGCCATTTCAATATCCAAAACCAGCTTTTGTTTGATTTCCTGTTCCCAATCGTAAACGCCGATAGTGGTGATCACTTCTAACTGCTCGATAAATACTTTATCCATGCGCTTTGCTTCCTTTAGAGGTCGGATACCCAAATCAGGTAAAAAGTCGTACTATTTTTATCTCAAACGCCACGCAGTTGGTAGTTTGAGTATTCTAAGCGCGATATGATATCAATTACTTGCCTAGCTAACATCTCTTTATAACGAGTAACTTTACTATGACGCCACTAGCACTTGTCATGATCATCCTTGCCTATCTACTGGGCTCGATCTCAAGTGCTGTTTTGATCTGTCGTATACTCAGGTTTCCTGACCCTCGAGGAGTAGGCTCTCACAACCCAGGCGCGACCAACGTGTTAAGAATTGGAGGTAAAAAGGCAGCAGCGGCAGTGCTGCTGTTCGATATGCTCAAAGGGACTATTCCCGTCTGGGGTGGCTACTTCCTGAATATTGACCCAATCATTCTTGGTGTAATTGCCATCGCAGCCTGTTTAGGCCATATGTATCCGATCTTCTTTCATTTTAAAGGTGGTAAAGGTGTTGCGACTGCCTTAGGCGCCATAGCCCCAATAGGACTCGACTTGACAGCAATGATCATTGCAACATGGCTGTTAGTAGTACTGATTTTCCGTTACTCATCTCTGGCTGCCATCGTCACGGTACTATTAGCACCTTTATATACTTGGATGATCAAACCTCAATACACATTACCCGTCGCCATGCTATGTTGTCTGATTGTGTTCAGGCACCACCAAAATATCAGACGCTTGTTTGAGGGAACAGAACCTAAAGTCGGCGAGAAAAAGAAAGGAATCAACAAGGCCTCCTGATGAGGCCTTGTTATTGTCTAGCTGTATACCTTGGAAAGGAAGTTCTGCAGCATTGCGGTCACAAATTCCGGCTGCTCTAGGTTGGCAATGTGACCAGCTTTTGGTACCTGAATCAGCTCAGAATCGGTAATACAATCGTTCATCAAATACGATTCCAGTGCCGGACGAGGAATATCTTCTTGCCCCACAGCGATCAGCACAGGTAACGTGAACTTCTCAATATCTTCGATTTGATCTCGACGACCAAACACCATTCGCCCCATACGTGCGACTTCGGCAGCTTGCTGACCTTTCAGATTAGATAACTTCTCTCGAAACCCAGCTACTAAATCAGGTGAATCTTGCTCTGCATTTCGCGCAAAAAACATCGGGGTCACAATATCAATGATAGGCTCTGGAACCATTTGTGCGGCCGAAATCGTCTCCAACATCGTAAAGTATTTCTTGTGGGTCACTTCCGGCTCTAAACCAACGAACGTATCCATCATAACTAGAGATTTGACACGCTCAGACGCCAGATTTACCACTTCACTGCCCCACATACCACCCACAGAAAGCCCGATAATCGAAAACTGCTCAACTTCTAGATGGTCCATTAACGCTATAATTTGCTGAGCATAATCCACCAGTGAGTGAGTTGAATCTGGGGCAAACTCAGACTGACCATGCGCCCAGAAATCCGGCACTATGCAGCGATAATTTTGACTTAAGACTTCAATTTGAGGCGCCCACATTTTGCTGTCCCACAAATAGCTGTGACCCAAAACGATAACTGGGCCTTGGCCAACATCCTGATACGCCATTTGATGGCCATCTACAGCAAATTTATTCACAGTTTTTTCCATTGATATTGTCTATAAAACTTAAGAGTATCATTAATAACAAAATTAACACCTCGGATGTATTCAGTTTTACACCAGAAGAAAGAAAAAAGGCCGACTCTCAAGAGCGGCCTTATTGCAGCAAGTCATTTATGCGATGGGTTCAAGCTGATCGATAGGCCAACGTGGCGTTGCCTGAACGGATAAATCAGCCAGCTCACCGTTCTTTAAGCGTTGCATACCTGCGTAAGCGATCATCGCACCATTATCAGTACAAAATTCGGTGCGAGGGTAATAAACCTCACCACCCATTTTCTTTGCTAACTGCTCCAAGTCTGAGCGTAGGCGGCGGTTAGCACTCACACCACCCGCAATTACAATACGCTTAAAGCCAGTTTGCTCTAGCGCTCGCTTACATTTTATCGTTAATGTAGCACACACCGCTTCTTCAAACGCCAGAGCAATATCAGCACGAGTTTGCTCATCGTCACCATTCGCAGCAATGGTGTTAGCCGTGAATGTTTTCAGCCCAGAAAAACTCATATCTAAGCCCGGTCTATCCGTCATTGGACGAGGAAATTTAAAGCGCCCTGGCGTACCTTTTTCGGCCAACTTAGAAAGCAGTGGGCCTCCAGGGTAATCCAAACCCATCAGCTTAGCTGTTTTATCAAATGCTTCACCAGCGGCATCATCGATCGACTCACCAAGAATCTTATATTCACCAATGCCGTTTACTTCAACCATCATGGAATGCCCACCAGAGACCAATACCGCAACGAATGGAAAAGGTGGAGGATTATCTTCCAACATAGGGGCAAGGAGGTGACCTTCCATATGATGGACAGGCACAGCAGGCACACCCCACGCATACGCCAAGCTACGACCGATAGTTGCTCCTACAAGTAACGCCCCAACCAAGCCCGGACCTGCAGTATAAGCAACCCCATCAATATCCTTTGGCGTCAGGTTCGCTTCAGCCATTGCAGATTTGATTAATGGGATCGTTTTCTTTACATGATCTCGTGAAGCAAGCTCAGGAACCACACCACCATAATCGGCATGGAGCTTAACCTGACTGTATAGCTTATGAGAAAGAAGGCCCTTCTCATCGTCATAAATCGCGATGCCTGTTTCATCACATGAGGTTTCAATACCAATAATGCGCATGGTTTAACCTAGGTGTCTTAATCTCAGATTCAAAATTGACGCAATCTTACCTCGGCTTGGCTTCGCAAACAAATTTTGTATACTGAATAGACGGAAAAGGGCTTTACAAAGCCTATGCGATCGGATTAAAATTCCGCACCATTTTTGATCAAGCTGATTGTAGACCCAGCATTTGAGCTCGGTACTGTGAAGTCAGCATTAACGAATAACCCCTGAGGTGAAAGGCATATGCCAGTAGTTAAAGTACGTGAAAACGAACCGTTCGACGTTGCTCTACGTCGTTTCAAACGCTCTTGCGAAAAAGCAGGTATCCTTTCTGAAGTGCGTCGTCGTGAGCACTACGAAAAGCCAACTACAGTTCGCAAACGCGCTAAAGCAGCGGCTCAAAAGCGTCACGCTAAGAAGCTAGCTCGCGAAAACGCTCGTCGCGTTCGCCTGTACTAATAACTAAGTCCAAAAGGATTATAGTTATGGCTCTGATTGATACTCTCAAAGAAGAGCAAAAATTAGCGATGAAAGCCAAGAACAAGTTGCGTCTTGGTACTATTCGTTTAGCTCTTTCCGCCATTAAACAACGTGAAGTTGACGAACAGATTACTCTGGGCGACGACGATATTCTCGCTGTACTGACGAAAATGGTTAAACAACGTCGTGACTCTGTCGCTCAATTCGAATCAGCAGGTCGTCAAGACCTTGCTGACGCTGAGCAAGCTGAGATTGCTGTACTTGAGGACTTCATGCCTCAACCGCTAACGGATGAAGAAGTGGCTGCACTTGTTGAAAGTGCTATTTCTGATTCAGGTGCTGCGGGCATGCAAGACATGGGTAAAGTAATGGGCGTGCTTAAGCCTCAAATTCAAGGGCGTGCAGATATGGGTAAAGTAAGTGGTTTAGTTCGCGCTAAACTTGGTTAATTACCCAACCCAAATTGCAACAAGCCGTGCTATCCTCCGGAACGCACGGCTTGTTTGTATCTAGATTAGTCTTTTCTTTCTTTGTTAGGTTTTATGGCAGGACACATCCCCCGCAGTTTCATTGATGACCTACTGGCTCGACTGGATATCGTCGATATCATTGACGCTCGGGTAAAACTTAAGAAAAAAGGCAAAAACTACGGCGCATGCTGCCCTTTCCACAACGAAAAAACGCCTTCTTTTAGTGTCAGCCAAGAAAAGCAGTTTTATCACTGTTTCGGCTGTGGGGCACACGGCAATGCCATCGACTTCATGATGGAGTACGAACGCCTTGAGTTTCCTGAAGCCATTGAAGAACTCGCTTCCTCTGTTGGTCTTGATGTTCCGAGAGAACAACGTCAAGGTGGACGTTTTCCTGCCAATCAGCCTCAAGCAAACACCGAGCAAAAACGCAATCTCTACGATTTAATGGCTGGGATCGCGCAATTCTATCAAACACAACTCAAACTTTCCGCCAGTAAGGTCGCGATCGATTATCTCAAAGGTCGTGGTTTGTCGGGTGAAATTGTTCAGAAGTTTTGTATTGGCTATGTTGCAGATGAATGGGATCTCATCCGTAAAAACTTTGGCCAGCAGAAACAAGCTCAAGATATGCTTGTTTCAGGTGGTATGCTGATTGAGAATGAAAAAGGGAACCGCTATGACCGTTTTCGTGGTCGGGTGATGTTCCCGATCCGCGACCGGCGCGGCCGAGTGATTGGTTTTGGGGGACGAGTCCTTGGGGATGGAACACCAAAATACCTTAACTCACCAGAAACACCGATATTTCATAAGGGTAAAGAGTTATATGGCTTATATGAAGTCATGCAGGCTTATCGTGAACCTCCACAGATATTGGTTGTTGAAGGCTATATGGACGTCGTTGCGCTTGCTCAATATGGTGTTGACTATTCAGTGGCTTCACTGGGTACATCAACCACAGGTGACCATATTCAACTTTTGTTCCGTCAAACCAATACTGTTGTTTGTTGCTACGATGGTGACCGAGCAGGTAAAGAAGCGGCATGGCGAGCACTCGAGAATGCGCTACAATACCTAAAAACAGGTAACACTCTGAAGTTTTTGTTTCTTCCCGACGGTGAAGATCCCGATAGTTATATTCGAAAGCATGGTAAAGATGCTTTCGAGCAACAAATGAAACAAGCGATTCCTCTATCACGCTACCTGTTTGAGAACTTGATCGAAATTAACCAGCTCAACTTAGGCAGCAATGAAGGAAAGTCCGCACTGCGTGCACATGCCAGTAACCTGATCAATAAAATACCAGACCCCTATTTCCAAGAGTTGCTGGAAAAACTTCTTGATGAACGCACTGGGTTTGACAACAGGTTGCGTCAACCACGTAAGAAAGTCAGTGAAACCAAGCCTCAACCGCATAAAGAACTCAAGCGAACTCCCATGCGTGAGGTTATCGCTTTGCTTATTCAGAATCCGAGCTATGCTCAAATGGTACCTGATTTGGCAAGTGTGAGAGACTTACCAGTCCCAGGATTAAGTTTATTCATCGAGGTGCTTGAATATTGTCATCAGCACCCCAATGTAAACACAGGCCAGTTAACTGAACACTGGAGAGATACGAGCCATGAAGCTCTAATGTCTCGTTTAGCCGGATGGGAAATCCCACTCGACGAAGATAATGAACAAGATATATTTTTAGACTCACTGGACAAAATACTTGCTCAGTGTGTCGAAAAACAAATTGAAAATCTGCAGGCCAAAGAAAGAAGTGTCGGTTTATCAACCGAAGAAAGAAGGGAGCTGCTAGCACTAATGCTAGATTTAAAAGCGTAACCCTGTTCGAATAGTCAGCAACAAATTAATTTGTTAATATGTGTGGTTTGCACTCGCATACTAATTCCTTCACCAGATACTAAGTTGGATACCGTCTATGGATCAAAATCCGCAGTCACAGCTAAAACAACTTGTCATTAAAGGCAAGGAACAAGGCTATCTGACCTACGCAGAAGTAAATGACCACCTGCCAGCAGAAATCGTAGATTCCGAGCAGGTCGAAGATATCATTCAGATGATTAACGACATGGGTATTAGAGTAGTAGAAACTGCTCCGGATGCTGATGATCTTGCACTGAACGATGACGATACAATCACCGATGAAGACGCAGCTGAAGCAGCTGCTGCTGCGCTTTCAAGCGTAGAAAATGAAATCGGCCGCACCACTGACCCTGTGCGTATGTACATGCGCGAAATGGGCACCGTAGAACTGCTGACTCGCGAAGGTGAGATCGATATTGCAAAGCGTATTGAAGATGGTATCAACCAAGTTCAAAACGCTGTTGCTGAGTATCCAGGAACTATCCCTTATATTCTTGAGCAGTTTGATAAGGTACAGGCCGAAGAACTTCGCCTAACTGACCTTATCACGGGCTTCGTCGATCCGGACGCAGATGAAACAACGGCACCAACGGCTACGCATATCGGTTCTGAACTTGCAGAAGCAGACCTTGAAGACGAAGATGCCGAGGAAGAAGACGCAGAAGAGTCAGAAGACGATGAAGAAGAGGAAGATACAGGGATCGATCCTGAGCTTGCTCTAGAGAAGTTCACAGCTTTACGTAACACTTTCCAAAACTACCAGCTTGCTTGTAACGAATATGGAAACGAGAGCCCGAAAGCGACACTTGCTCATGAAATGGTCATCGACGTCTTCAAAGAATTCCGTCTAACGCCCAAACAGTTTGACTACCTTGTTGAAGAACTGCGCACCTCAATGGAGCGTGTACGTACTCAAGAACGCCTGATCATGAAGGCATCTGTTGAGTATGGCAAGATGCCTAAGAAGTCTTTCATTACTCTTTTCACAGGCAACGAATCAAGCGAAGCATGGCTGGATGAAATTTTATCTTCTGATAAGCCATATGCAGAAAAGATCCGTCGCAGTGAAGAAGATATTCGTCGTTCGATCTCAAAATTAAAGATCATCGAAGAAGAAACATCACTCACAGTTCAAAACATCAAAGACATCAGCCGCCGTATGTCTATCGGTGAAGCAAAAGCTCGCCGTGCGAAGAAAGAGATGGTTGAAGCAAACTTGCGTCTGGTTATTTCTATCGCGAAGAAATACACCAACCGTGGTCTACAGTTCTTGGACCTGATCCAAGAGGGTAACATCGGCCTAATGAAAGCCGTTGATAAATTTGAGTACAGACGTGGTTACAAGTTCTCGACTTACGCAACTTGGTGGATCCGTCAGGCAATTACTCGTTCGATTGCAGACCAAGCTCGTACTATCCGTATACCAGTGCACATGATCGAGACGATCAACAAGCTTAACCGTATCTCTCGTCAAATGCTTCAGGAGATGGGTCGCGAGCCGTTGCCGGAAGAACTTGCAGAACGCATGCAAATGCCGGAAGACAAAATCCGTAAAGTTCTGAAGATTGCTAAAGAGCCAATCTCAATGGAAACACCAATCGGTGATGACGAAGATTCGCACTTAGGTGATTTCATCGAAGATACAACTCTAGAGCTACCACTAGACTCTGCAACATCAGGCAGTCTTAAAGTCGCTACTAAAGATGTTCTTGCAGGTTTAACACCTCGTGAAGCGAAAGTACTGCGTATGCGCTTTGGTATCGACATGAACACCGACCACACTCTTGAAGAAGTAGGTAAGCAGTTCGACGTTACTCGCGAGCGTATTCGTCAAATTGAAGCGAAGGCATTGCGTAAGCTGCGCCATCCAAGCCGTTCAGAGACTCTACGCAGTTTCTTGGATGAATAACCCATCAATTTGATTAAAAGGCGAGCAAGTGCTCGCCTTTTTTATATCTAAATGATTTAAGTGGATAAAAACCAAGCGCATTTACCCTATTAAGTGTCTAGACAGCCTAGTCGGCTTCCCCTATAATTCTTGTCCTAACGGCCCCTTAGCTCAGTGGTTAGAGCAGTCGACTCATAATCGATTGGTCCGCAGTTCAAGTCTGCGAGGGGCCACCACTTTCGTTCGGTGAAGAACAAGAAAGGCCTGAGAGCGATTCCGCTTCTCAGGCCTTTTGCTTTTCTCACGACCGTATAGCAAAACAGGTTTATGCTACTAGAATCAAGAATCCTATTTTGAACAACCTAACTTTAACCCAGTAACAGTTAACGCATTCTAGTGGAGATACTGGTTAAAGAGGTAAATGGATACCTCTTCGTTCAGTGCGCGCCTGTCTACTCTGATAACCGTCATAGTGTGTGATCTCCATTTGGCTACAAAAACCATAAAAACATTATATGACGATGAGCGTTCCCTTCAGCATGATATTGTTTTCGTTGAGTGGCTGAGCGTTAAATAAACGCCTAGATACTCACTTTTATGTTCCCTCGGATACCAAATACCCAAGCACTATCTACCTGAGAGTTGAAAGGAAGGCGACTAAGATATTGAGCATTGGGGGCTATCGATACAGGGCCAAAATTCATTTGATAATAAAGTTCAGAGTTGAACGTATCATCAAACGGAGCATTAGGTTGTGCCCAACCGACCGCCAAACCAAGTGTTCCGGGGCCCAGCCCGAGATAGCCAGTTCCAGCAACAACAGAGGACTTATAGAGGGCTTCTGGCCCTTTTGCGACTCCAGCTCTAAAGAAAGGCACCCAACTGCCCATTTTATAAATGGTCGACCAATTAGCCCCATAGTTCTCACTGGACTGCTCCTTAGGCCCGTCACTATGCCAAATCGTCAAGTGAGAGTTCTGCATATAAAATGCATCTTTACTAGGCACCCACCCAATT
Organism: Vibrio sp. T11.5; assembly: GCF_027587155.1. Taxonomy (NCBI): domain Bacteria; kingdom Pseudomonadati; phylum Pseudomonadota; class Gammaproteobacteria; order Vibrionales; family Vibrionaceae; genus Vibrio; species Vibrio sp. T11.5. Next base: position 272,394 of record NZ_JAPPTP010000002.1, read on the forward strand.
TCCAGCGACTTAAAATATTGGTTGTCACGAAAAAAGTTTTCAACCCCATCAAACGGCTCGGTAGAGTCTGCTTTCGCATCAGAGAAGCTTAAATATCCATAAAAGTTTTCAGACATCATGTGCCGAACAGAGACCCCGAATGTCGATTCATCAGGAATAGCAATCGAACCTGACCCCGTACTAAACTGGATGTTAGAGAAACCGGAATAGGGATTGCCAAGCGCGTAAGTGTCAATGTAGTCCGTACTGTCTAAAAAGCCGGCCATCATTTCTGTATCTTGTGCATTAAATTCATGCTTCCAATATAGATTGGTTAGCCTTGAACCAATATCACTAAAAGCGGGCTGTATTAAACCAAAACCACCGATATTCCCCATAACAAACTGAGACGGAGCATCTTCGGTATAATCATGTTTATGGTCGACCCTCAACCTTAATGAACCTGTATCTAGGTCAGTTTCATCTTGATAAGCCAACCAATCAATGGTTACCCTAGCGATACCAGCGGCCGCAGTACCCTCTTTTCCTGAAAGAGTTTCACTGGAAGTTAACCCAAATGCGTAATAGTCACCCGTCACACTCACTGTTTGTTGTTCAGAAGAATATACTTCACTGGCAGTCATTAATGCAGTTGCGACTACAAGGGTCATCAGAAACTGCGATTTTGATAATAAATGTTTACTCATTTCAATAGCTTCCTATGCTAGCTACTGAGTTGTACGACTTAGCTCAACCGTATTGTTTGAATAAAAAGGAGGACCGTTTTGCATGTGTGCAAAAGGAGAGAACATTACAATCTCGAGACGCGCATAAGTCCCTTAATTAATACTTATTAATCATTCAGATTCATTAAAGTTTAATCGTGTCCGTGATATGAGCAGGCCAGTGTCCTATAAGAATTTACGAGAGCATATACTCGATGAAGGCCTCAGGCAGGTCCAATTGTCACATCACTGTTGATTGAACTATAGGAAGTAAAAAAGCCTGATGATAAAACACATCAGGCGATTTATTTGCTCGTCTTAACTAGTTTTAGAAACCTTTGGTTTTTTTGATCAGGTCATAGGCACTTTGGATTTCTTGTGCCTTCTCTTTGGCTACATTCATCATTTCTGGCGGAAGACCTTTAGCCATCAGTTTATCTGGATGATGTTCATTCATCAGTTTACGGTATGCACGTTTAAGTGTTTTCGTATCGGCATTGCTGTCAACACCTAAAAGCTTGTACGCATCACTAAGCTGATCGGCAGTAGTGGCTTGCTGCCCTCGTCCGTATTGATGAGAGTGACCATTATTTGAATGTCCTCCAAAACCGCCTTGCTGAAAGCGGAATGCCGCTTCCTGCATGCGTAAGCGCTGCTCAAGCTGATCGGAAGAGAAACCCAACCCTTTCGCTACTTTATGTAGAACACTGCGTTCACTAGGGTGAATATCTCCATCTGCGAACGCTGCCGATATCTGCAATTCTAAGAAGAACTGCATCAGATCAAATCGCTCCCCAGCAGAAATTCGAACTCTCTCTAACACATTTTCCAACGGAAAGTCGGCTTCCTTACCCTCACGAAATGCATTCTGTGCTGCACGTCGCAGCTCACCATGCAAATTCATCCGTTCCATCATGGTGGTCGCTAACTGAATTTCTTCACGGGTAACTTGTCCTTTAGCTTTCGCTACATGTCCCATCACGGCGAAACCAGCTTTAAAAAATTCTTCTTGACGTTCAGTTTGGCTGGGGCCACCACCGAAGCCAGGGTTAAAACCAGCTTGGCGCAATCTGCGTGCTTTATCGAACTGATGACCTAAAAAAAGGCCGAATATCGCACCAAACGGTCCTCCCATGAGGAAACCAAAAAAAGTGCCAAGTATTTTGCCGAAAATATGCATTATGTGTTCTCAATCTCTGAATTTTTTCTTCATAAAGCGGTCTGATAGTGCCGTAAGCTATAAATTCCTTTATTATAGGGACCGTTTTATTTTACATTCGGTCACCTATTCACCGGATATATCAAGTTAAACAGGATAGTAAAACTCGATGTCACGTTTTCCTCGCACCTTGTTAGCCACTTCAATTAGTGCCGCTTTTCTTATGCCTCAGGCTCAGGCTGAAGACATCCCTCTGGACACGTCACAAGAAATGCCGTTCATTGGCGAATGCCAAACATTAGACCTTATTGATCAATGCTTGGTCAATGAAGAGGAGCCTGAAAACGCAAAACAACTGCCAATTAACGTTGAAGCCGACAGCTTAGAAGCGATCAATGGTGATAAATCGACCTATAGTGGTAACGTAACAGTTGTACAAGGCAAAAAACGCATGAAAGCGGACAATGTCACTCTTCATCAGCAAGATAATATTGTCGTCGCTGAGGGTAACGTGACATTCAGCGATGGCGAGTTAAAAACGATCTCAGACAAAGCCGTAAATCATCTAAATACTGAACAAGTGACATTAGAGAATACCAACTATAAATTCTTGTGTGAGCCTGGTCGCGGTGAAGCTGTCTATGTATCCAAAACAGGCAAAGCTGTCTATGAGATAGAGGATGGCACGATCACTTCTTGTCCAGAGGGTGACAAATCTTGGCGAATGAAGGCTTCGAGCATCGATATCGATCAAAACGAAGAGGAAGCCACCTTCTATAACCCTCGGTTTGAAATACTAAACGTCCCTGTTTTTTACCTACCATTTCTGACCGTCCCCATTGGTGATACGCGTAAAACTGGTTTCTTATATCCAACCGTTTCTTACGGTTCTAGTGATGGCTTTGAAATGCAGGTGCCGATTTACTGGAACTTGGCACCAAACTACGACTTAGAGACCACTCTAAAGTATATGCAGGAGCGAGGCACCCAGCTCAACAGCGAATTTAGATACCTCTCAGACCTCGGCTATAGTACGCTCAAATCTGAGTATTTACCTGATGATCAAAAGTACCCAGAGCAAGGTGACCGTTGGGGATTTCAGTGGCAACACAGCGGTATTTTCCAAGAGAATTGGAAATTTGAAATTGATTACTCGAAAGTCAGTGATATTAGCTATTTTTCCAATATTGACTCAAGCCTAGGCAATAAATCCGATGGTCAGCTTCTACAAGAAGCCAGAGCTACTTATCGTTCTTTAACATGGGATGCCGCCGTTTTAACTAGAGATTTTCAAGTATTAACCACCAGCAGTAACACGCCATACCGACTGTTACCTCAAGTCGAGTTTAACTATTATTCTCCGGAGTTAATGCGCTATCTCGATTTCGATGTGATCAGCCATGTGTCTCAATTTGATACTGATGATCCCGCTAAACCGTCTGCAACGCGAGTGCATGTTGAGCCTGGTATAAAAATACCTGTTGGCACTACTTGGGGAACTTGGACCACAGAAGCTCGAGTTTTAGGGACCTACTATCAGCAAGATTTAGGGGGACTCAACCTGAGTGATTTTAGTAGCCAAGGCTACAACTTAAAAGAGTCAACCTCACGAGTCATTCCAGAGTTTCGGACCCATGCAGGTGTCGTTTTAGAGAGAGATACCGTTCTGTTCGATAGCTACACTCAAACATTGGAACCTCAGATCCAATATTTGTATGTGCCTGAAGAAGATCAAAGTGAAATTTATCTCTATGATACGACGCTCCTTCAAACCGATTACTATGGTTTGTTCCGCAGCCGTAAGTACAGTGGCGTAGACAGAATTGCCGCAGCTAACCAGTTTAGTTATGGCGCTTCCACTCGCTTTTTTGATGAACAATATAAAGAACGCCTGAATATCTCATTCGGACAAATCTTCTACTTGGACAAAGATACTAAAAATTCCAATATCTCCAATCAAGATAACAAATCCGATTACTCTGCATGGGCGGTCGAAATGGACTTCAACTATGACGACTACCTCTTCTATCATGGTGGTATCCAATATGATATCGACACCAGTGAAGTTCAGCTCGGTAATAGCACACTTGAGTATCGATTCTCCGGAGGATTCATTCAAGGTAACTATCGCTACGTTACACGTAGTTATCTTGACAGTACCGTAGGAGACAGCCTGCCTCTAGATAGCCTAACCAAAGATGGCATTTCTCAGGCAGGCTTAATTGCGGGTTACCAGCTAACCAGAAAGTGGTATGCAAGTGCCCAATATTTCTACGACCTAACAACCGAAGAAGATTTGGAATGGCTAACCAACCTAAGTTACCGATCAGATTGCTGGTATATTGGCTTCTCGTACAGCAATCAACTGCGCAGTGGTTTACTGTCTGATCCCGTACAGCCTATATATGAAAACAACTTCAGCTTTAATTTCGGTATTATCGGATTCGGTACTTCTATCGGCTCTGACTCCGGCGTGACAGGATCTGATACGGCTAATAGCTCTTTAGGTTACGGTCGCCCGTTCTTCTTAAACAACTAATTTAAAAGCCTGTGGTCTAAATTCGCAGGCTCATTCTTTTAACAGGAAATTTATGAAACTTTGGAAGCAAACCTTGTTTGGGCTAATTGCAGCCAGCCAGTTTTCTTTTGTACAAGCAGAGCCTGTCGAACTGGACAAAGTCGCGGTGATTGTAAATGGTGGCGTAGTATTGCAAAGTGATATAGAGACTTCTCTCAAAACTATTCGCGCGAATGCTAAACAAAACCAACAATCGCTACCTGCTGACGCGACTCTGCGTGAACAAGTCACAGAAAAGCTAATAGTAGACACCATCCAGCAGCAGGAAGCGCAACGTATTGGCGTTCTTATCGATGACAGCCGCCTAAATGAAGCGATCGAAGAAATTGCAGAGAACAACAATCAGACGCTTGAGCAACTCACTAATTCTATAGCAAAAGAAGGATTGAGCTACGCGCAGTTCCGTGAACAGGTGCGCAAAGAAATTGCTGCTAGTGAAGCTCGAAACGCATTAGTTCGCCGTCGAATTAACATTTTGCCGGCTGAAGTTGATAACCTAGCAAACATGTTGGCTAAAGAAACCAACGCAACAGTGCAATACAAAATTGGCCATATCCAACTTCGTGTGAATGATGGTGATGACAAGGCAGCAATTGAAGAGAAAGCCAATCAAATCGTCAAGGAGCTTAATCAAGGTGCTGATTTCAGCACTTTGGCATATACTTATTCAAAAGGTCCAAAAGCACTACAAGGTGGTGATTGGGGCTGGATGCGCAAAGAAGAAATGCCTACTATCTTTGCAGACCAAATCAACCTAGAGAACAAAGGCAGTGTTATCGGTCCATTTCGCAGCGGTGTCGGTTTCCACATTCTAAAAATCGAGGATGTGAAAGGCCTAGAAACGGTTGCTGTGACAGAGGTCAATGCACGACATATTCTGATTAAACCTACAGTAATCCTCAGCGATGAAGGGGTGCAAAAAGAGTTACGCGATATCACTCGCCGTATTCAGTTGGGCGAAGCAACTTTTGGTGAAATGGCTCAACAATATAGCCAAGACCCGGGCTCAGCAGCACAACAAGGTGAATTGGGTTTCCAGACTTCAGACCTCTACGTTCCTGAATTCAAACATCAAATTGACACTCTTCCTGTTGGCCAAATAAGCGAACCATTTAAAACCGTGCATGGTTGGCATATTGTCGAAGTGATGGAGCGCCGTGAGGTTGACCGCACAGATTCAGCGCTCAAGAATAAAGCCTATCGCATTATCTTTAATCGTAAATTTAATGAAGAAGCTAGTGCTTGGCTGCAAGAAATCAGGGCAAGTGCTTTCGTAGAAGTCGTCAAGGAAGGACAAGATGACAATTAAACGTATTGTGATCACCGCAGGGGAGCCTGCAGGAATCGGACCTGATTTAGTTTTAGCCCTTTCGAAACAAAGTTGGCCACATCAAATAGTGGTCAGTGCCGATAAGGATTTGCTGGAGCAACGCGCTAAACAACTCGATATCAAAGTACAACTTATTGATTATGATGCTGAGGCGCTTCCTACCCCTCAGCAAGCTGGCTCGTTGATTATCGATCATATTGCGCTTAATGTCCCTGCGATTGCGGGTCAGCTCGATGAGAAAAATGGCCACTATGTATTAGAAACACTAGAAAGAGCCGCTTTGGGCTGTATGAATGGTGAGTTTGATGCTATTGTCACTGGTCCTGTACACAAAGGCGTAATTAATCGAGCTGGCGTCGCGTTTAGCGGTCATACTGAGTTCTTTGCTGACAAATCAAATACACCATTGGTGGTTATGATGCTGGCCACAGAGGGACTCAGAGTTGCCTTGGTAACAACTCATATTCCATTGGCTTACGTTTCTAAAGCGGTAACCGAAGATAGACTGAAGAAAATAGTACGTATTCTCCATCAGGATTTGGTTGAGAAGTTTGCTATTTCATCACCTAAAATATACGTCTGTGGATTGAATCCACATGCAGGAGAGGATGGCTGTCTGGGTCGGGAAGAGATTGACACCATCACACCAACGCTGAACAAGCTGCGCCATGAAGACGGTGTTGACCTTATCGGTCCATTACCTGCTGATACGATTTTTAACGAAAAGTATCTCAACGAGGCGGATGCCGTACTAGGCATGTACCACGATCAGGTTCTTCCGGTGCTAAAATACAAAGGTTTCGGTCGCTCAGTGAACATTACTCTGGGCCTCCCATTTATCAGGACATCCGTGGATCACGGTACGGCATTAGACCTTGCAGGGACAGGTGATGCAGACACAGGAAGTTTTACAACGGCACTCGCTCATGCTATTGAGCTTGTCGACAAGAAAACCAGTTAACTTGAGAACACTATGAGAAATGATGTCCATTTAGGACACAAAGCACGTAAGCGCTTTGGTCAAAACTTCTTGAACGACCCATACATTATTGATGGGATTGTCTCTGCCATCAATCCTAAGCCAGGTCAAAACTTGGTTGAGATCGGTCCTGGTCTAGGCGCGATTACTGAGCCTGTAGGTCGAGAAGTCGATAAGTTTACTGTCATTGAACTTGACCGAGATCTCGCGGAACGTTTAAGGACTCATCCTGAACTTGCGGATAAGCTGACCATTCATGAAGGCGACGCCATGCGTTTTGACTTCACACAATTGGTTAAGCCTAACAATAAATTACGCATCTTTGGCAATCTACCATACAACATCTCTACACCTTTGATGTTTCACCTCTTTGAATACCATAAAGATATTCAAGATATGCACTTTATGCTGCAAAAAGAGGTGGTGAATCGTTTAGCCGCAGGTCCTGGTACTAAGGCTTACGGCCGTCTAACGGTAATGGCGCAATACTACTGTAAAGTGGTTCCGGTGCTAGAAGTGCCGCCAACAGCATTCGTCCCACCACCAAAAGTTGATTCAGCCGTTGTTCGCCTCGTCCCATATGAGACTCTGCCATACCCAGCGACCAGCCTGAATTGGTTAGATCGCGTTTGTCGTGAAGGCTTCAACCAAAGACGCAAAACTGTTCGCAACTGTTTTAAATCTCTGGTCGATGCTGAAACGCTGGAGCAGTTGGGTATTAACCCTGGTATGCGTCCTGAAAATCTGACTCTAGAACAATTCGTTGATTTAGCTAACTGGTTAGACGCAAATCACAAATAATCTTCATATAATTAGAGTTGTAACCTGTTGGTCTACAACTCTAAATTTTTGACTTGCACGCAGGAGTCTACATGGAAGCTAACCCTTGTATTAAAGTTCAAGTTCATACTAAATACATTTCGGAACAATCTCAACCCGATTCCAAGCGCTACGTCTTTGCCTATATCATAACTATTAAAAATTTAAGCAATCAAACCGTTAAGCTCATCAGTCGTCGATGGTTAATCACAGATGCCAATGGCAAACAAATGACAGTTGAGGGCGATGGTGTCGTAGGTCAGCAGCCTTTTATTCCAGGTAGTGATGAGTATACCTACAGCAGTGGTACCGCTCTAGAAACTCCCGTTGGCGTCATGCAAGGTCAATACATTCTTCTTGATGAGAAAGGCCGAGAGTTTATCACCGAAATTGAGCCATTTAGACTTGCTCTACCTAATATTCTCAACTGATATCACTTAGGAATTTTTGTGTCCAATTATATTGTTGGTGATATTCAAGGCTGCTTTGATGAGCTACAACTACTCCTTAAACAAGCTAGCTTCGAACCTCAATCTGATACACTCTGGGTTGCAGGTGATCTGGTTGCACGAGGGCCAAAATCGTTAGAAACACTCCGGTTTATTAAAGATTTAGGCCAATCAGCTAAAGTCGTTTTAGGTAATCATGACCTGCACTTACTCGCCGTCTCAATAGGTGTACACAAAGTTAAGAGCAAGGATAAGACCGCTCCTATCTTTGATGCTGACGACAAACAGGAGCTACTCAATTGGCTTCGCCAGCAACCCCTTCTCGCGGAGCATGATGAATTCATTATGTGCCATGCAGGCATTTCACCGCAGTGGTCGCTTGATGTCGCTAGAAACAGTGCCAGAGAAGTCGAAGCCATTTTACAGAGTAAAGAATGGCATTGGCTGATCAAAAACATGTACGATAATCAGCCAGATTATTGGTATGGTAAACTCAAGGGCATTGAGCGCTACCGATATATCATTAACGCCTTCACAAGAATGCGCTTCTGCTTTTCCGATGGAAGGCTAGATATGGCCTGTAAGCGGCGACCAAAAGATGTCCAAGATAGTCATTTAACGCCATGGTTTAAACTTAACAATCGTATTCCGCTGAATAAGATAGTGTTGTTCGGCCATTGGGCAGCCTTGGAAGGCTATACTGGCAAAGATGTCATTGGATTAGATACAGGTTGTGTGTGGGGTGGTAGCCTGACGATGTTGAGATGGGAAGATAAAACGTTTTTTACCCAAGATGCGCTAGAAAGCTAGAGAGCCAACAACACTCCGCGACTCCTAGCTCACAAACCGTTAGCAAATCTGCTAGCCCTGTCGTTCTAAAACAACAAATCGCATATCGTACGCATTTTTTTCATCTGCTAAATAGTTTTCAGAATAGGTTTCTTCAAACATATCTCCCCAATGCGGAAATTGAGTATCGCCTTCTATTTGGGCGCCTATATAAGTCACGTAGAGCTTGTCAGCTTGAGGAAGGCAGGCTTTGTAAATCGCACCACCACCGATGATCATCACTTCGTCTACATCACCAGCAGCCTCTAAAGCATGATCAATAGAGATCACTGTTGTGACACCCTCGATGGCTAAGTTGACATCACGGCTGACCACAATGTTATGACGACCTGGAAGTGGGCGCCCAATCGACTCGTACGTCTTACGCCCCATAATAACAGGCTTGCCCATAGTACAACGTTTGAACCAAGCAAAATCTGCTGGCAGATGCCATGGCATTTGATTGTCTTTACCAATTACACGATCCTTTGCCATGGCGGCGATCATACTGATGATCATTGCTGATGCTCCTTTAAACGTATCAGACTATCGATTTCCGGCGATAGAATAGCAACCCAGGCATGGCTAAGCCAACCGCTAATCCCGCAATTATAAACATTGCTTTGAGGAAGTTTTCCGCCAACATGGCCACTAACTCATGGCTGTATCCTCTATGATTGAGCTCCACTAAGGCTATCATTGCCCTAAAAGCAAATACACCTGGGACCATAGGAATCAACGCGGCTACCGTAAACACTTTAGGATGAGCGAGAAAGCGATGAGACCAATGGATACCAATAATACTAACCAACATCGCGGCAAAAAAAGTAGCCCATTCGATAGTGATGCCAAAATGCATCATCAAGTAGCGTGAACCATGCCCAATTGCTCCCCCGATTGCACAATAGACCAAGGCTTTTTGGGGAACATTAAAGACTAAAGCAAACCCCACAGCGGGAATCGCGGCAAACAGCATGTCGTTGAGCAAAGCAACCAATAAATCAAACCACATCACAACACCCACCCCCAGACACCAACTAGGCTCATGGCCGCGACGATACCAAGGCAGGTTGCCAAGGTAAGCAGGCTTGCCATAACAAAGCGAGCAATGCCCATATTGATATAGCCTTTGAGCATATCCGCGACAGCATTAATTAAAGGAAACCCTGGCACCAGCATAAGTACCGAAGAGGCCATAACCAAAAACGGCGAATTACCTAACCCATAAATTACCGCTTGCGCTGACACAACGGTTGTAACAAACGCTGTCGCGGCAAAGTTCATCAAGGGGTTAAAGTGGCGATGGCCGATTTCCTGCCTGACTATCATCCCGATCGAAGAAGCGATAAATGTCATAGCAAAGACCACCCAATCTCCTCCCGCTAGTCGGCTAAATGCAGCACAAGATAAGCCTATCATCACTACGACTAGCCAACGGTTGTAACGTTCGGGATTAATTCTTTCCAGCTTATGCTGAGCCAAGGCATGGTCTATGATGCCTCTTTCAAGCATGATACAAATCCGTTGTATCTGAGTGATGACCCTCATATTGATTCCACGATCAGGGCTGCGGCGTGCAGTGGTAATACAGTGCTCCTGATATACAGTCGTCACTACTAACGAACTGGCAGATAAAGAAACTTCCACCTCATCCATACCACTCGCAAGTCCAATACGTCGGGTAATATCCCCTACCAATGTGCTCTCTGCTCCGTGAGCAAGCAGCATTTGCCCTGCTTGAGCGATAAGGCGAGAAACACTGCGTTGTTTTGAAACCATAAATCAATCCTACTCCTTTAGAAGCCTGTTATTGTGGCGAATCACGCCGACAATTGATTTGATTTAAATACAAAAAAGCCGCAATGCTTTAAACATTGCGGCTTTCAATCAATTCAACGATTATTCGCGGACATAAACGACATGCCCATCGTCTTCTTCATCGTCCCAATCATCCCAGTCATCGTCGTCTTCAGTAATGACGTCTTTGCCTGACATTGCGTCTTTATGGTAATCATCCCACATGAAGTCAACTTTCTCTTCTTCAGAGATCTCTTCTTCTTCACGAGGTAGATTCTCCATAAAGTCAGCCAACTTGTAACAAAGCTCTTTGGTTCCTTGCTTATTCACCGCAGAGATCTTGTAGTAATCCTCTTCCCAACCTAGAGCGTCGAGAATGTTTTGGATCACTTCGTTAGCTTCTTCTTCAGGCATTAAGTCAACTTTGTTGAAGATAAGCCAACGCGGCTTATCTGCTAGCTTCTCACTGTACTGCTCAAGCTCATCAATGATGGTTAACGCATTTTGCACAGGATCACTTTGATCAATCGGCATGATGTCGATCATATGCAGTAGAACTCGACAGCGTTCTAAATGCTTCAAGAATCGAATACCGAGACCAGCACCATCAGCAGCGCCTTCAATCAATCCAGGAATATCAGCGACAACAAAGCTCTTTTCAGGTACGACACTAACTACACCTAAGCTAGGGATCAAAGTCGTAAATGGATAGTCAGCTACTTTTGGCTTAGCAGCTGACACCGAGCGAATAAATGTTGATTTACCTGCATTCGGTAAACCAAGCATACCCACATCAGCAAGCAACAATAGCTCTAAGCGAACTTCACGGATCTCGCCTTTAGTGCCCAAGGTTTTTTGACGTGGTGCGCGGTTGACCGACGACTTAAAACGCGTATTACCTAAACCGTGCCAGCCACCTTTTGCGACCATGATTTTTTTGCCATGCTCTGCGACTTCCGCCACGATTTCATTAGTGTGAATATCCACAGCACGAGTTCCGACAGGTACACGCAGCACCTTATCTTTCCCTCGTTTACCTGTACAATTACCACCGCGCCCATTTTCTCCGCGCTCCGCTTCGTAGAAGCGCTGAAAACGATAGTCAATCAGGGTATTAAGGTTTTCATCAGCTTGGATATAGACGTCGCCACCATCACCACCGTCACCACCATCTGGGCCACCTTTCGCAACGAATTTCTCTCTCCAGAAACTCACTACACCGTTGCCGCCATCTCCGGCTTGAACTTTAACTACCGCTTCATCAACGAATTTCATCTCTTACTCCGCCCAATTACTACTTATCGTAGTTGCGTTGCAAATATCATCTCACTGCCCCTGTTTCGGGATGTGAATGATATAAATTCTAGCAGATCCCAATTTCAGATCGATCACCTAAAATCCCAGATCGTTCTGCCACTCAGGAACATATAATGAGGGACTTTTTACAAAGTGCCTTAGTATCGATTCCAGCTTGCTGCAAATAAAAAACCCCGCCGAATCGGCAGGGCTTTTGAATTCAGCTAGAAGCCTAAATTCTTAATCTCAGTGAGAATTACTCAGCTTCGATGCTTACGAATTTACGGTTCTTAGGACCTTTCACTTCGAACTTCACTTTACCTTCAGTAAGAGCGAATAGAGTGTGGTCTTTACCGATACCAACGTTAGTACCAGCGTGGAACTTTGTACCACGTTGACGAACAATGATGTTACCTGCAAGAACAGACTCACCACCGAAACGCTTAACACCTAGACGTTTGCTTTCTGAATCGCGGCCGTTACGAGTAGAACCACCAGCTTTTTTGTGTGCCATTGTTAAACTCTCCTAATAAATTAAGCGTTGATACCAGTGATCTTCACTTCAGTGAACCACTGACGGTGACCCTGTTGCTTACGAGAGTGCTTACGACGACGGAACTTAACGACTTTAACTTTGTCGCCACGACCGTGTTGTACAACTTCAGCAACTACTTTGCCGCCCTCTACTAGAGGAGCGCCAACTTGAACGTCTTCGCCGTTAGCAACAAGAAGAACTTTATCGAATTCTACAGTTGCACCAGTTTCTACGTCTAATTTCTCTAAACGAAGAGTTTGACCTTCGCTTACACGGTGTTGTTTACCACCAGATTGGAAAACAGCGTACATATCTTACTCCGCTTTTTCCGCACAGCCTTATGCTTGTTTATTGAGCATCATGGGTGTGCGCTAAACTAATCATCAATAGGGCGCAGATTCTACAGAAGAGATGTCCCTATGACAAGCCATATTTTGAAAAAATTGGCGAAAAGCTAATCGCCAGATAAAAGTGCCGCAATCATGCCCTTTAGCCATGTATTTATCAACGTTTTTTAGTGTATTATTCAGCAATAAAGTCAGATAAGAAGACCTTACTAGTTCTAACTTCAGCCGGATTTACAATGGATTTTAAAGCTATCCAAGCTCTAACTGCCGACGACATGGCAAAAGTGAATGAAACGATTCACGCTCAACTCAACTCTGACGTATCTTTAATCAACCAATTAGGTTTTTACATCGTTAGTGGTGGTGGTAAACGTATACGTCCTCTTTTAGCCGTATTATCTGCTCGTGCTCTGGGTTATCAGGGCCAAGCGCATACGACAGCGGCTGCGTTTATTGAGTTTATTCATACTGCCACATTACTTCATGACGATGTGGTTGATGAGTCACATATGCGCAGGGGCAAAGCTACAGCCAATGCCGCTTTCGGGAATGCTGCCAGCGTTTTGGTTGGTGATTTTATTTACACACGCTCTTTTCAGATGATGACAGAGCTAGGATCAATGAAGATCCTCAAACTAATGAGTGATTCAGTCAACGTTATCGCCGAAGGCGAAGTCCAACAGCTCATGAACTGCAATGATCCAGATACGACTGAAGAAAGCTACATGCAGGTTATTTACTCAAAAACGGCTCGATTGTTTGAAGCCGCAACACAAATAGGGGCTATTCTCAATGAAGCCCCTGCTGATATGGAGTTTGCCTTACAGAATTACGGCAAGTACCTAGGGACGGCTTTCCAACTGATTGATGACGTGATGGATTATACCTCTGACGGTGAAGACATGGGTAAAAATGTCGGTGATGACTTAGCTGAAGGTAAACCTACCCTACCGCTACTTTACGCAATGCTCCACGGTTCGCCAGAACAAACCAGCATGATTCGTGAAGCCATTGAGAAGTCGAACGGTATGGAGAAACTTTCAGCCATCATGGAAGCGATGGAACAAACGGGCGCTCTGAAATATACCCGCGAAAAAGCTTATCAAGAAGCGGACAAGGCTATAGCAGAACTGAAAGTACTGCCAGAGTCTCAGTATAAAGAAGCGCTCGTCGCATTAGCCCACATGGCAGTTCACCGGACTAAATAATCGTTTAAAACAAGTTAACGGGAACCCCTTGGTTCCCGTTTATTCCAGTGCAGCAAGTCGAAGGTCTATTGGCTCTACTATTACTAGCATTGAGCGAAGTCTTGTGCCGCGCTTTACCAGTAATAAGCCTTTACATACCTATTTCAACCTAGCAGTAGATCACCAACACGGGCAAACATTACCTATGTTTTTGCGACCAATCGTTTGATTCGTTCGAGTAAGCTTCCACTGTTACACCTGAAATTAGTAGTGCGCCACCATTTATTCTTTGATCATTAAAGCGTCATAGCTCATTCATAAATCTCTCATTCTTCTGACCTCAAATTGCAATCAAACCGAACTAACCTCTGTTTGCCAATCGTAGAACCGAGGACAGTATGGAAGTTTCGAGCCCTTTTCGTTTACCACGTAAGACACCTTTTGGTTTGGGAGAAAACTTAGCCGAGTGGGCCACTGGTCTGCATAAGCTTGATCAGTATTACGCACAAAGGCCAGCAGGCTGTGATAGCAAAGCATTTCTTCGATTTACCCTAGAGATCCTCGGTATTGATTATCAGGTAATTAAAGGCTCTTTGACGCATATTCCTACCCAAGGAGCAACTGTGGTCGTCGCCAACCATCCTCTTGGCTGCGTTGAAGGGGTAATCTTGGCTGAGCTACTGCTGCATGTCAGAGACGATGTACAGATATTGGCAAACCGGTATTTAAAAACCGTCCCTGAGTTGGATAAACTGTTTATAGGTGTCGATGTATTTGAAGGCCAGAACGCCCACAAAGCGAACCTGAAAGCACTTCGACAGGCTCACCAACATTTAGATCAAGGTGGGCTATTACTCCTTTTCCCCGCTGGAGAAGTCTCTCAACTGGTTGATCGGAAGACTCAACGTATTGAAGATAAAGAATGGAGCCGCTCGGTGAGCAGCTTAGTACGTAAGGCCAGAGCGAGTACCATACCAATGTTTATCGATGGTCAAAACTCCAAGCGCTTCTATATGGCTGGTAAAGTCCACCCACTACTTAGAACCTTAATGCTTGGCCGCGAACTACTCAATAAAAACCAGCGGCCAATCAATATATCCATCGGTTCGGCAATCAAATTTAAAGAAGTGAACGGCCTAACAGACGCGCAAACTGTCAACTATCTTCGCCTTAATACCTACTTATTACAAAACAAAACCTTAAGTGCTGAAAACACTGAAGAGTTGGAGTCCAACCCTTTACCTGTCGCACATGCTTTACCTGTTCAAGACCTTAAAATGGATCTTACCAAGCTACCAGCTGAACATCACTTGTTGACCAGTGGTGAGTTTGACGTCTATTGCACTGACGCCGAACATATCCCTTCATTACTGCATGAAATAGGCAGGCTGAGAGAGAATAACTTCCGTAAAGTAGGTGAAGGCACAGGGCTTGCTTTAGACATCGACGAATTTGATCGTTACTACAAGCATCTGTTTATCTGGGATAGAGATAATGAATGCCTAGTTGGCGCCTATCGCCTTGGATTAGTCGATGAGCTTATGCAGCACAAGGGACTGTCCGGGCTCTATTCGAGAACTCTTTTCCATTATGGCGAAGACTTTCTCAACACCATGGGCAAATCGATTGAAATGGGTCGATCGGTGATTGATGAGCCTTATCAGAAAAGTATGGGGGCTCTGCTATTGCTCTGGAAAGGGATCGCAACTTTCGTCCACCGCAACCCAAGCTATACGCATTTATTTGGCCCTGTCAGTATCAGCAACGACTATAGTGAGCAAGCTAGACAACTGCTTGCGGATACCATGACTCTCCATCATTACGACTCAAAGAAAGCCGAATATGTGACACCAACGAATCCTCTGCCAGTTCAACCCAAAAACTGGAATACTAGCATGCTGACCGCGTTGGGCGATCTCCATCTATTGTCTCGAGTTATTGCACGTATTGATGATGGCAAAGGGGTTCCTGTATTGTTGCGTCAATACTTAAGTCTTAATGGTAAGTTAGTGTCATTCAATGTCGACACATCTTTTAATAATGCATTGGATGGGTTGATCATGGTTGATCTTCAGCAAGTACCTGTCAAAACACTAGCCCGTTACATGGGCACTTCTCAAGCCCAGCAGTACCTAGCTCACCACGCACCTTAACTAGATTTAACAACCGCAAAAGTGCTGCGTGACTTACGCAGCACTTTTGCTATCCAGAGAATTCACTTGATTTAAAATAAATTTCGAAGCGATCTTTCACACCTTAACTCAGTAACAAAGCAACAATCTTTCACAGCTGCTGAAAAAACGAGGTTTGTATCGATGGAACAAAATTATACCAATTAAAAATCCATTGACGGAACTATCATCTAACTGAAATCTAGAGGTAAAGATAATCACAATAACAAGGAAGTAACCTCCATCATGATGCCATCTCATAAAACCATTCGCTCTACAGTTACTGCCGCCATCGCGTTGGTATTAGGTTTAGCGTCTGTCACCAGTTTCGCCGCAGAAAAAGTCTATCGACTCAAGCTAGCTGAAACTTGGGGACCAAATACTCCAATTCTAGGTGATGCCACCAAGAACATGGCTCAGTTAGCAGAGGAGATGTCTAACGGTCGGCTTAAGATTCGCATTGACTCTGCCAATAAGCACAAAGCGCCATTGGGCATTTTCGATATGGTAAAGTCGGGTCAGTACGACCTTGGGCACTCCAGTTCGTATTATTGGAAAGGTAAAGTACCTAACACACTGTATTTCTCTTCCATGCCCTTCGGGATGATCACGACCGAACAATACGCTTGGTTTTATCGTGGTGGTGGTATGGAGTTGATGGAAAAAGTCTACGCACCGCATAACTTGCTTTCGTTTCCTGGTGGCAACTCCGATATCCAGATGGGTGGTTGGTTCAAAAAAGAGATCAACTCCGTTGAAGATCTCAAAGGTCTAAAAATTCGTATTCCTGGATTTGCCGGTGAAGTAATGGCCAAAGTTGGAGCAAAACCAACCAATATAGCGCCTGGCGAACTGTATACCTCGCTTGAACGAGGTACAATTGATGCGCTTGAATGGGTAGGTCCTGCTTTCGATTTACGTATGGGTTTTCAAAAAATCGCCCCCTACTATTACACAGCGTGGCACGAGCCTGGCTCTGAAACTCAATTCCTAGTCAACAAAAAAACGTGGGACAGACTACCTAAAGATCTTCAATCGATCTTAAAAACAGCTTTTAGGGTAGCGGCATTTGATATGTACACACAGGCACTCGATGCTAATGCCAACAGCTGGGCGAGCATGAGCGCTGAATATCCCAACATTAAAGTTCGAGATTTTCCACCGGAAGTGCTCAGCGCAATGCAAACCGCGACTCAAGAACTGTTAGAAGAGCTAGCGAACAAAGATGAACTAGCAAAGGAGATCATCAGCTCTCAGAAACAGTACCTGACTAAGGTGCGTGCTTGGACCAATATTTCTTCCAAAGCTTATCTAGATAGCAATTAAGCCTTTTATGGGTGGTAAAATGTGCTTGCCACCCATTTGAAAGCACATCAAAAACCTGCCGTTTTCCTCTAGAACTTACTGTTGCTTTATTTCATCAAAGCAAAAATGAGACTTATATCACATTAAAAGTAAAGATCACCCATCTTATAAATCAGATAAAGATCACAAAAATATAATATTCGATAATTAAACGCCAATAATTAGTGACTTAAGTCACGCAAACCCAACCAATAAAAAATAATGAAACGTGATTATGATCATGTGATTTTTATTGAAATATGAATTATTGACAATTTGTATGAAAATTACACGCCAATTACTTGATAGAGATCGCCATAAGAAAGCGTTATTGGCAGGATTGTTTGCATGATGTCACAAAAAACCCGTCGTCAGTTCCAAAATGAATTTGTGTGGTAAATTGATTGGGTACTAAGCAATCAAGCGGTTTTGGCGAACCGTACTACTACAATATTCATCAGAACATCGAACGGGGAACTGTTATGATATCACCAGACGCTAAGATCAAGATACAAAATTTTGGTCGTTTTCTGTCTAATATGGTAATGCCCAATATCGGCGCGTTTATCGCGTGGGGTTTTATTACTGCTCTATTCATTCCAACAGGCTGGCTACCCAACGAGACATTAGCGTCTATGGTCGGCCCAATGATTACCTACCTATTGCCACTGTTAATCGGTTATACCGGCGGTAAACTTGTCGGTGGCGAACGAGGTGCGGTTGTTGGTGCAATCACCACTATGGGTGTGATTGTGGGCACCGATATACCTATGTTCATGGGTGCCATGATGGTCGGTCCTCTAGGTGGCTGGGCAATCAAAAAATTCGATAACTACATCGACGGCAAAGTGAAAAGTGGCTTTGAGATGTTGGTCAACAACTTCTCAGCAGGTATTATTGGTATGCTTGGCGCAATGCTTGCTTTCATGTTCATTGGACCATTTGTTAAAGTACTTTCTGGTGGTCTCGCCGCTGGGGTTAATTTCCTAGTTTCAGCACACCTACTTCCTTTAACCTCTATTTTTGTAGAACCTGCTAAGATCCTTTTCCTAAACAACGCGATCAACCACGGTATATTTTCTCCACTCGGGATCCAACAAGCTTCAGAAATGGGTCAATCGATCTTCTTTCTTATTGAAGCAAACCCAGGGCCGGGGCTGGGCATCCTCTTAGCTTATATGGTGTTTGGTAAAGGAACTGCTCGTCAAACAGCAGGTGGGGCTTCTATCATCCACTTCTTCGGTGGCATTCATGAAATCTACTTCCCATATATTCTGATGAATCCACGCTTGATCCTTGCGGCAATCGCGGGCGGCATGACAGGCGTATTTGTTCTCGTCATGTTTAACGCGGGTATTGTTTCTCCAGCATCACCAGGTTCAATTTTCGCTATCTTACTCATGACTCAAAAAGCATCTATCGTCGGGGTTCTTGCGTCTATTGCTGCCGCAACAGGTGTTTCGTTTACAGTTGCTGCTTTGTTGATGAAAACCCAATCAACGTCAGAAGAAGACGGGGATGAAGCAGCACTTGAAAAAGCAACATCACAAATGAAAGACATGAAGTCGGCCACTAAGTCAAACAGTTCAGTAAGTGCTCAAAACGAAAGCAATATAGACTTAGCGGATGTTAAAAGCATTATCGTAGCCTGTGATGCAGGGATGGGTTCCAGCGCAATGGGTGCCAGTATGCTACGTAAAAAGGTACAAGATGCAGGTCTAAGTATCAGCGTAAACAATCTTGCGATCAACAACTTAACAGAGAGTGCCGATATCGTGATTACTCATAAAGATTTAACGGATCGTGCTCGCAAGCATGCGCCCGACGCTCAGCATATTTCACTGACTAACTTCTTAGATAGCGAAATGTACAGCCAACTGGTCACTAAGCTACTTGCTGCCCAGAAAAGCCAAGCTGCGAATGACGAGCAAGCAATTAAAGTTTCTCTGATGGCGGCCAATGACGACACATTTGAACCTCAGCCAACATCCGTTTTCCAAATCGCATCAGAAAACATTCATTTAGGACTTAACGCGACGAACAAAGAAGAAGCTATTCGCTTTGCTGGCAATAAACTGGTCGAGATGGGCTACGCCGAACCTGAATATGTAGACGCAATGTTTGAACGAGAAAAACTCGTTCCGACCTACTTAGGTGAATCTATCGCAGTTCCACACGGTACCATTGAAGCCAAGGATAAAGTTAAGAAGACCGGCATCGTTATTTGTCAGTACCCATCTGGCATCCAGTTTACCGACGATCAAGACGATGTCGCCAAGCTTGTCATTGGCATAGCCGCCAAAAATGACGAACACATTCAGGTCATTACCACCATTACTAACGCACTCGATGAGCCAGAGGCCATTGATAAGCTAACGAGTACCAAAGATGTTGCGGAAATTCTCAGCATCCTTGGTAATCCGCAAGCCGCTTAATCACCTCTTTAACAACTTTGCTCCTGAGAGCAAACGAGGTCAACTGCCCCCTATACGGTTGGCCTCACCCCAGAGTCGTTAGTTTTATTCAATTGAAATTGGTAGGTAAATTATGAAGAATGCTGTTCATTTTGGCGCAGGTAATATTGGCAGAGGATTCATCGGAAAACTCTTAGCGGACGCAGAAGTAAACGTCACTTTCGCTGACGTTGATGCCCCACTTATCGATCAACTTAGCCACAAACAGGAATACAAAGTTAGAGTCGTTGGTACTCAATGTCAGATTGATACAGTTAGCCACGTCACCGCAGTAAACTCCGCCAGCGAAGATGTGATTGACCGAATTGTAAAAACAGACTTGGTCACCACAGCAGTTGGGCCCAATGTTCTCGACATTATCGCCAAGACAATAGCTACAGGTATTACCAAAAGATTTTCAGCCGGAAACAACGCTCCTCTCAATATTATTGCTTGTGAAAATATGGTTCGTGGCACCACACACTTAAAAGGCGAAGTATATAAACATTTAGACCATTCATTGCATGCTAAAGCCGACCTACTTGTGGGTTTCGTCGATTCAGCAGTTGATCGCATTGTCCCACCAGCAGAAGCCGCCAATGATGATCCACTGGAAGTCACGGTAGAGAGCTTCAGTGAGTGGATTGTGGACCAACAACAGTTCAAAGGTGAAATCCCAGACATAAATGGGATGGAGAAGACCGATAATTTAATGGCTTTTGTAGAACGTAAGCTGTTCACCCTAAACACGGGGCACTGCATCACAGCCTATCTGGGCTGTTTAAAAGGTTATCAAACGATTC
This sequence comes from Vibrio sp. T11.5, assembly GCF_027587155.1. Taxonomy (NCBI): domain Bacteria; kingdom Pseudomonadati; phylum Pseudomonadota; class Gammaproteobacteria; order Vibrionales; family Vibrionaceae; genus Vibrio; species Vibrio sp. T11.5. Next base: position 293,173 of record NZ_JAPPTP010000002.1, read on the forward strand.
GTCAGGCGATAGAAGATCCTGAGATACAAGCCGATGTAAAACAAGCAATGGAAGAAAGTGGAGAAGTTCTGATTCGTCGCTACGGCTTTGATCGCCAATTACACGAAGCATACATAGAAAAAATCCTTGGTCGATTTGCTAACCCTTATCTTGTCGATGAAGTCGATCGTGTTGGTCGCCAACCCATTCGCAAATTGGGAGTAAACGATAGATTAATCAAACCATTACTCGGTACAATCGAGTATGGCACTGAAAACAGAATACTTTTAAAAGGAATTGCAGCTGCATTAAAATACCGCAGTAGTGAAGACCCTCAGGCTATCGAGCTACAAAACTCACTAATAGAGCATGGTGTGAGTAAAACCCTCGCTTGCTACACAGGCTTGAGTGAAGACAGTGAAGAAGTTGCTCAAATCGAGTCGATTTTCAACACCTTATAACAACATGTAGGGGAGCTCTTCTCCCCTTATTAAACGATATTTAGTTCAGTATATGGCAGACAAAATAAATGAAACCGACATTATAGAGCGATTAAACAACGCACCTTCGGTTCGCGGCTTTTTTATTGCTGCTGTTGATGTGTTTAATGACTCTATTGATGCGTTGATGCAGCGCATTTTCCAGAAAGATAACTTTGCGGTTCAATCTGTTGTCGGTCCACTGCTTCATGATTCAGGCCCACTGGGTGATTTATCAGTGCGTCTTAAACTCTTGTTTGGTTTAGGGGTGCTACCCAACGATGCTTATCACGACATCGAAGATATCATCAAAATCAAAAACATCTTAAACAGCGATGTGACCGATTATGAGTTTACCGACCCCAATATCTTAGACCCTATAAAGAAGCTTAATCTGGTCAAAAAAATGGGCATGGTACATATGGAAGTCATGGAACCGGATGATGATATCGATCTCGAGTTTTATCAGTTACAACTGAAACGCCAGCAACAAATAATCAAGTCTGGGCTCTCTCTCGCAATCGTTGAAATATGTAATGAACTAGGTAAAGAGAGCCCATTCTAATCATTCCGTGAGCCCCCACACTATAGAAAGAACCTCATATGCTCAAAGCTATACTCTTCGATATGGATGGCCTTATTTTTGACAGTGAGTCTATTTACAAACAAAGCTGGCAATTCGCGGCTATGGAACAAGGGCTATCAATATCTGATGACTTTTATCAGCAGTTTATTGGTGTACAAGATCCGGAATGCGAACAACAGCTCGTAGACTACTTTCAAAGCGCTATCGATATACATCGTTATCGAAGCATTAGAGACCAGCACTACCACAACCTAAGATCTCACGGTATTCCTCTCAAACCAGGATTTGAACCGCTCCTTAGTGCTATAAAACAACGCGATCTACTCACGGCTATCGTCACCTCTTCGCAACGTTCAGATGTCGAACATAACTTTCGGACAAGTCACTATTTAGCGCAATTTGATCTCATTATTAGCGCTGAAGATGTCACTCTCGGCAAACCTAATCCCGACTGCTATATGATGGCTTATTGCCAGCTAGGGGTTGATGCAAAACAATGCCTAGTATTGGAAGATTCGAACAACGGAATCAAAGCCGCCTTAGCTGCGGAGTGCCACGCAGTGATGATTCCTGATCTTCTGCCACCTCTTTGTGAGTTGAAAAGCAAGATAACCGTCTTAAATCAATTGGACGAAGTGATTCCATTGCTGGATAACATGTAAACAGATTAAAACTAAAAAACCGAGGCAATGCCTCGGTTTTCATTTGTCTAACTGAAGTTACTCTACCGTTACCGCTTTGGCTAAGTTACGTGGTTGATCTACGTCCGTACCTTTGATGAGTGCAACATAGTAAGACAGTAGCTGCATCGGAACCGTATAGTAGATAGGGGCAGTGATGTCACTTACGTGAGGCATCGTGATGATCTTCATGGTTTCATCAGCTTCAAAGCCCGCCTCTGCATCAGCGAAGACATACAGCAAGCCACCTCGCGCGCGCACTTCTTCAATGTTCGACTTAAGTTTTTCAAGCAGCTCATTACTCGGTGCGACGACAACCACTGGCATATCAGCATCAATCAGCGCAAGAGGACCATGCTTCAATTCACCTGCAGCATAAGCTTCTGCGTGAATGTAAGATATCTCTTTCAGCTTCAACGAAGCTTCCATAGCAATCGGGTAAAATTCACCACGGCCAAGGAACAAGGTGTGGTGCTTATCAGCAAAATCTTCCGCTAGAGCTTCAATATCTTTCTCAAACGATAGCGCAGAGTTGATCTGTTTTGGTAATGCATGCAGTGCTTCAACAATCTCTTTTTCTTTCTCTTTGCTTACACGGCTTTGCTGCTTACCAAGTGCCGTCACTAGCATTAGCAGTGCTGAAAGCTGAGTTGTGAAGGCTTTCGTTGATGCAACGCCGATTTCGACTCCAGCACGTGTCATGAAAGCAAAGTCAGACTCACGAACTAACGAAGAGCCTGCAACGTTACAAATCGTCATTGCCGCCATGTAGCCTTTCTCTTTAGCAAGGCGAAGCGCTGCCAAAGTATCAGCCGTTTCACCTGATTGAGATAAAGTGATCAGCAGGCTATTTGGACGAGTCACAAATTTGCGGTATCGGAACTCTGACGCAATTTCCACATCACAACTTACGCCTGCAATATCTTCAAACCAGTAGCGAGCAGTCATCCCCGCATTATAAGACGTGCCGCATGCGACGATCTGTACATGCTCAACTTTACTCAAGATTTCTGCCGCATTAACACCAATAGCTTCGGTGACAACTGAATCCGATGTTAGGCGGCCTTCCATTGTGTTAATTAAAGCCGTTGGTTGTTCGTAGATTTCTTTTTGCATGAAGTGACGGTACTGGCCTTTGTCTCCCGCATCGTGCTCTGCGTTTGACTCAATGATTTCACGCTCAACACGTTCACCAGAAAGATCAAACACGTTCACGTCACGACGAGTAATTTCAGCCACATCGCCTTCTTCCAGATACATAAAGCGACGAGTCACATTTAGCAGGGCAAGCTGATCTGAAGCAAGGAAGTTTTCACCGACACCGAAACCAATAACGATCGGGCTGCCAGAACGAGCAACAACAATGCGTGAAGGATCTTTGCGATCAACAGCAACTGTACCGTAAGCGCCTTCAAGTTGCTTGGCAGTTTTCTGAACCGCCTCAAGTAGTGAGTCAGCAGTGCGTAGCTCCCACTCAACCATGTGAGCAATGACTTCAGTGTCCGTTTGGGAGTCAAATACATAGCCACGAGACTTTAGCAGCTCACGCAGCTCTTCATGATTTTCAATGATACCATTATGCACAACAGCAATATCACCTGACATGTGCGGGTGCGCGTTAGCCTCTGAAGGCTCACCGTGGGTTGCCCAACGCGTGTGAGCGATACCTGTCCCACCGACCACTTCCGCTGCGTCCACAGCGTCCGCCAGTTCCTGAACTTTACCCAGACGGCGAAGGCGAGTCAGATTAGAATCACCATCCACTACAGCAACACCTGCCGAGTCATAACCACGGTATTCAAGGCGGCGTAAGCCTTCCACCAGAATTTCAGCCACATCTCGTTGTGCTACTGCACCGACGATTCCACACATATTTGTATCTCCGTTTTTTGGTATCCCTTCCTCATCCGAGGTACGCAATCTAGACAGCAAGCAAAAAAGCCAAATTGACGGGATTAAATTGATTAATTTGTTTTAAATAGCTTTATACGCAAATAACTTTCACATCATGAGATTCAATTTGCTGTTTGAACTCAGGATTTAAGTCTTTGTTAGTAATTAAGATATCGATGGAAGTCCAAGCCAGTTCGAGGTTTGGAATCTTACGACCAATTTTTTCAGATTCGACCATCACAATGACTTCACGTGACACTTCAGCCATCACTTTACTTAGGCCGACCAATTCATTAAATGTTGTCGTACCTCGCTCTAAGTCAACACCATCAGCACCAATAAATAGCTGGTCAAAGTCATATGAGCGTAGTACCGACTCAGCCACTTGTCCTTGAAAAGACTCAGAATGTGCATCCCAAGTCCCGCCCGTCATCAATAACGTTGGCTCACTTTCAAGCTCATTAAGCGCGTTCGCCACATTGAGTGAGTTGGTCATCACGACCAAACCACGCATACCATCCAGTTGCTTGATCAATGAAGCGGTTGTGCTGCCACTGTCGATCACAATGCGATTGTGCTCGCGGATCAGCTTGGCTGCCGCTTGGGCGAGCTCACCCTTACGAATCGAAACATTTTCGCTCAATTCATCGCTGACGACTTCTTTTGGTAATGCGATAGCACCACCATAGCGACGCAATAGTTGGCCATTTTTCTCTAAAGAGGCAAGATCCTTTCGAATTGTGACTTCAGAAGTCTCAAATTGGATCGACAAAACCTCAACACTGACCTCACCTTTTTCATTTACCAAATTAGAAATTGCGTGCCTTCTTAGTTGCGTGTTTCGTTTCGACATCTTAATTTCAATCAATAAGTTTCGTTATGAAAGAAATTATAGTCAAATCGAAACTTTAAAGTCCATTTATTTTGAACCAAAAAATAAAAAATAGCGGCAAAACCTTGTCCTAAGACAATTCTTAAACAGTGATATTGGCGTGAATCAGTGGTAGAATTCGCCACCGAAAAGAAAAAAAATTACAGAATTGACCGTTATTTTTTTGCAACTAACCGCATATATCCTAGGTTAGTCACAGAAATGCTGAGTATTATCCAGACAGTTTGGTCATAAAATGACTAAACTTGTTGAAAGACTTTCAGTTCTGAAGTCGACGACAACATTGATGTTCTCTTGTATATAGAAGGCTCGAAATGCCAGGCGGGAACCCTCGACTTCAGCGAGATAAATGACTTTCAGATTGTAACTATTATTGACCGGAGAATATCTTCCATGAAAAAGACCAAAATCGTATGTACGATTGGCCCTAAAACTGAATCTGTAGAGAAGCTAACTGAACTCGTAAATGCAGGCATGAACGTAATGCGCCTAAACTTCTCTCACGGTGACTACCAAGAGCATGGCACTCGTATTGCGAACTTCCGTAAAGTAATGGAAGAGTCTGGTAAACAACTGGCCATCCTTTTAGATACTAAAGGCCCAGAGATCCGTACTATCAAGTTAGAAAATGGCGACGACGTTGATCTGGTTGCTGGTCAGGAGTTCACTTTCACAACTGACACTTCAGTTGTGGGCGACAAAGACAAAGTAGCGGTAACTTACGCAGGTTTTGCAGCAGACCTTAACGTTGGTAACACTATCCTAGTGGACGACGGTCTGATCGAAATGGAAGTACTGGCAACTTCAGAAACTGAAGTGAAATGTAAGGTACTGAACAACGGTGCACTAGGCGAAAACAAAGGTGTTAACCTACCTGGCGTTTCAGTAAACCTACCTGCTCTATCTGAAAAAGATAAGAACGACCTTAAGTTTGGTTGTGAGCAAGGCGTTGACTTTGTTGCAGCATCTTTCATCCGTAAAGCGTCTGACGTAAAAGAAATTCGCGAAGTGCTTGCGGCTAACGGCGGTGAAAACATCCACATCATCTCTAAAATCGAAAACCAAGAAGGTGTTGATAACTTCGATGAGATCCTAGAGCTGTCTGACGGTATCATGGTTGCTCGTGGCGACCTAGGTGTTGAAATCCCAGCGGAAGAGGTAATCTTCGCTCAGAAGATGATGATCGAGAAATGTAACCGTGCTCGTAAGATGGTTATCACAGCGACTCAAATGCTTGATTCTATGATCAACAACCCACGTCCTACTCGTGCAGAAGCAGGCGACGTTGCGAACGCAGTGATGGACGGTACTGATGCTGTCATGCTTTCTGGCGAAACAGCCAAAGGTAAGTACCCAGTTGAAGCGGTAACTATCATGGCTCAGATCGCAAATCGCACAGATGCAGCACTAAAAGCGGAGCTAGGTTCTCGCCTTGATAGCCCTCGTCTACGTATCACAGAAGCAGTATGTAAAGGCGCTGTAGACACAGCTGAAAAACTAGCAGCTCCACTGATTGTTGTTGCAACTGAAGGTGGTAAATCAGCTCGCTCAGTACGTAAGTACTTCCCAACAGCAAACATCCTTGCACTGACTAACAATGCAAAAACAGCAGCTCAGCTTGTGCTAACAAAAGGTGTTCGCCCTGTGTTGGTTGATTCAATCGACAGCACTGACGCATTCTACGTACTAGGTAAAGAACTCGCACTTGAATCTGGCCTAGGTAACAAAGGTGACATCGTTGTTATGGTATCTGGTGCTCTAGTTGCTTCTGGTACAACAAACACAGCTTCTGTTCACGTTCTATAAGAACCGAATAAATATTCACTTTTTAAAGAGGGCCTCGGCCCTCTTTTTTTATCCCTTCCTCTTGTCTCACTATTTGGTACGCTGTATTATCGCTCAAAGTATTGCGTACCATTAAATTCACGCCCGTTTTATATAACGCTGTATTTATGCATGTGAGGAAAGGATAGTGTCTAGCCCAACGTTGACTAACAAAGTCTCGAAAATGATCTACCAAGACATCTTGAGTGGAGAGCTCAAACCGAGTCAGAAGCTAGTAGTCGCCGATCTAAAAAGCCGATATCACGTGGGGGCTTCACCAATTAGAGAAGCACTAGTGCAGCTCTCATGGACAAAGTATGTCAGTCTCGAGCCACAAAAAGGTTGCTGGGTATCACCAGTATCTGTGGATGAACTTGCCGATCTTTACGAAAGCCTACGAACCGTCGCCGCTGTGCTACTGAAAAAATCGATTCTTTCAGGAAGTGAAGACTGGGAGCTCGAAGTTTTAACATCGTTTCATAAACTATCACGAATAGATTTGCCTAACGATGATTATGACTGGAAAGAGTGGGAAGAACGCCTGCATCAGTTCCATATCACGCTGCTTGAAGGTTCAAATTCACGCAACATGTTTGAGTTTTTCACTGATCTTATCAATCAAATCAAGCGTTACCGCTATTTCGCTCGCAACAATGGACTGGACACACGTCGTTTTGAGATTGATGAGTGTGAAAACATCATGAAATTGGTTCTAGCAAAGGACACCGAGCAAGCAACAAAGCAGTTTGATCGTCATCTTCATCGCTCAATGGAACAGATACAAACCACAATCGAACAAGACGTATAATCCAGAAGATCAAACGAGGTTTTAAGCAATACCATGACTACTTTTACACACAAAGACTCAATTTAATCCGAGCGTCTTTGATTCATACACAGCCATATCATCACACTTATCGTGGTGTGTGCCATCATGATGGTAAACTACTAACCACAGACACAGACCATAAAGCCTACCTCATACAAGGCGTTAACTCTCCCGAAGCAAACTCACGACTCTCAGCAAGCAATAGGACATATTGGTATAAGCGATGACTGCGTGGGAGAAGTTCGACGATCATCATGAATTGGCTGCGAATGCTGTGATATTCCTATTCAGCTTAGACCGATTGATACCAAAAGATGTTTTGTTAACACCTCACCACCAAAGCTCTTAAATAAAATGTGCAACCGTACACACCATAATAAAAAGCGGTTAATAACAACTCTATTAAAGCACCTTAGGTGTAAAAAGGTGCTTTCATTGCTTAATCCAACTGATAAATGACGTCAACTCGATCTCGGATCACGATAGATGAATCCTGATAAGTATTGGATTCTGCTTTAGCATCCATCGTCATAGAGCGCATGAGCACGGGTTGAGAGCTTGGCATATTGTAATCGATTCGCCACACACCATTGATATCTTTGCCAAAACCAGAGGCCAGTGACTCGGCTTTACTATTGGCATCCTTGATGGCGGCTTGGCGTGCTTGCTCTTGATATTTAGCCTGATCTTTCACTTTAAGCTGAATGTTTTCGACCTGGTTGATGCCCGAATTCAGCGCAATATCCAGATACTGATTCAAGTTCGCCAATTCATCGACAGTAACATTAACAGTGCGAGAAGCACGGTAACCCACTAACTCAGGCTTACCATTTTTCGGGTAATGGTATTGTGGTGAGATATAAAGATTAGAGCTGGTGATGTTGTCAGCACGCATTCCCTGCTCTTTCAGTTTAGTCAGAAAGTCTGTCACTACTTTGTCGACTGTCTGCTTGGCTTGTTCTGCCGTCATGGTGGTTTCGACCACACGAACCGTAAACTTCGCCATATCAGGCTTTGCAACAACTTCACCATATCCGGTCGTAGCTAGGTGTGGGAAGTTAGGCGTATCAGCGTATGCACCAATACTGACCAGGCCTGAAACGGCAATTGCCAGGCTAGAAACTATCTTCATTATTGTTCACCTTATTTAACTAATCACATACATCATAGCGTTTAGATGCTGTATGAGGAGTCTAGTTCGATGTTCTGACAGAACTTTAACCAAGTACTAGCTCGACAGCACATTTCTCGCATAATTAACAATGGATTGAGTCACTTCTTCCAATACACCCGATTCGAGTTGCCAGTGATGCCAATAGATGCGATATGAACTTAAGAACCCGGGTAAGATGTCGACCAATCTCCCTTGCGCTAACTCTTTTTGGATCTGAAAGCTTGGGATCAAACAATACGCGACTCCTGCCAGGGCCATTTTGACAAACGCTTCTGAACTGGCAACGCGATGAGTCCGGACATTATCTGGCAAGATATTAAAATGCTCTTTTAAAAACAGCTGATGTTGATCATCATGCTGGTCGTATGCCACTGCTGGGGCTTGCAGTAGAGATTCATAGTTAACGCCGTTGGGGAAATAACGCTCGACGAATTGCGGGTTTGCCACACAGACATAATCAACTCTTCCTAAATAGTCCGCCTGACATCCGGGAATAGGCCGAGATTCTAGACTAATTGCACCAGTGACCTCGCCACTTTTGAGCTTTTCTATTGCCCTAACTTCATTGAGTACTGCCAGTCTCAGCTCAATGTTCCGCGTTGTCAGTACCTGCTGTAACGAAGGCAACAGCCAAGTTGCCAGGCTATCGGCATTGGTGGCGATAGAAATCGCCAGCGGGCGCTCTGAATCACTATTAGTTAATTCAGGTACAAGCTCACTTTCTAGCAATTGCACCCTATGGTAAAGGCCCAACAGCTTTTTACCCACCATTGTTGCTCTAGGAGGCTGCTCGCGAACAAGAACGGGCTGAGCGAGAAACTTTTCTAACTGCTTAATACGCTGTGAGACCGCAGACTGGGAGATGTAGAGCACTTCCGCTGCACGTTCGAAGCTGCCTTGAGTCACTACTGACTCCAAAGCCTCTATCCATTTGTAATCCAACCCACGCATAGCACCGCCAAAATAAGTAAAACTTATAATAGATTAAAATCATTAATTATACTTATCAAGATACTGACTCTATTCTCAACGCTCGTATTCGCAATTCACTGGAGAGAAAAACGTGAATCTATGGGTGTTATTACAGGGCTTTGGGCTAGGTGCCAGCATGATTATTCCAATTGGTGCGCAAAATGCCTATGTTCTCAACCAAGGTATTAAGAGAAACCATCACTTGACGACCGCCACTATTTGTAGCGTTCTCGATGTTATCTTCATCTCGCTAGGCATATTTGGCGGTGGTGCAGTCCTGTCACAAAATGAAACTCTGCTCACGGTCGTCACCTTAGGCGGCATTGCCTTTCTGACCTTCTATGGCTTACTGTCAGTCAACAGCGCCATGCAAACGAATAGAGCTTCTGAGTCCAAGCGTCAAATCGTAGAGCATGGTCGCAGAGCGGTGATTCTCGGGGCTCTGGCAGTTACCGTGCTTAACCCTCACCTCTACCTTGACACTGTGGTGATCCTCGGCTCAATTGGTGGACAATTTGAAGGACAAGATCGAATTTCGTTTGCATTAGGTACGATCATGGCCTCTTTTGTTTGGTTCTACACCTTGTCGATCGGTGCTGCGAAGCTTGGTCCAACCTTATCAAGACCAAGAGTAAAACAAGGGCTTGATATTGCGGTCGCTATAATGATGTTCACGATTGCTTTGATGCTTATAAACGAACTGATCAATAAACACGGATAGTTACATGGAACGATTAGAGCAAATCTATCAGTACAACCTAAACCTTCTTCAACAGCATGAAGTTAGCTTTAAAGAATGGCGCCATGAGCCCATTCTCGATTTCGCCACTGATATGCGTGTCGCTGAACAACTTGGTTGGACAGGTACCCATAGCAAGAGTCTGTTTCTGAAATTGAAAGGGGGTGGACATGCGCTGTATCTGACCCACAAAGATGCACGCCTTGATAGTAAAGCCATCAAGCAAGTCTTGGGGAAGCGACCTTCCATTTGCAGCGATGAAGAAATGAAAGCGCTGCTGGGCTGTGTTCCCGGCGCTGTTTGTCCTTTCGGTATGCCTGAACATGTTTCGATTGTCGTAGAACGTGCCTTATACCAGCACTCGGAAATCCTCTACACACCCGGTCACCCTGAACTGACCATAGGCATTGCTGGCACTTCCTTGCCGAAACTATTGCAAGCTATCCCCAACTCAGTCATTGAGATATAAAAAAGCGAGGCTAGGCCTCGCTTTTCCAATCAGGATTCAACTTTGTTGAGGTGAACATCCATTTGCGGGAACGGAATTTCAATGCCTTCATGATCTAAGCCTTCTTTAATCGCTTGCATTAGATCGAAATACACTCCCCAGTAATCAGACGTCTTAACCCATGGTCGAACCACAAAGTTCACTGAAGAATCCGCCAACGTATGCACGCCAACCAGAACAGCAGGATCTTTAAGGATACGCTCGTCAGATTCACAGATCTTGGTTAAAAGCGCTTTGGTTTTCTGCAGATCCGCACTATAAGACACACCTATAATCAAATCGATGCGACGAGTTTCATGACGCGAGTAATTCGTGATAGGGCCGCCGATAACACTACCGTTTGGCACGACAACCATCTTGTTATCCGGAGTCGTCAGAACCGTTTGAAAGATTTGGATGGACTCAACACTTCCTGCTACGCCACCAATTTCGACGTAATCGCCAGATTTAAATGGGCGGAAAGCAACAATCAGTACACCTGCTGCAAAGTTTGACAGCGACCCTTGCAGCGCTAAACCTACCGCTAAGCCTGCCGCACCGATAACAGCTACTACAGAGGCGGTTTGGACCCCGATACGACTCAAAGCCGCAATCAGTACAATCACAAATAATAAGTAACGTACCAAACCATGGACAAACTCAATAACCGCTTTATCCATATGTTTCTTTTTCAGCATCTTAGCGACACTGTTCGCCACTATCTTAACAAAAATGTTACCGATGAATAGAATCAGAATGGCTGAAAGAACATTCACACCATACTGGATCAACAGGTCAGAATTATTGCTAATCCAAGATTCAGCCTGCGCTAATCCATCCACTAATGGAGTTTCAATCTCCACCGAATTTCCTGCCATAATGTATACCCTCTAAAATGTGTGGATCTTATGAGTCACACGACTTTTTATGATTGATAGACGAAGTCGTATTCATAGCTAACCTGAAACTGTGTCAGATTTTTGGCACGATATATCAATTTTGACGGTTCATAAAGTGACGTTTATGCAAAGAAAGCAAAAACAAAGAGTTATCAGAAAAAACTGATATCGGCTCGTTACAGATTACGCAATGGTTTTCAGTTTCGCCACTCTTTTAAGTGAGGAATAGCCCATTCATAAAACAAATACACTAAACACAAAAAAACCCGCTCATTGAGCGGGTTTTGCAAACTTCACAGAGTACTGAATTCCGGAGAATTATAGTACGTCTACTGCGTTTAGGTCAGCGAACGCTTTCTCTAGACGAGTTACCATTGAAGACTGGCCTGCGCGTAGCCATACACGTGGGTCGTAGTACTTCTTGTTTGGCGCATCTTCACCGGTTGGGTTACCGATTTGGCCTTGTAGGTAATCACGGTTTTCAGCTTCATACTTACGGATACCATCCCAAGTTGCCCACTGAGTATCAGTATCGATGTTCATCTTGATAACACCGTAGCCGATAGATTCTTGGATTTCAGCTTCAGTAGAGCCTGAACCACCGTGGAAGACGAAGTTTAGAGCGTTAGGTGCGATACCGAACTTCTCAGCACAGTATGCTTGAGAATCACGTAGGATTGTTGGAGTTAGAACTACGTTACCTGGCTTGTATACACCGTGTACGTTACCGAAAGAAGCTGCGATAGTGAAACGATGTGAAACAGCGTTTAGTTTCTCGTATGCGTAAGCCACATCTTCAGGTGAAGTGTAAAGCTCAGAAGCGTCCATGTCAGAGTTATCAACGCCATCTTCTTCACCACCAGTACAACCTAGTTCGATTTCTAGAGTCATGTCCATCTTAGCCATACGCTCTAGGTACTTAGCACAGATTTCGATGTTCTCTTCTAGAGACTCTTCAGAAAGGTCAATCATGTGAGAAGAGAATAGTGGCTTACCAGTTTGTGCGAAGAACTCTTCACCAGCGTCTAGAAGACCGTCGATCCATGGTAGTAATTTCTTAGCTGCGTGGTCAGTGTGTAGGATTACTGGAACACCGTAAGATTCAGCAACTGCGTGAACGTATTTAGCACCTGCTACAGCACCAAGGATTTGCGCACCTTGGCCTTCAAGTTTAATGCCTTTACCAGCGAAGAAAGCTGCACCACCGTTAGAGAACTGAACAACAACCGGAGCTTTAACTTTAGCTGCTGCTTCAAGTACTGCGTTTACTGAGTCAGTACCTACAACGTTTACTGCCGGAAGAGCAAAGTTGTTCTCTTTTGCTACTTCAAAAACTTTCTGTACGTCATCACCAGAGATAACACCTGGTTTTACGAAATCGAAGATCTTAGACATGGATGTAATCCTATTTATCTGTCGTTTTAAAAATAAAACTTGTTAAGTTTAAATTCTTGCAAACGTTTGCTCACAACGTGCGTCATTCTAGCAAAGAACAATGAGACTTGCAGCAAACCAGAAAGCGGGAGAGTCACTCCCCCGCTTTCGTTTAATTACTTAGCGCGCTCTTCAAGCATCGCAACTGCTGGTAATACTTTGCCTTCCACGAATTCAAGGAATGCACCGCCACCCGTAGAGATGTAAGAAACGTCAGCTTTAATACCGAACTTGTCGATAGCTGCTAGCGTATCACCGCCACCTGCGACAGAAAAACCTGCAGACTGAGCGATTGCTTCAGAGATACCTTTTGTACCCGCTTCGAAGTTTTTGAATTCAAATACACCTACAGGGCCGTTCCATAGGATAGTTTTCGCGTTGCCGATGATTTCAGCTAAAGTCGCTGTTGATTCTGGACCAAGGTCGAAGATCATGTCGTCGTCAGCCACTTCTGAAACGTGCTTGATTTCAGCTTCTGCGTTTTCATCGAATGCTTTCGCACATGCGACGTCAGTCGCAACTGGGATAGAACACTCTTTCATTAACTTTTGAGCCGTTTCAACTAGGTCTGCTTCGTATAGAGACTTACCTACGTTGTGGCCATCTGCAGCGATAAATGTGTTCGCGATACCACCACCAACAACAAGTTGGTCAGCAACTTTAGATAGAGACTCTAGAACCGTTAGCTTAGTAGAAACTTTAGAACCACCAACGATAGCAACGAGTGGGCGCTCTGGGTTGTCCATTGCTTTGCCAAGTGCTTCAAGTTCAGCCGCTAGTAGAGGACCAGCACACGCTACAGGCGCGTTCATACCAACACCGTGAGTAGATGCTTGTGCACGGTGAGCCGTACCGAATGCATCCATTACAAAAATGTCACAAAGCGCTGCGTATTTCTTAGATAGCTCTTCTTCGTTCTTCTTTTCACCTTTGTTAAAGCGAACGTTCTCAAGAACGACTAGCTCACCTGTGTTTAGCTCTAGGCCATCTAGGTAATCTTTAGCGAGTTTAACATCGCAATCTAGAGCGTCGTTTAGGTAGTTAACGACGGGTTGTAGAGAGAACTCTTCTGCGTATTCACCTTCAGTAGGACGACCTAGGTGAGAAGTAACCATAACTTTAGCACCAGCTTCTAGACAGTGCTTGATTGTTGGTAGAGATGCTAGAATACGTGCATCAGAAGTTACTTTGCCTTCTTTTACAGGTACGTTTAGATCCGCACGGATAAATACACGTTTACCTGCTAGATCCAGGTCAGTCATCTTGATTACAGACATGATGTGTCCTCTCAAATATTCAAAAAGTAAAGTTTTTAAGACCCGGCGACCCTGCCAAGCCCAATAATTCTTCAAACTGATTTAGATATGGAGTGTATCACTATTTATTTCAAGGCTAGAAATAAACATTTCTCCATCGCCGCTAATCTGCGTTTCCCTAAAAAGTAGCATCGCAGCGTCAAATTTGACGGGGAGCGGCTTGCATTGCGAGTGCCGTATCTAACATACGATTCGCAAATCCCCATTCGTTATCACACCAAACCAACATCTTAACCAAATGGCCATTACTGACACGGGTTTGAGTGCCATCGACGATCGCGCTATGGGGATCATGGTTAAAATCGATGGAAACGAGCGGAGCTTCAGTATAGTCAACAATGCCCTGTAATGTACACTGAGAAGCCTTAACAATGGTTTGATTTACGTCATTAACTTTCACATTTGTATTAATTGTGACGCTCAAATCCATGGCTGTGACGTTTACAGTTGGTACTCGTACTGAAATTGCTTCAAATTTGTTAGAAAATTTCGGGAAGATTCTTTCAATACCCTTATGCAACTTAGTGTCTACAGGTATGATCGATTGGCTGGCTGCACGAGTCCGTCTGAGATCAGAATGGTAGGCGTCGATGACCTGCTGATCATTCATCGAAGAGTGGATAGTAGTGATAGTACCTGAATCGATTCCAAAAGCTTCATCAAGGGCTTTGATAATCGGTACAATACAATTGGTCGTACACGAACCATTAGATACCACATTGTGGTCAGCTGTTAGCGTATCGTGGTTAACGCCATAGATAATGGTATTGTCGAGATCGCTGGCACCTGGGTGAGAAAACAAGACTTTCTTCGCCCCCGCTTTGATATGCTCTTGACCATCAGCTTGAGAGCCAAACACACCGGTGCAATCCAGCACTAAATCCACTTCCAGATCTCTCCATGGTAGAAGATCGATTTCTGCCAGATGAAGAATACGGATGGAATCAAACTCTCCGCTCTCATGGTGAACGTAAATATGCTCCTGATCGTTAGTAATCTTCTTACCAAATCGACCGTGGCTAGTATCATATTGAAGCAAGTGTGCCATCGCATCAGGCTGCGCTAGCTCATTAACGGCTACCACCTTGATATCTTGGCTTTTGCCACTTTCATAGACTGCCCGCAAAACATTACGTCCAATACGCCCAAATCCGTTGATCGCAACTTTTAGCATGATTCCATCGCTCTACATCTTTTTCGTGTCACAAATACTACCTGATAGAGTTATAAATCGCATCTAGTTCCTCGTATCGGGCAAAAACAAAAAAGCCGAGTCACGAGGACCCGGCTTTCAAAGCAATTAATAATTAAGCTAAAAGCTCTTTCGCTGTGTTCACAACGTTTC